>PLNE01000106.1 GCA_003141695.1 Candidatus Dormiibacterota bacterium
CGGTTGCCGAGGTGGTCGATGTCGTCGGACTCGCCCATGCCGTTGTTGAGCGAGATCAGCTTGCGGACGATCGAGACGAAGTCCTGGTTGTCCAGCACCCGCCGTTCCTTGTCCAGGGCCCGCTCCCGGGCCTCGTCCTCGGGGATGCCCAGGTTCTTGTCCAGCTTGAAGCGGCCCACCTTGCTCAGATCAAAGCGGCGAGGGTTGAAGAAGAGCGAGCTGAGCAGGTTGCGGGCGTTCTCCACCGTGGGCGGGTCGCCGGGGCGGATCTTGCGGTAGAGCTCGATCAGCGCCTCCTCGACCGAGCTGGTGGCGTCCTTTTCCAGGGTCGCCTGGATGTAGGTGTGCTCGGGATCGTTGTCGGCGTCGGCGAAGAAGGCCCGGATGTCGTCGTTGCCGGCGTAGCCGAGGGCCCGCACCAGGGTGGTCACCGGGACCTTGCGCTTGCGGTCGATCTTGACCGTCAGCACGTCCTTGTTGGAGGTCTCGATCTCGAGCCAGGCCCCCCGGTTGGGGATCAGCTTGGCGGAGAACAGCATCCGGCCGGACACCCGGTCCTCGGAGCCGGTGAAGTAGACGCCGGGGGAGCGCACCAGCTGGCTGACCACGACGCGCTCGGTGCCGTTCACGATGAAGGTGCCCTGCGGGGTCATCATCGGGAAGTCGCCCATGAAGACCTCGGTCTCCTTGATCTCCCCGGCGTTCTCCCCTGTCTTGATGTGGAGGCGGGTCTTGATCCGGAGCGGGGCGCTGAAGGTCATGTCCCGCTGCCGGCACTCCTCCTCATCGAACTTGGGCACCCCGAACTCGTAGTCGAGGAAGCGCAGCTCGTAGTTCTTGCCGGTGTAGTCGGTGATCGGGTTGATCTCGTCGAAGAGCTCTCGCAGCCCCTCCCGACAGAACCAAGCGAATGAATCCAACTGGGTTTGGATGAGGTTCCCCACCTCCAGCTTGTCGGCGATCTGACCGTAGTTGTGACGGATGCTGGAGGGCGTGGAAGCAGAAAGGACCATGTGCTAGAGTTCCCCTGACAAGCGGCTACGCGCGGACGCCGACGGTGACGGGCACAATCTGACAGCATACCAAACCCGCCAGCTCCCGAGCGCGGAGTTCCGCGCCCGCGCGAGCGGATGTTCGGGTCGCCGTAGCAGGATGCCCAGGCTTTCCAGTCTACCCGGTTCGGCCCTATTCAAACTGCCGGCCGCCGGCGGCGGGGTCTGGCGAGATCCGAGGACGGTTCGCCTTCCCCGCCGCCATTGGCGCGGCGGCCAGCCTGCTCAGCGGATCTCGGCGGAGGCGCCGGCCTCCTCGAGCTTCGCCTTGACCTGGTCGGCCTCCTCCTTGGGCACCGCCTCGCGGACGGGCTTGGGGGCGGCGTCGACGAGGTCCTTGGACTCCTTGAGGCCCAGGCCGGTGATCTCGCGGACGGCCTTGATGACGTTGACCTTGGCGTCNNGCGGCGGCCGCCTTGATGCCGAGCTTCTCCTCCATGAGCTTCACGGCGTTGATGACGTCGAGAACGCTCCACGACGGGAGCGCGTCCACGAACTCCTCGGGGGTGATGGCTTTGGTTGCCATGATGTTGGTCATCTCCTGGATTGATTCAATTGATCGGATCGGACACGGAAGGTGGGCGGAGCGACGGGGTCAGGCGGCCTCGAGCTTTGCCCGGTAGGCGTCGAGGGTGGCGGCGAGGTTGCCGGTGATGCTGGCGAGAGCGCCCGCCAGGCGGGTGAGCGGGGACTGGATCGTGCCGGCGAGCTGGGCGAGCAGGACGTCGCGCGGCGGCAGCTCGGCGAGCGTCTGGACCCCGCGGGCGTCGAGCACCTGCCCCTCGACGAACCCGGCGATGAGGGGGAGCCGGCGGTTGACCCGGTGGTAGTCGCTGAGGACCTTGGCCGGAACCGAGAGCTCACCGAACCCGAGTGCCAGACCCACCGGCCCGCTGAGAACGGAGCCCAGGTCGCCGATGCCGGCCTCCCGGGCGGCCCTGCGGGCGAGGGTGTTCTTGGCGACCTGGAAGTCGATCCCCTGGCTCCGCAGCTGGGTGCGCAACTCCTCGAGCTGCTTGACGGTCAGGCCCCGGTAGTCGGTGACGATGGCCGAGGTGGCCCGGCCGAGCTTCTCGGCGAGGCTCTCCACCGTCGCCCGCTTGCGGGGGCCGGCGCGCTGGGCCGCCTCCTCGGCGGTCGTGGCCTTGGGCATCGGTATCTGTCCTCCAGGCGGGCCGCCACAACCGCCCTGTGAGAGCGGCGGACGGCGGGCGTCACGAGGACGCCGGGCCGGACGGCCGATCCCACCTGCGCAGGAGATTGAGGGGTGACCCCCGCCTGCGGTCTCGGGCGAGATGCTTGAGCGCTGTGATGGATCCGGTGAGACGGCGAGGATAGCAGACGCGTGGCCCACCATAGAAAGGAGGCCGGTCGGATCCGCGCAGCGAGCGCGGGCGGCCTCAGGTATCCGCGGATCTGCACCAGGAGGACCCGGAGATGCTTCTCGAGGGACGGCGAGCTCTCGTCACCGGCGCGTCCCGTGGCATCGGCAGGGCGATCGCGCTGCGCCTCGGAGAGGAGGGGGCGCGGGTCGCCGTGAACTACTACTCGGACCGGGAGCGTCCCGATGCCGAGGCGGTGGCCGCCGGGATCGACCCGTCCGGCACTCGTGCCTACGCTGTCCAGGCGGATGTGGGGGTCGAGGCGGACGTGGTGCGGATGGTGGCGGAGTGCGGGGACCGCCTCGGCGGTCTCGACATCCTGGTCAACAACGCCGGCACCCAGAAGCAGGCCCCCACCCTGGAGATGCCGCTCGACCTCTGGGAAGAGATCCTTCGGACCAATCTCACCGGCACCTTCCTCTGCCTGCGCGAGGCCGGCAGGCTGATGGCGGCCCAGAAGCGGGGGGTGATCGTCAACATCAGCTCGGTCCACGAGTTCATCCCCTGGCCCGGATTCGCCCACTACTGCGCCTCCAAGGCCGGGATCAAGCTGCTCACCCAGACCGTCGCCCGGGAGTGGGCCCCTCTGGGCATCCGGGTGCTTGCCATCGCACCCGGGGCCATCGCCACCTTCGCCAATTCGCCGTCTCTCGAGGACGCCGAGGTCCGCCGCCGTGTCGAGGCCGATATCCCCCTCGGCCGGCGGGGCCGGCCCGAGGAGATCGCGGCGGCGGTGGCCTGGGCGGCCAGCGACCAGGCCGCCTACCTGACCGGGACCACGGTGGTGGTCGACGGGGGCATGAGCACTTATGCGAAGTTCAGCTGAGGTGGCAAGGCCCCGGCCGGCGTCATCGACACGGTCGCCACCGACCGGCGCCACGCGCTGGAAAGAGCTGGCCTTGGCCAACCCGGGAGGCTGGTTCGACCTCGCCACCGAGGACACCGGCGAGGTCCCGGTGCGCCTCTTCCTCACCCCCGCGCTGCTCGAGGAGGCCGGAGAGGGCGTCTACCCCCAGATCGTCAACGCCACCCGCTTCCCCGGCACCCGCCTGGTGGCCATCACTCCCGACGTCCACGTCGGCTACGGGGTCCCGGTCGGCTCGGTGATCCTGACCGACGCCACCGACGGCGCCGTCGCCATGGGGCCGCTCGGCTTTGACATCGGCTGCGGCATGGTCTCCGCCCGGTCGGAGGTGCCCGCCGGGAGGGCGACCCCGGAGAAGCGCCTCGCCTTCAACCGCGCCGTGCTCGGCCGGGTGGCCATGGGGGCCGGGGCGGCCAGCCGGACCCCGATGCGCCGGCTCGAGCGTCCCGAGTTCGAGGCGATCTGCCGCGGCGGCGCGGCCCACTATGTGGAGAGGTACGGCTCCCGCTTCGACCGNNGGCAACCACTTCATCGAGCTCCAGGAGAGCATCGAGGCGGGCACCCTCTTCGTCCAGGTCCACACCGGCAGCCGGGGCTTCGGCCACGGGCTCGCCACCAACTACTTCGAGCTCGCGAGGGCGGAGAGGCCCGGCGTCATCGCCAACCTCGACCTCGGCTACTTCACGCCCGACTCGGTGCATCACCGTGCCTATCTCAACGCGGTGGCAGCCGGCGCCAACTTCGCGATCGTCAACCGGATGGTGATCGCGGAGGAGGTGGGGGCCGCCTTCGAGGAGACTTTCGGCGAGCCGCTGGAGCTGGTCTACGAGATCAGCCACAACCTGGTCCAGCGCGAGACCCACCCCGAGTTCGGGGACGTCCATGTGCACCGGAAGGGGGCCACCCGGGCCTTCCCGGCCGGGCATCCCGCGCTCGCCGGGACGATGTGGGCGGAGCGCGGCCACCCGGTCCTCATCCCGGGGTCAAACCTCGACCTCTCCTTCATCCTCCGGCCCCTCCCCGGCGCCGTCGCCAGCGCGTACTCGGTCAACCACGGCGCCGGCCGCCGCCTCTCCAGGTCGGCGGCGACGCGGCAGCTCGACCAGACGGCCATCGACGCCGAATACCGGAGCCCGGGCATCGTGGTCAACGCCGACGGCCGGGTGCCCCTCGACGAGGCCGGCCCCGCCTACAAGTCCTCCCAGGAGGTGGTCAACGCGGTGGTGGCCGCCGGCCTCGCCGAGATCGAGCACCGGCTCCGCCCGCTGGCCTCGCTCAAGGCGGCGGACGCCCGCCCCCGCCGGGTGAGGAGGGAGGCGCCGGGCCGGTAGCTTCTGCCCCGGGGCACCGGCAGGGGGGCTTGGACGCCGCGGTGCGGACCGCCGACGGCAGCTGGGGAACGGGCGGGCGGCTCCACCAGGACCGCTGAATTGGCGGGCGGAGCCGCGGACCGGCCCCCGAACTCGCAGCTGAATTGACGCCGGAGCCCCGGCGCTGGTAGGATGCTCCCTCGCGCCCCTTCGGGCGAGATTGCGTCCATGCG
>PLNE01000091.1:0-14654 GCA_003141695.1 Candidatus Dormiibacterota bacterium
GTCAACGCCGTCCGTCCCGGCATCGTCGACACCGGGGTCCACGCGAGCGGTGGCCAGCCGGACCGGGTCGCGCGCCTCGCGTCGACGATCCCGGCACAGCGGGCCGGGCGCCCCGAGGAGGTGGCCGCGGCCATCGCCTGGCTCCTCGGCGACGAGTCGCCCTACACCACCGGAGCCATCCTGGACGTCACCGGCGGGCGCTGACCCTGGCACCCTGCTCACCAGCGCCAGACGGCGGCAGCACTGCCTCCGAGGATGAGCCCCAGCTCGGTCTCGTCGAGTCCCGCCTCGTCCAGGGCGCGGCGGTAGCGGGCCAGCCCGAGCAGGGGGAAGTCGGTGCCGAGCAGGAGCCGCTCGGCGCCCACCAGGGTGGCCATCGCGCGAAGGGCGCTGGGACGGTAGAGGTGAGGCAGAGCCGCGGTGTCGAACCAGACCCGGGTGCACAGCTCCCTGACCTCGGGCATGTGGGCGTAGAGGGGTAGCCCGCCGCCGAGGTGGGCGGCCACCACCCGAAGACCGCCGGCACGATCGAGGAAGCGGACCAACCGGTCCGGGGTGGCCGTCCCCTTTCCCGGGTAGGCATGCCCGACCGGCTCGCTGCAGTGGAGCGTCCAGGGGAGGTCGAGCTCGGTGGAGAGGGCGGCCAGCCGCGCCAGCTCGTCCCCGTCGAGGGCGAATCCCTGCGCGTCGGCGTTGAGCTCCCCGACGCCACGAAGCCCGAGCCGGGCGCAGCGGCGCAACTCCTCGGCGGCGCCCGGGTCGGCGGGCTGGACGATGCCGCAGCCGGCGATCCGGCCGAGGTGCCGGCGCTGCAGGGCGGCCACCCAGTCGTTGGCCTCGGCGCAGAGCCGCGGATCGGCGAACGGCCAGGTGAAGACCACGGCACGATCGATCCGCTCTTCGTCGAGGTGACGGAGCAGGTCGTCCTCGCCCGCCAGCCTCTGCTTCCCCGCGTGACAGGCGGCGAACCAGGGATCGGCGGCGGCGACCGCGGCCGGGTCGCGCCACACCCGGTCCGGCATGACGTGGATGTGGGCGTCCACGACCTCGGGATGCACGAGAGAGGTGCTCACGACCGGGGGCTACTCATGAGACCCCGCGCACGTCGTAGACGGTGATGCCCGGCGCGGACGCGATGACCGGGAGCTGCTGCGCTGCCCACCACCTGACCCCGGCCGCGGTGAAGGTCTGGTTCACCTCGACGTAGCTGATGTCATAGAGATGGAGGATCTGGAGGATCGGCGCGCAATCTCGGAGGGAGGTGGTCCCACACCCTGAGGTGGCGACCGCGACATCGGCCTGGCGCCGCCCGTAGTCCAGCCCGTAGCTCCACAGCCAGGGGTAGTAGCCCATCACCACCGGCCGTCCGGTGAGCAGCGGGATGGGGTCGAAGAAATCGTCGGTGCTCCCCGACACCAGGAAGACGGCGTGGGGAGACGTCTTGGCGTCGAGGGCGGCCACCATCGCCATGTCGTTCGAGGGTACGACGACGTAGGGGCCCGTCACCGACGCCGACGGCGCCTCATAGGGCAGGACCCGCAGCAGAGCCAGCGTGCCGGTCGCCAGCACGCTGCCGGCGAGGAGGACGGCGAGGATGCGCCGCCACCACCCCACCCAGAGCCATACCGTGATCGCTGACACCGCCAGGGCGACCCCCAAATACCAGTAGACGAGCAGCTTGGTGTTGTCCCAATCCCAGCTCTGCAGGACGACGACGTTGCACAGGACGAAGATCGGGATGCAGGCGAAGAGGAGGCGCAGCAGGCCGGGGGGGAAGACCCCGAGGACGCGTCCGGCCGCGCCGCGGACCGCCCCTCTCCCGAACTTCCGGGCGACGGCCAGCAGCAGCACGGCCAGGCAGAGCGGCACCGCCACCCCGAGGTTGACCCACCAGAACCCCCACCAGGTGCCGCTGAAGGGGAGGCGCAGGGTGTCACCGATCGCGCTCCCGATCGCGGAGAGGGTGACCGAGTGGGCGAGGCTAGCGGTGTTGATCGCACCCGACAGCCAGCCCGGCTCAAACCAGGGGTACTGGTTGCCGAGCGCGGCGGATCCGTGGGGCGCGAGCATGAGCTGGATCACCCGGGGGGCCGCGACCAGAGCCGCCACGCCGGCGAACAGCAGCCATGCGCGTCGCCATCGGATCGCCGCCAGACCGATCGCGATGACGGCGATGGCGAAGAGGCTCTGCACGTGGATGATGGGGAGCAGCCCTACCAGGAGCCCGGCCACGCCGACGTCGAAAAGCCGCGCTCGAGCCCGCTCGAAGACGGCGAGGAGGAGCACCAGGGACGCCACCACGACGTCGAAGCCCTCCATCAGGGTGCGCTGGGGCAGCCACCAGGCGAAGAGCGGCGTGTACCACGCCTGGTCGGAGAAGACCGGGGTCCCCGAGTTGGGCGCCGAGGTCATGCCGTCGAAGCTGGTCGGCTGGTCGGCGACCAGCCCGGGCAGGGCGTGGAGGGTGCCCGCGGTGATGCCAAAGCCGTCGGCGGGAGAGGTGATGACATAGCCCGCGCTGCATTCCGAGGACGGGTAGTGGGCATCAGTGCAGGCGTCGTGGAGGGCGCCGACGAAGCCGAGCCCCCCACCCAGCAAGCAGATGAGGACCGCGAGCACGCCCACCGACATGCGTGCGCCGAGCCGCTCGGCGAGGCTCACCACCAGGAGCACCAGCACCACGGCGAGGATCACCTGGGGCAGCCAGAGCGACGGACCGTCGCCGAGGCCGAGGCGCATCAGCATCCCGGAGGTGAAGTCGGGGAGGAAGGGGTAGTAGAGCGGGGTGCCGCTCATGATCGGGTTCTGGGGCGGGAAGTTCTGGGCCGTGCTGAAGCTGGATGCGGTGATCAGGTGCTGCCCCCAGTCGGGGATCCAGTAGCCGGTGAGCAGATCGCCGGCGGCGTCCTGGAACATCGCCCGGGAGAGGAGGAGGGCGAATGCGACCGCCGCGACCACGGCGATGACCGCGAGGGCCAGGGTGCCGCGGGACCGGCCGCGGGCATCCTCCAGGGAGGTCTGCCAGGTGGCGACCACGCTGACCCGGAGCCGCCGGGCGAGCAGGAGCGACGCCCCCCCGACCAGGACCGGCGCCAGGATGATCGATGCCGGGCCGAGGCCGAGACCGAGGCTGAGAAGGAAGCAGACCGTGGCGTCGAGCGCGAAGGCCGCGACGATCGCGATGGCGATCCGCTCGCCGAGCCGGAGCGGGGTGACCACCATGCCGAGCACGGCGAAGCCGGAGGCGGCACCGAGGACGGCGAGCAGCAGGAGGAGCGCGGCGCTCCCCGGCCCCGTCACCTGGTGACCCCGAGCGCCGGCCGGAGCGCAGGGCTCCCCGCACCCGTCATGGCCCTACCAGGCGTCCACCCACAGGCGCATCTGCTGGTCCGGACTGGTCAGCGGGATGGCGGTCCAGACCGGGTAGAAGAAGATGAACGCGGCCACCACCGCCACCACTCCCGCATAGGCGAGCGGGGCCAGCGACCACCACCGGCCGGCGGCGAAGAAGCGCACGTGGCGCAGCGCGGCGAGAGCGTAGGCGAGGCCCAGGGCGAGGAAGATCAGCATCCCCAGGGCGTGGTAAAAGAAGAGGACGCGCGCCTTGTTGCCGGGCACCCACATCATCCACGAGGCGATGTAGCCGAGGACGATGAAGGCGGGCACGAAGCGGCGTGAGACGACCGCGAAGATGCCCGCACAGGCACAGAAGACCCCGAGGCCCAGGAAGCCGAGGTAGAAGAGCGGGCCCACCGGACCGATGGGCCCGGGCTGGGTGCTGGTGATGGGATCTATTCCCGGTTCGGCAGCGTGGAAGGTGAGGATCATGGTGACGAGCGACGCCACCATGAGCGCGCCGACGCAGACGCGGAACCACTTCGCGCCCGCCATCATCCGCCACACGCAGAAGAGCAGTGCAAGGATGCCAAGCCACCACACCGCCGGGTTGCCCATGTTGGTGATGACACCGCTGCCCGTGTAGCGGGGCGCATCGAGCAGCGGAGTGCTCTGGTAGTACATGAGCACCGGGTGCTCCATGATCGGCCACGTGTACCAGCGGGACGCGTAGGGATGCCCGTGGCACTCGAGCTCCTGGTAGCGGAGGCTCGCCTCGTTGATGGCGATGATGTTGGAGATCGCCTCCACCGGGTTGGGCACGGTGACGCCGTCCACCGTCGACACCGGGACCTGCAGGATCTTGACATTGTTCGGATAAGGCGCGGTGGTGAGGCCCGCGACGTTGGGATTGCAGGAGACGAACTGGTAGACGTCGTCGTGATAGATGGTCAGGTAGCGCGACCAGCTGGCACAGAAGATCACGACCACGAGGGCCAGGGCGGCCGCGTAGTGGAGCCACGCCCTCGACCCGGCCGCCTCCCTCCAGAGCACCGTCTCGTGGCGGCGTGGCCCGGCCAGCCGCCGGAGCGCGGGAATGGCGCCGGCCGCGTAGGGGGCCAGCCATCGGAGGAACACCAGTCCGGCGATCACCGCGAGCGGCGCGATGGCGGTCAGCTTGGCCGCGAATGCCAGCCCGAGACCGGCGGCCAGGATGTAGAGGGTGATCCGCCATTGGCGGCGCGTCCTCGCCTGCCAGTGGAGCAGGAATAAGTACCAGGCCAGCGCGGTGAAGAAGATCGCCGGGATGTCGAGGAGGCCGAGCCGGGACTCGACGAAGGCAAGCCCGTCGAGGCAGACCAGCAGCGAGGCGACGATGGCGAAGAAGCGATCGCGGCGCAGCCGCAGCGCGATCAGGTACATCAGCCCGCAGAGCAGGCTGCCGGTCAGCACCGCGGTCATCCGCCAGCCCCAGGTGTTGAAGCCCAGGATCGCGATCGAGGGGGTCATCAGCAGCTTGACCAGTGGGGGCTCGGGGTCGAAGTAGCTGATCGCCGGAGATTGGAGATCGTCGGCGGCGTCGGTCGGGAAGTACACCTCGTCGAAGACCTGGCCACAGGCCTTGATGGTCTTGTTGCCGACGGGCACCTGCTCACAGGCGCTCTGGTCGCTGTTGTGGGCGTTGCCCACGCCGAGGATCTGGATGGCCGGTACGGACGTCGCATTGCCGCCCAGGAAGTTGGGCAGGATCGGGCTGCCCCAGCGGAGCAGGAAGGCGAGCAGGGTGAGCCCGATGACCAGGGCGACGTCGACGCGGGTGAGGTCGAGGAAACCGCGCAGCCCGGCCCTCACCAGGGGACGATCGTCGGTCACCTCGAAGGCAGGCGCGGCGGGCGCCGGGGCCCCCGCCGGCTCCTCGGCGGACGGTACCGGCGACGTGCTGCCGGTGGTGACGTCCGGGGGCGCCCCGGGCGGGGTCTCCTCGGTCATCGCCGCCGGCCCCTCCGCCGCGACCGGGATGGGCGGGTCTCAGCGCCCTCGGCGTGCCGGCGCGGCGAGAGCGTCGCCTCGAGCTCGCGCTGGAGGATGGCGGCGCCGACGAGCGGGATCACCACCTCGTCCTCGAAGACGCAGCGGCGCGTGAGCAGCCGGCGGAGGCGGTTGGTGTCAGGGTGGCGCAGGTCAAGGATGAGGGCGTCCACGTCCGCCAGGCGGCTGGGCGTGCGGGCCCGGCCGTGGACGGCGGCGGCGAGCTTGCCAACCCGGGCCCGGCGGACCTCGACCAGGTCGATGCGAACGGTGACCGTCAGGTACCGGAAGAAGAGCTGCCCGTCATCGAGCCGCGCGTAGCTGTAGCGCTGACGCATCCAGAGCGAGATGGCCAGCCCGAGGGTCATGGCGGCGAAGAGGAGCCAGACGTTCGCCGCTCCCCCGTCCTTTTGGGAGTCGAAGACGGCGCCCACCACCACGCAGACCACGCCGACGGCCAGCAACGAGTACCCATACCGGCGCCAGCGGTCACGGTCGTAGAGGTTGGTGAACTGCTCGTGCATCGATTCGGCGCCGAGCATAGCGGGGCGGAGCCCCTCACCACCGGGGCCAATCCCGCCTAGGGCGCGTCCAGGCTCCGCTGACGGACCAGGGCCACCCCGCCGAGGACCTCGGCCAGCTCCCCGAGCTCGCCCGTGAGCACCCGGACCGAGTCGGCCACAGCCGGGGCGGCATGGCGGTCAATGGTCTCCCGGATGCCGGTCATCACCGGAGGCCCGGCGGCCCCCAGGCTGCCGTCGACCACCACGGCCGCGGGGTCGAGCATGGTGCAGAGATCGGCGAGCGGCCGCCCGACGGTGCGTCCCAGATCGGCGAAGACGCGGCGGACGCCCGGCTCCTGATCGGCGGCCAGAGAGAGGACCTGGGCCACGCTGAGCCGCTCCGCGTAAGCCCGCCCGACGAACTCGCTGAGCGACGGGCCGATCACAAGGGCCAGGCATCCGCGGCCTCCGCAGACGCAGAGCGGGCCGTCCCCCTGCTCCCGCACCTGCACGTGGGCCAGCTCGCCGGCAAAGCCGGACGCCCCCCGGTGCAGCCGGCCCCCGAACACGAGGCCGGCGCCCACCCCGTGGCCGAGCATCACGTACACGAAGCTGTCCAGCCCGCGGCCCGCCCCGAAGGCGGCCTCGCCCAGGGCGCCGAGGTTGGCGTCATTCTCCACGAGGACGGGGACGCCCACCCGCTCCTCGAGGGGAGTGGCGGAATGGATCTGAGCTTGGGGGTGGGCCACGCCCAGCACCACGGCCACCAGCCGCGGTCTGGACACCTCCGCATCCCGCAGGGTGGCGAGCAGCATCGCGGCCGTCGGGGCGAACAGCGAACCCGGGTCGCGACCTCGAGTGGAGACGGCCTCGCTCCGATCTGTCAGGACTTCCCCGGCCACGGTCGCCAGGGTGAGGCGGAGGCCGCCGTCCCGCAGGCCGACGACAGCGACGACCCGCGGGGGGCCGGCCAGCGCCAGCGCCCGGGCCGGGCGACCCGCCTGATGGGGCCTCGGTCCTGAAACGACCTCGTCCAGGTGGCGGCTCCGGAGCAGCCCCTTGACCACGCCGGCGACGGTGGTCGGGGGTAGGCCGGCGAGATCGGCCAGCTCCGCCCGGGTGAGCGGTCCCGAGACCTCCAGGAGAGCCAGCAGGTGCCGCTGGATGGTTCGCGCCGGAGGGGGGGTCTGCACACCAGCAATGTATCAGATTAACGCGGATTGGTTCAAATCTCTGACGGGCGGTCCAAATGATAGAGTTCGGTTCGCAGCTCTCGTTCCGCTGTTTTATTACGAATCAATGAGAATCGCTCCTCCTCCACCACCCCTGGGCCGGGCCTTCGGTTCGTTGCGCGCTCCAGCGTTCCGCTGGTGGTTCGCGAGCCAGGTGCTCTCGGCCTCCGGCACCATGACCCAGGGGGTGGCCCAGTCCTGGCTGGTGCTGAAGCTGACCGGGAGCGGCCTCGACCTCGGCCTCCTCGGCTCCTGCTACATGCTCCCCGTCCTGGTCGGCGGGCCTTGGGCCGGGGCGCTGGCGGACCGGATCGACCGGCGCCGGCTCCTGATCGCGACCCAGAGCATCTTCATCGTCTCCGCCAGCCTGCTGGCTGCACTCACCTGGAGCGGGGCGGTGCGCGTCTGGATGCTCTTCGCCATCGCCTTCGTCACCGGTGCGGTGAGCGCCCCGGATTCCGCCGCCCGCCAGGTCTACGTGCTCGACCTGGTCGGCGGGCGTGAGCTCGCCAGCGCCATCAGCCTCAACGAGGTCGTCATCAACGTCTCTCGGGTGGTCGGCCCAGCGATGGGCGGGATCTTCCTGGCCACCCTCGGCATCCCGGTCTGCTATGTGGCCAACGCGGTCTCGTACCTCCCTCCGCTTCTGGTCCTCCTGGTCCTCCACCGCAAGGGAAGGCTCCCCGCCGCCACCCAGGCGAGCGGGACCGGCGTGCCGGGGGCCGCCCCCGAGCCCGCCAGCGGGACCGCCGCCGCTGGTCGGAAGCCTCGGCCGCGCGGCCAGGTGCGGGCCGGCCTCCGCTACGTCTGGAGCACACCGGTGCTCCGGTTCACCGTGCTGATGGCGGCCGCGTCGGGGATGCTCTTCAACCTCGGAGTCGCCCTGCCCCTGCTGGCCACCCGGGTCTTCCACCTCGGCGGGGGCGGCTACGGGCTGATGATGGCCGTGTTTGGACTGGGGGGAGTCGCCGGCGCCTTCCTCGCCGCCTCGGCGCGGGGTCAGCCCGGGGGACGCGAGGTCCGGCTGCTCGGCGCGCTCACCGGCGTCGCCGTCCTGGCGACCGCGGCCGCCCCCGACGCCGGCCTGGCCTTCGCCGGCCTGGCGGTGACCGGTTGCCTCTCCATCTGGTTCATCGCCCGGGCCAACACGCTGGCCCAGCTCCGCGCCGATCCAGCCATGCGGGGGCGGGTCATGGGGATCTGGACCATGGCGCTGCCCGGCACCTCGCCGGTGACCGGCCCGACCATCGGCCTGGTGGCTGAGACGGCCGGCGCGCGGGCCGGCTTCGGCCTGGCCGGCGTGGCTCTGCTGGTCACCGCCGGAGTCGGCTGGCGAGCGCTCGCCGACAACGGCCCCACGGGCGCCGAGGTCGCTCTGGGAAGCGGCGGCTACCCCGCCATGTCGTAGATCTGGTCCCAGCCGGAATGCGCGTCGTATCGCGCCCCCGGTTTCACCCCGCCTACGGGGCGATGGCGACCATCCGGTCCAGGGCGCGGCGAGCTCGCGAGGCGACGGGCTCGGGAACGACGACCCGGGGCTCCATCCGCTCCAGACAGGCCGCGACCTTCTCCAGGGTGATCTTCTTCATGTAGGGGCAGACCGCGTCCTCGGACGCCGGCAGGAAGCGCTTGCCCGGAGCCAGCAGATTCATCCTGTGAAGGATGCCCACCTCGGTCGCCACGATGAAGGTGGTGGCGGGGGACTCCACCGCCCTGCGGACCATCCCCTCGGTGGAGGCGACCACGCAGCTCGACCCCTGGTAGTCGCCGTGGCCGAGGCGATAGAGGGTTGCGGAGGTGCAGCCGCATTCGGGATGCAGGAGCAGCTCGGCGTCGGGGTGGCGGCGGCGGGCGGCCTCCAGGTCGTCGGGATCGATGCCGGCGTGCACGTGGCACTCGCCCATCCAGACCTGCATCCGGCGCCCCGTCACCCTCTCCAGGTGGGCGCCCAGGAACATGTCGGGGCAGAAGAGGATCTCGGTGTCCTCGGGGATGGCGCGGATCACCGCCTCGGCGTTGGACGAGGTGCAGCAGTAGTCGGATTCGGCCTTGACCTCGGCCGAGGTGTTCACGTACGAGACCACCACCGCGCCCGGATGCTGGGCTTTCCAGGTGCGCAGCTGGTCGGCGGTGATGGTGTCAGCCAGCGAGCATCCGGCCTCCAGGTCGGGCAGCAGGACCGTCTTCTGCGGGGAGAGGATCGCGGCGGTCTCGGCCATGAAGTGGACCCCGCAGAAGACGATCACGTCGGCGTCCGTCTGGGCGGCCTGTCGCGAGAGGTTGAGCGAATCGCCGACGATGTCGGCGATGTCCTGCACCTCGGGGAGCTGGTAGTTGTGGGCGAGGATCACCGCATTGCGCTGGCGGCGCAGGCGCTCGATCCTCGGGGCCAGCTCCCGGACGGTGGCGGCGGTGTCGGCGACGGCGAGGGCCACGGAAGGACCTCCCATGAGCTCCCTGAGGGGCACTCCGGGTGGCTCGGATTGGGCTCCCCGGAGTTTAGGTCAGAATTACTTTATTAGTATAGCGCATCGCCCCCGGGCCGGCGCAGCGCCCCGCTCTCCCGCGGGATGTGCACAGCTGCGGGCTGGCCGCGGTGCGGTGCCTCGGGCGGGCCGTGGCGGCGGCTACATCCCGTCGACGGTGATGTGGCTGGCACCGCCGTCAACGGCCAGCTCATAGCGGTCGGTGGCGTTCTCGTAGCCGGGGCTGTCGAGCGCCGCCGGCCCACCCATCGCCCGGTACTGCCTCGCATCCACGCGCAGCCTGCTCAGGCCGCCGGTCACCCGCACCCGCACCGGGATCTCCGCAGGACGGCGAAAGGCCACCCGACTCGCGCCGCCGCGGATGCGAAGCGCCACCGTGCCGGCCGGCCGGGGCAGCCGGCAGTCCACGCGGCTGGAACCGCCGATCAGGCTGAATCCGGTGAGGGGTACGCCCGAGAGGTCGGCATCCACGTTGGAGGCGCCGCCGCGCACCTCGACCGTCCAGGGGACGGTGCCGTTAAGGCCAATCACGCCGCGACCCGCGCCCAACGCAAAGATCCCGGGGTAGGCGACGGTCACCGTCCCCCCGCGTGCCCGGATCCGAGGCGCGCGGCGCTCGAAGGTCGCCGCGTACAGGAGAGCCGCCCCCGCATCGGACCGGATGCGGAGGTTGGCGGCGTTGCCGGTGATCTCGAGACGGCCGGAGGTCACGTCACCCAGCGGCGCCGACAGCTCGCCGTCGGCCTCCGGGGCGGGACCGGGGTCCGTCGCGCGCATCTGGCCAGCGATCCTGCGAGTGATCTCCGCATTGCGCTCCGCATAGTCGACGAGGAGGCGGAGCTGGGCGTCGTCGTAACCGGCGTAGAGGTCCTGGACGCCGGTGCCGACGGCCACGAAGGCCGCCCTCACCCGCTCCATCCCCTCGGGGACGAGCCGGGCCACCACCCGGCGCCGGTCCGCGGGATCTGCTTCACGCCGGACCAGGCCGGCGCGGTCCAGGCGGTCCAGCACCCCGGTCACGGCCCCCGTGGTGAGGCTCATCAGCTCCGCCAGGCGTCCCGCGGTCACCGGCCCCTCGAGGTCGAGGAGGTTGATGGCGTGCAGGTCGGTGGCGCTCATCCCCAGCCGATCCGCGATCGCCTGGTTGTGCAGGACCGTCCAGGCCACCTGGCGGCGCACCGCCTCGGTGAGGCGGCGGATCAGGTCGGCACGCACGGGAGTTGACTCGAGACGGCTCATCTGCTTACCATCTAGTTTGCTTAGTTACTAAGATATCATCGCAGGAGACCTATCATGAACGAGAAGTATGGCAGCCCGCGCCGGCGCTTCCAGCTGCCGGAGATGGAGGGACGGATGGCCCGCTGGTACGCGCGCCAGCGCGGTTCGGCGAGCCAGATCGCGGAGTGCCGGAGCGAGGCGGTAAGGCTCACCGCCGGCCTTCCTGCGGGCGCCGCGGTGCTCGAGGTGGCCCCCGGCCCCGGTTACCAGGCCGTCGAGATCGCGAGCGCGGGAGCGGTCCGGGTGACGGGGCTCGACATCAGCCGCACCATGGTGGAGATCGCCGCCGAGACGGCGCGGCGGGCGGGGGTGGACGTCGAGTTCCGCCAGGGCGACGTCTCCGCCATGCCCTTCGCCGCCCTCTCCTTCGACCTGATCGTCTGCCAGGCGGCGTTCAAGAACTTCCGGCAGCCACGGGCGGCCCTGAACGAGATGCACCGGGTGCTGCGCGCCGGCGGGACGGCGGTGATCCAGGACATGAATCGGGAGGCGACCGGCGCCGACATCGCCCGCGAGGTGAGGGGGATGCGGCTCGGCCGGGTCAACTCCTTCATGACCAAGCTGACGCTCTCCACCATGCTCCGGCGCCGCGCCTACTCGGCGGCCCGACTCGAACGCCTGGTGGCTCACACCGCTTTCGGCAGTTGCGAGACCCACACCTCGGGGATGACCCTCGAGGTGCGGCTGACCAAGCCGGCGGCGGCTTGATCGTGCGCGCGGCTGTGACGCCGGGGGAGCGGGTGGCCGCGTTGGCGGTGCGGGTGACCGGCCTGCGCAAGTCGTTCTCGGGCCGGGGCGGGCGGGTCGAGGCCCTCCGCGGCGTCGACCTCTCCGTCCCGGCCGGCCAGATCTACGGCTTCCTGGGCCCCAACGGGGCAGGGAAGACGACGGCGCTGCGCATCCTCACCACGCTCCTGCGGGCCGATGCCGGCGAGGTGGTGGTCGCCGGACTGGACGTCAGCAGCCACCCCGCCGCGGTGCGCCGGCGCATCGGATACGTCGGTCAGCGCGGCGGAGCCGACATCGAGGCGACCGGGCGCGAGAACCTCGTCCTCCAGGGCCGGCTGTACGGGATGGGCCGGCACGAGACGGAGCGCCGCGCCGATGAGCTGATCGAGCGGCTCGACCTCGCGGCCTTCTGCCGGCGCATCGCCCGCACCTACTCGGGCGGCCAGCGACGCCGGCTCGAGGTGGCGCTCGGCATCGTGCACCGCCCCGACGTGCTCTTCCTCGACGAGCCCACCCTCGGGCTCGACCCGCAGAACCGGGCCAACCTCTGGGACCAGCTCCGCCGGCTCCGCGACACCGGGACGACCGTCCTCCTGACCACCCACTACCTGGACGAGGCGGATCAGCTCAGCGATCGGGTCGCCATCATCGACAACGGCCTGGTGGTCGCCGAGGGACCGCCGGAGGAGCTCCGCGGGCGCCATCCGGCCGGGGTCACCATCACGCCGCGCCCGGGGTCCGCCGATCTCGCCGCGGTCGCTGCCGAGCTGGGGCGCGAGCCACTCGTCCGAGGGGCCCGGATCGACGGCGATACCATCCGGGTCGACCTCGACGGCGCCACCACGGGGATGGCGGCGGTCTTTGACCTGCTGCGGGCCCGCGGTGTCGAGGTCCTCGGGGTCTCCTTGCGGGAGCCCTCGCTGGACGACGTCTTTCTCCACGAGACCGGACGTTCCCTCCGCGACGCCGGTCACCCGGCGACCACGGAGGCGATCGCATCATGACCTTCCTGCTGCAGACGGCTCTGCTCGCACGCCGGCGCATCCTGGAGACGCTCCGCCAGCCGATCTGGGTGTTCATGGGGATGAGCGTCCCGCTCATGTACCTGGCCCTCTTCGCCCCCCTGCTCAAGCCGCTCGCCGGCGGTCCCGGCTTCCCGGGAGGGAGCGTCCTCGACGTCTTCGTGCCCGGCATCCTGGCCTTGATGGCCTTCGGATCTGGGATGGGCGCCGGCTGGATCGTGATCGGCGAGCTGGACTCCGGCGTCATCGAACGGCTGCGGGTCACCCCGGCGAGCCGCCTGGCCCTGGTGCTCGGAACTGTCCTCCGCGACGTGCTGATGTTCGTCGTGCCCGCGGCCCTGGTGCTGGTCGTCGCCACGCCATTCGGCTTCGACCCGCACTGGGCGGGGCTCGCCATCCTGCTCGGCCTGCTGGCCCTGCTCACGGCGGCGTGCTCGGCGGGCTCGGCCGCCCTCGGCATCACCCTCAAGCAGATCGGGAGCCTGGCCGCCGTGGTCACCGGGCTCCAGCTTCCCCTCACCCTGCTGGCCGGCGTGCTCCTCCCCCTCTCCCTGGGGCCGGGGTGGCTGCAGGGATTGGCCCACGCCAACCCGATGTACTACGCGGTGGAGGCGGCCCGCGACCTGGCCTCCGGGACCCTGGCCTCGGCAACCGTCGCCGAGGGCTTCGCGGTCATGGGTGCGGCCGCGCTCCTCGCGATCTGGTGGAGCACCCACGCGTACCGGCGCGCCATGGCCTGAGGGGGGACCCGTCAGGGTTCCGCTCCGAGCGGAAGACCCCGGCGGTACCGCCCAACGAGTACCGGCGCGCGATGGCCTGAGGTCGGCACCGACGGGAATAAGGGCATCCGCCCGTCCGCTGGACTGACGTGGACTTCAGAGATACATTGTGGCGCGGAGCGCACGCACGACACGCTCAGTTGTAAGGAGAGCCACCCATGCAACAGACACCCAGCATGTCCGTAGCCGCCCACCCGGCCGAGGCGCCGAAACCCCCGGACGCCTTGCTGGCCGATCCCGCACCGCTGGGGCTCGCCGGATTCGGCCTGACCACCCTGATCCTGTCCGTCGTCAACGCCGGTTGGTTCGGCAACGCCGCGATCGTGCCCCTGACCGGGTCGACGCTCTCGATGGCCGTGGCGTTCGGCGGCCTCGGCCAGTTCGTGGCCGGCCTCTGGGCCTTCCGCCGGGGCAACACCTTCGCGGGCACTGCGTTCTGCAGTTACGGCGCCTTCTGGTTGAGCTTCTTCCTGCTGGTCCAGGTATACCTGGGTGGCATCATCAAGGGTGCGCCGAACGCCTGGCTGGGCTGGGTCGGGCTCTACCTGCTTGCCTGGGGCATCTTCACCGCCTACATGACCATCGCGTCGCTCGGAGCGGCCAAGATGGTCACCACGGTCTTTGTCCTGCTGACCCTGACCTTCGTGGTCCTCGCCCTGGGCTGGTTCACCGGCAACGTCGCGACCTTCGGCGCCAGCGCCGACGGCCTCATCAACATCGGTGGATACCTCGGCCTCCTGACCGCCATCGCCGCCCTCTACACCTCCTTCGCCGACGTCACAAACGCGACGTGGCGCAGGGTCGTGCTTCCCACCGGGGCGCCGTTCGTTCACTGACCGAGGCTTCGGCCCCGCCGGGGGATCGGGCTCGGCCCGGCCCCCCGGTTGGCGGAGACGCTCACCGGGTCAGCTCACACGCAGAGGCGGCGAGGACGAGGAGGAGGCCGCAGACGCGAGCCTCCTCCCGCACCCTCTGTCCTCTCGGCTACTCGGCCTTGCCGAAGGCCTCGATGTCCTTCTGCTCCTGGGCCGACAGCTCCCGCGGCACCTGCCCCCGAGAGAGCTTCTCGCTCTGCACGTGGTGCTTGATCTGCTCCACCACCTCCGGGTTGGCCAGGGTGGTGATGTCCCCGACGTCGGTGAAGTTGGAGATGCCGGCGATGACCCGGCGCATGATCTTCCCGGAGCGTGTCTTGGGCATGTCCGAGACGATCCAGACGTTGGTGGGGCGGGCGATCTTGCCGATCTCGACCTCGATCGCC
>PLNE01000091.1:14700-18021 GCA_003141695.1 Candidatus Dormiibacterota bacterium
ATCCGGAAGTACCCGTCGGCCGCCTCGAGCGCGCCGTCGCCGGCGAAGTACGGCCAGTCGTGCCAGTCCTTGCTCTTCAGGTCCTTGCAGTACTTCCGGTAGTAGACCTGCACGAAGCGCTCCGGCTGTCCCCAGATGGTCTGCATGATTCCGGGCCAGGGGTTACGGATGCAGATGTTGCCCGCCTTGCCGCTGCCCGGCTCGACGACCGTCCCCTCCTCGTCGAGGATCACCGGGTAGATGCCGAGCGCGGCTGGCCCGCAGCTCCCCGGCTTCATCCCCTGGAGACCTGGGAGCGTGGAGCCCAGGAACCCGCCGGTCTCGGTCTGCCACCAGGTGTCGACGATCACCGCCTCGCCCTTGCCCACGGAGGTGTGATACCAGCGCCAGACGTCGGGTTCGATCGGCTCGCCGACCGTGGTCATGTGCTTGAAGCGGTAGTCGTACTTCGCCGGCTCGTCCGGCCCCAGCTTGCGCAGCATCCGGATCGAGGTCGGGGCGGTGTGGAAGATGGTGACCCCGAGGCGCTCGGCGATGCGCCAGGCCCGTCCGGCGTCGGGATAGGTGGGTACGCCCTCGTAGAGCACGCTGGTGGTGCCCAGCGCCAGTGGTCCGTACACGATGTACGAGTGGCCGGTGATCCAGCCGATGTCGGCCATGCACCAGTAGGTGTCCTCGGGGTGGATGTCCTGGTAGTACTTGGAGGTTCCGGCCACGTAGGCGAGGTAGCCNNGGCACGACCGCGCGCTGGTACTGGCCGATGACATCGTCGACGAAGACGTCGCGGCCCTCGACCATCGGGGTGTCGGAGGCGTACTCGCCGGCATGACGCCGGAAGACCAGCACCTTGTCAACCTCCTGGCCCAGGGATGCGGCACGGGTCACCGCCTCGTCGGCCTTGACCTTGTGATCGACCAGGTCGCCGTTCCGGTAGTAGCTGTCGATGGTGACCAGGAACCGGCTCTGGGAGTCGGCGATCCGCTCCCCGCAGGCGGCGCCACTGAAGCCGCCGAAGACCTCGGAGTGGACGATCCCGAGGCGGGCGCAGGCCAGCATCGCCACCGGGAGCTCGGGGACCATGGGCATGTGGAGGGTGATCCGGTCGCCCGCCTTGAGCCCGCAGTAATCGCGGAGCAGGGCGGCGAACGCGTTGACGCGGCAGTAAAGCTCACGGTAGGTGATCGCCTGGGTCAGCTCGCCCTCGGGCTCCGGCACCCAGATCAGCGCCGCCTGGTTTCCCCGCGTCTCCAGGTGCCGATCGACGCAGTTGTAGGAGGCGTTGAGCCGGCCGCCCACGAACCATTTCCAGAACGGCGGGTTGCTGCTGTCCAGGGTGGTATGCCAGTACTGGTCCCAGGTCAGGAGGTCGGCGTACTCCCGGAAGCATTCCGGGAAGTTCTCCTCCTGGAAACGTTCCAGGATCGCCGGATCGTGCGCGTTGGCCTGGCCGACGAAGCGCGGCGGGGGCTGGATGTACTCCTCCTCCCGCCAGTGCACCGCGATCTGGGCTTCCGATACCTCTTGCTCTTCCCCAATGGCCATAAGTCATCCTCCGCGCCTGCGGTGATCGGCGAAACGCCGCCGTGCCGGACCCGTCCGGAGTCCTCGATCCATCTTGGGACGGGGTTCACTCGGGGTCAAGAAGCGGCGCTCGAGGAGGACCGCAGAGCGGGCTCCTGCTCCGCCCTCACGACCCCACCCGCGCTCACCGGTGCGCCGTGGCCTGAGAGTGGAGCCTCCCCGCCGCCTCAGTGGTGGGCGATCGCGGCGGTGATGGCCGACACGGTGCCCGACGGGTCGTCCACCCCGACCACCAGCTTCGCGTAGTGCTCGTCATGGAGCCGGATGGCGATCGCCCGATTCGGATCGTGGACGTCCCAGAACGCCCACTCGCCGTGCTGCAGGAACCGTCCCGCAGTGACCACGCCGGGCAGATTGCTGCCCACCCTCATCCCGTGGTAGATCTCGTGCGCCTCGGGCGGCGCGACCTCCACCCCGGCGACGTGCTGCAGCGGCACCTCGAGCTGGCTCTTGAGGGCGAGGAACTTGTCCGCGCCCCGGATGTGCACGATGAGGTGGTCGGGGGTGATCTCGATGTCTGCCATGAGCTGAGCATAGCCACGCTACGGCGCCAGGACAGCCGCGACGCGAGAGCTCCTGCGGGCGTTCGTCATGTATAGTTGACAGAATGATCGTGTCGCCCGCTCCGCCCTACCACGCCTCGACGGCTCGCGCCGACGAATCCGTGCGCGTCGTGATGGAGGCGATCGACACCCTGCCGATCGGGGACAGGCTGCTTGCCCTGAGGTCCATCGCTGGTCTGGTGGGGAGCCGGCGGGCCGGGACCGTCCTCGCGGCGCGGACCGCGGGCATGAGCTGGGCCGAGATCGCGGACCGTCTGGGTACGTCACGGCAGGCGGTGTGGAAGCGGTTCGGCCCCGAGGAGGTCGATCCCCCATCTCCGAGGACGTACTCCAGCTGCGCCTCCTACAAGGCCGTCACCACCCGCCCGCCATTGGAGATCGCCTCATGATCGACGCCGTCGCCGACACCACCTTCGCCGTCGAGGTGGTCGCCGCGACCACCCCTGTCCTGGTCGAGGTCGGAGCCTCCTGGTGCCCACCCTGCCAGGCGATGGCACCGGTGCTCTCGGAGATCGCGCGGGAGCGTGAGGGGAGCCTCCGTGTGGTCACGGTCGACTCGGACGCCAATCCCAAGATCGTCGAGCGCTTCGGCGTGATGTCGGTCCCGACCCTCCTCCTCTTCTCGGGAGGCGAGCAGGTCCACCGGGTCGTGGGCTACACCGCCAAGCCGAAGCTGCTCCGCATCGTGGACGAGACGCTGGCGGCGCACGTCGCGGCCCGCTGACGGGGTGGCGCGGACACGGTCACCGCGCCAATCGGCCACTATCCTTGCCACCAATGGCGAATCCCCTCCCCCAGCTCTCCGTGGTCATCCCGACCCGCAATGAGGCGGAGAGCCTCGGGGCACTCTGGGCGCGGCTGGAAACTGCGCTGGCCGGTGTGGACGCCGAGGTCTGTTTCGTCGATGACAGCGACGACGAGACCCCGGCTCGGCTCGCCGCCCTGCAGGCGGCGCATCCCGAGGTCCGCTGCCTGCTGCGCCGGGACGCCGAGCGAGCGGGGGGGCTGAGCACCGCCGTCGTGGCCGGTCTCTACATGGCGCACGGCGATCTCGTCTGCGTCATGGACGCCGACCTTCAGCACCCGCCCGAGATCAATGCCAAACCGCTCGCCGCGCTCGATCAAGGCGCCGATATGGCGATCGGCAGCCGTTATGTGCCGGGCGGCGGCGTGCCCA
>PLNE01000069.1 GCA_003141695.1 Candidatus Dormiibacterota bacterium
TATTTGCGCCGTGCTGCACTAGCAGCGTGGGGCGCCTTTGGCGGACTTGACGTAGCCGACCCGCAGCTCCGGGCCATGGCCGATCCGAGGTTGATCGACCCGGGTGTCAATTCTCCGTGTATCCATGTGGTGACCTGGTTTCGGATGTGGGGACCTTGCAGGAGGGTCAGTGCGGTGCCGGCAGGTGCTGGTCCGCCCAGCGGGCCAGGGCCATCAGAGCCGGACGCAGAGCTGTTCCCCGATCGGTGAGACGGTAGATCGAGGCGATCGGAGGACCCGGCAAGACCTCCCGATGCACCAGACCGGCCTCTTGGAGCTCCGCGAGCCGGGTCGAGAGCATCGCCTCGGTGATTCCCGGTATCCCGTTGGCGATCTCGCCGAATCGAGCCGGTCCGCCCAAGAGCGAGCCGATGATCACCCCGGTCCAGCGCTTGCCCAGCAGGGCGAAGACGCTGGTTAGGCCTTCGTCGCAATGCACCGGGTCGCCGCGCCTCTTCTCGCTCATCGTGGCCATCGTAGCTCCGCGGACAGAATACTCTTGCTACTATGCTAATCGTAGTCGCTAGATTGACGGTAGTTCGGGGGTTGACCATGGCGGGGAGCGACAGGCTGATGCGGGCGGTCCGGTTCCACGAGTACGGTGACCCATCGGTGCTTCGGCTTGACGAGGTGTCGCGCCCTCAGCGAGGGGAGGGCGAAGTGTTGGTGCAGGTGCGTGCCGCGGGCGTGAACCCCATCGACTGGAAGTTCCGCTCCGGCCAGCTCCGGGCCTTCATGCCCCTGGAGCTGCCCCACATCCTCGGGCTGGACCTCGCCGGCACCGTGTCCGAGGTGGGCCCGGACGCCGCTGGCTTCGCTGTCGGCGACGAGGTGTTCGGCCGCGGCCAGGGCGCCTACGCCGAATATGCCACCGCCCTGGCGCATTCGATTGCGCAGAAGCCGGAGGCCCTGAGCTTCGAGCAGGCTGCGACCCTGCCCGTCGGCGGTGTCACCGCCTGGTGGGGGCTCTTTGAGACCGCGGGCCTTGAGAGTGGTCAGCGTCTGCTGGTCCACGGCGGCGCCGGCGGAGTGGGTGGCCTGGCGGTCCAGCTGGGTCGCTGGAAGGGCGCCCACGTCATCGCCACCACCTCGACGCGCAACATCGACTTCGTTCGTTCCCTGGGCGCGGACGAGGTTGTCGACTACTCGGCCTCCCGTTTCGAGGACGGCGTCCACGATGTTGATGTGGTTCTCGACACCGTCGGAGGCGACGTCACCGAGCGGTCGTGGCGCGTCCTCAGAAAGGGAGGCATTCTCGTTTCGGCGGCGGGGATGCCACAGCCGGAACGGGCAGAGCAGCACGGCGTCCGCACCTCTGGGGTGCAGGCGCCGCCAGCCATCCGTCCCATCCTCGATCAGCTGGCCGCGCTCGTGGTCGATGGCAAACTGAAGCCGCTCGTCGGTGAGCGCTTCCCGCTCGCGGAGGTGGAGGCGGCGCATCGCGCCTCCGAGACCGGCCATGGTCGGGGTCGCATCATCCTCGAGGTGTCGGACTGAGTCGGAGCTCCGACGGACCACCGCCCTGCTCAGCCGTGCTCAGAGCACGAGCTCCTCGCCAGCATCCAACGGTCTCCGTCCGCCGGGTGAGAGCAGCCACGCCCGCTGCCGGCCCCTGACCACCCAACGGGCCAGATCGGCGTCCGCGCTGACGAGGGCGGTCTCCTCATCAATGCCCACGAGGGTGACGCCGGCGGGGACATGCGCGGCCGCCCAGTGGGATATGCCGGGAACCCAGCGTCTCATGCGGTCGAAGTGGGGGATGACGCGCAGCCTGGGCACCACTCCAAGGCCTGAGCGTGGCTTCCGAGTGAGGCGTCTGAGGTCCGGCACCCAGGAGGTCAGCGCCATCGCCCCCGCGCTGCATCCTGCCAGGGCGGCTCCGGCGCGCCACTCGTCGAGGATGGCCGCCCACACGCGGGTTCCCCGGAGCGAGTCCGCCAGGTGGGCGGGACTCCCCCCGGAGAGGTAGATGAGCCCGGCACCGGTGACCAGCTCGGCGTTGGCCCGGTCCTCGGCCGAATCACGGTCGAGGACCATGACCGGGATCGCCTCAACCCCCAGCCGTGCCGCCTGCTGCGCTCCGAGCGCGATCCACCGCGAGACGGATTCGGGTCCTTCCGGCCCGGCTGCCGTCGGCAGCTGCACATACTTCGGCGATCGGCCCGCGATCAACGCCGCCTCGAGCTCCAGCATCGCCGGGAGATACTCCCCGCTGCCGACCAGCGCCACCGGGCCGGGTCTCGCCACCCTCGTCAGCATCCAAGCCGTTCGAGACGATCGATCACCGTCGCTCCTCGACCTCTCGGGAGTTCAGGCTAACCGCAGCTCGGATGAGGGTCGCGAAAGCCTTCTCATCGATTTCAGCGTCCTCGTGGAAGTCGATTGCGCGCCGGACGTTGCCCTCGAGGCTTGAGTTGAACAGTCCCGAAGGGTCCTTCAGCGACGCCCCCTTGAAGAATGTGAGTTTCACGACGCTCTTGTACGTCTCGCCGGTGCAGATCGGACCTTGGTGAGACCACACCGGAACCCCTGCTGGATGAGAAGGCTTTCTCCACTTCCACTCCTCCGTCATCTCAGGGTCGGCTTGCTCGATCAGAGAGCGAATCTGCGAGAGCTTCTTTTCGCGCCAATCATCGAGCTCACTTATCCTCGCGTCCACCTGCCGAGATGGGGAATCAACATCCGGCGAGCCATTCTTCTTCTTCATTGTTCCCATCCATAAATATCCCCAAAACCCATACGGAGACAGGTGCCGCCACCCTGAACCCCTACGGTGTCGGTACGGTAACATCACCTTGCTGCGCAAGCAGCTGTTGCCAGGTAGCGAAGGACATGCAGAATCGGCCGGCGACGCCGTAGCTGGGGCCCCAGCTGTTCCAGAACCACACCAGCTGATTTGCGGCATCGATCCCGTCGGCGACCACCTCGTGGCCACCTCTGATCGTAGCTCCACTGGCGATCACCACAAGGCCCGTCGCGTCCGGGGTGTCGAAGCTGGTGTACCAGCTGATCCCCGTGATCACCGGCCGCACCACAAGCGCGAGGAGGGCGTGCTCGACGCCGAACGCGTGCGTATACGAGGCTATCCACCCCAGCTGCTTGGCCGCCTTGCACACCTCGAGACCACTGCCGCCCGGGTCGTTCGGGGGATACGGCTGCCCCTCCAACCGGGTCTCGACCTCATACAGTTGGATGGCGTCGTTCTCTGGGCGAGGGGTACCACCCGTGAAGTCAGGGGACGAATCGAGCGCGCCACACAGTGCGTTGGCCGTGCACGAGCCAATGTCTCCTTGGTTGAGCGGCAATCCGTTCGCCGTGTGAGTGACGCTCACGATCTGTGCGGCGCCGTCTGCTGGGAAATCCCGCGATCGCGGGTCGTGGACGATATGCCGCCCGAGGCGCTTACCAGGGATGACACGCTCACCGAGCGTAGATCGGAACACTTCACCGTTCATGCGAGACTCCTTCTGCCTAATGACCGCGGAATGCGAGCGTGTCCTGCGGTGATGTTCCCCGTCCCGTCACCTCCGCGTCAAGTCTGCCTCTGCCGGAGGGTAGCGGTCACCTGCCACCGTGATCTGCGAGGCGGCTGCGTCGACGCTCCGCAGGTCGTCGGGAGTGAGCTCGATTGAGGCCGCGGCGACGTTCTCCACGATACGGCTGAGCCTGGTGGTGCCGGGGATCGGTACGACCCACGGTTTCTGCGCCAGCAACCAGGCGAGCGCGATCTGCGCCGGCGTTGCATGCTTCTCGTCACCAAGCTTCTCCAAGAGGTCGACCACTGGGCGGTTCGCTTTGCGGGCCTCCGGCGTGAAGCGGGGCAAGGTGCTGCGATTGTCGTTGCTGCCGAACGCTGTGGTCTCATCGATCTTGCCGGTGAGGAAGCCCCTGCCAAGCGGACTGTAGGGGACGAAGCCGATCCCCAGCTCCTCGCAGGCTGGCAATACGTCTGCTTCAGGGAGGCGCCACCAGAGGGAGTACTCGCTCTGGACGGCCGCAACCGGCTGGACCGCATGCGCCCGGCGGATGGTCCCGGGTCCTGGCTCTGACAGACCGAAATGCTTGACCTTGCCTTCTGCGATCAGGTCTTTCACCGCGCCGGCCACATCCTCGATCGGGACGTCGGGATCGACCCGGTGCTGATAGAAGAGGTCGATGGCGTCGACCCGCAGGCGCTTGAGCGAGTCCTCGGCGACTTGGCGGATGCGTTGCGGGCGGCTGTTGAGGCCGCCCGATCCGCCAGGACCGAGGTCGAAACCGAACTTGGTGGCGATGACGGTGCCGTGTCGGAACGGCTGCAGCGCCTCGCCCACGAGTTCCTCGTTGGTGAACGGNNGGGCCACGGTGATGGTTCATGCCCATGCAGCCCAGGCCGATGGCCGAGACCTCAAGGCCGCTGTTTCCGAGCTTGCGCATCTCCATCTGAGTACCTCCTTCGCTCGCGCTTATGGCGATGACGCGGTCCGCGCCCCTCAGGGAGGCCGACGGCACCGCTAGATTCTCAGCTATCCACCCCGCCTCCCGTCATCAGGTCTGCCGGCCGGACTGACCTCGTAGCAGGCCAGGAGATTGCCAGAGCCCTCGCCATGTCCCACCGCGTCTTCGATCGGATCGACGCGGTGGTGGGGGAGCAGGTGTGGAACTTCGCCGACTTCGGCACCGAGCCGAGCCTCCATCGGGTCGACGGCAACCGCAAGGGCGTCTTCACTCGCGATCGCCGACCCAAGCTGGCCGCCCACGCCCTGCGGGAACGCTGGATGGCGCCGGGCCGGTAAGCTAGGCGCCGACAACTGCGGGCACCACCGGTCGGCGGTCGGCCGATGGCGCTGCTCAAGGAGCTCAACATGCGAGTGGTGGTGACTGGCGGCAGCGGCAAATTGGGCACCGCCTGCGTGCGAGATCTGGTCGAGCACGGCTACGACGTCTTCAACGCCGACATCGCCCCGCCGCGGGAGCAGCTCTGCCCGCACGTCAGGGTGGATCTCGAAGAGGTGGGCCAGGCTCTTGAGTTGCTGTCCCGGGTGGACGATCGATACCATGGCGTCGACGCCGTGGTTCACCTCGCCGCCATCCCCGCGCCGGGGCTGCGCCCCAACGCGAGCCTGTTCCGGGTCAACACCCTGAGCACCTTCAACGTCTTTGAGGCGGCGCGCCATCTCGGCATCAGGAACGTGGTGTGGGCGTCGAGCGAAACAGTCCTGGGCCTTCCCTTCGAGATCCCTCCCCCCTACATCCCCGTTGACGAGGAGTGCCCGCCCCGGCCGGAAAGCGCCTATGCGCTTTCCAAACTGGTGGGCGAGGAGATGGCGAGGCAGTTCTGCCGGTGGGAGCCTGAGATGAAGATCATCGGGCTGCGCTTCTCCAACGTGATGCAGCCGGCCGACTACGCCGAATTCCCCAGCTTTGACGCCGATCCGGGCCGGCGCAAATGGAACCTGTGGGGATACATCGATGCCCGCGATGGTGCCCAAGCCATCCGCAAGTCATTGGAAGCGCCCATCAAGGGGGCCGAGATCTTCGTCATCGCGAACGCCGACACGGTGATGAGCCGACCCAATCGTGAGCTGGTCGAACAATACTTTCCGGGGGTTCCGCTCGACGACCGTGCGGGCGACAACCAGACCCTGCTCTCCATTGAGAAGGCGCGCCGCATGCTCGGCTACGCGCCCGGGTTCAGCTGGCGGAACCAGCTCGCAGACTGACCCGTCACGGGCGGAGCAGCAGACCTGCCGAGTGGTAGTCAGCGCAGGAGAGCCTGCTGGAGCCACCTGGTGCGGCGAACGCCGCAAACTGTACGGTTCAGGCGAGCCTTGCCCCCATCCGCGGCACTCCACCGTCCGGCGTGCGACTCAGGAGGTGCTGGGGATGACAATTGGGTTCGGCGGGGGGGTGAAGGTACCGACGCCGTTCCAGCCGGAGAGGTGGTAGACGGCGGTGTCGGTCCTCACCTGCACGGGATAGGCGGTACCGGCACCGGCGATATCGACGGTGCTCCCGTCCGCGGCTCTGAGGATGACCACGGACTGGCCATCGACGGTGCCCGTGCCGCCTGAGCTGACCGTCCCGGCACTCGACAGATCCGCGGAGATGTCCGTGAGGGCGGAGAGCGTGGAGAAGTCATCGGCCACCTTGGAGCCCGCCGTGCCCTCGACCCAGACGTTGTTGAGGACTGCCGCTCGGACGCTGCTCTCGCCCGCACTCGTGTAGTAAGCCGCCGGCGCCCTCACGTAGGCGTTGCCGGCAACCCGCATGATGTCGATGGTGAGGCCCGCCGCCTCGAACGATCCGGTGAGGTTCGCACCCACCACCTTGAGATCGAGGCTGGTGGCGCCGTCAGGGAAGTCGCCGGTGGCGGTGACCTCGTAGCCGGTGGCGCCCTTGGTGGCGGAGATGGCCGCGGCCAAGACCTGCGATGGCGTCTCGGACGCAAGGCTGCTGCCGCAGCCGGCAGCCAGGACCGCGATCGCCGCGGCCCCTCCGGCCGCGCGCGCCCATCTCATGCGCTCGGACATCGGACCTCCTCTGCGGAGCCGCCGGCCCGGTCCTCTCCCGGACCGGCTGCACGTGGCGCTGCCAGTCTACCCCGGCGCCTCTTCGTGAAGTGGCTGACACGAATGGACCGCTCGAGGGTTGGACGTGCCTAGTTGCAAAGGGCTGGTGATGTCAGTCCTGGCGCTGCCCTCTCTGGGAGCCATCTCCGGCGCCATCCTCGTGGCGGCTGTTGAGTTCCGCGTCGCCGATGGCATCTCGCGTACTTTCGGGCGACGTGACCATGCGGTCGCGTGAGAGAGTTCTGAACGATGAACATCGACTTCGTCCTCGTTGACGTGTTCTCGGATCGTGCCTTCGGCGGCAACCAGCTCGCCGTGATCCCCCGAGCTGAAGGGCTGACCGACGAACTGATGCAGCAGCTGGCTCGGGAGTTCAACTTCTCCGAGACCACCTTCGTCCTGCCGCCCGCCGATCCATCTCACACGTGCCGGGTGCGGATCTTCACGCCGGGCGGGGAGGTGCCTTTCGCCGGGCATCCCACCGTCGGCACGGGGGCCGTTCTCGCCAGTCTTGAACCGGACGGGGGCGCGGCCTTCGGGAGATTCGTCTTCGAAGAGGGCATCGGACCCGTCACGGTCGACATCAGCGGTGAGAGCATCCACCTTCGCCTCACGACACCCCGATGCGAAGTCGCTGCGGAGCCGCCGCCGGTGGATGCCGTCGCCGCGGCCCTCTCACTCACCGAGGCCGACGTTGCCGAATGCTGGTACGGGGGCATCGGGCTGCGATTCTGCTTCGTACGCGTTCGTGACGCCGCCACCGTGGACCGCGCCGCACTGGACAAGGCGGCGTGGGCCTCCGGGGTCGCCCGGGGATGGGCCGCCAACCTGTACCTCTTCTCCCGCGAACCTGACGAGGGTGCTCACCTCTACGCCCGGGGCTTCGCGCCGTCCGTCGAGGTCGAAGAGGACGCAGCCACTGGTTCGGCGTGCGCTGGTCTGGTGGGCAGCCTCGCCCAGCGCTCACCGCTCTCGGACGGCGAGTGGGACCTACAGGTCGATCAGGGCGTCGCCATGGGGCGTCCGAGCCTTCTGCACGCGACGGCGCGGAAGGAGGGGGGACAGGTTGTGGAGGTCAGCGTCGGCGGCCGCGCCACCATCGTGGGGTCGGGGGTGATCACGCTCGCCGAACCGTGAGCCACCGTGCTGGGCCGCCTCGCGGCTAGCCCGACACGGAGGACGCCTCAGATGGGCACGCCGGCGAGGGCCAGGGCAACTCCGACCACCCCGGCCACGAGGAGGCCGCTCACGACGCTACGCCGGGCGGTGAACAGCCAGAGGACCGCTCCGACGAGCACCGGGATCTGCCACCGCTGCTGGAGGGAGAGGCCGAGGGGGATGGCCGATCCGGCGATGGCCCCGACGACGGCTGGCCCAGCCCCGGTGAGGAACGCCTGGATGGACCGGTTCGCCCGGATCTGATCGAAACGCGGTCCGCCGGCGAGCACGAAGACGAACGACGGGGTGAAGGCGATCAGAGCCGCGAGCAGCCCGCCTCCGACCCCCGCCGCCGCATAGCCGACCACCGCCACCGTCTGGACGACGGGGCCCGGGGTGATCTGGCCCAGGGCGACGGCGTTGAGGAACTGGGCCCCGGTCATCCACTGGTACGCGGTCACCGCGTCGTGCTGCATCAGCGGGACGATGACGAACCCGCCTCCGTATGAGAGGGCGCCCACCTTGAGCGCGACCCACGCCAGGGCGCCGAGCCCGCCGATGGCGGCCGTGTGGACCACCAGGGCGGGGATGAACGCTCCGGCTGATGCCGACGTTCGGGGCGGCGTCGCTCGGCGGATGGCGATCTCGATCAGGCCACAGGCGAAGAGCACCACCACCAGGTAGGGGCCGATCGTGGCGGCGGCGGTGCCTCCCACCAGGGCATAGAGGACCCAACGGACACGCTGGGCCTTCTGGGTGCCAATACGCCTCCAGCTGGCCGGGACGAGGCCCGAAGCGGCACGCAGAGCCACGGCGGGCACGGCAGCCCCCGCACCCGCCGCCGCTCCGATCACCCAGTCGGGGGGGCGACGGGCGAGGAAGAGCGCCGAGAGGGCAAGGATGAGAACCAGCCCCGGGACGATGAAGCAAACTCCGCCCAACACCCCGCCGACCACCCCCCGCAGCCGCCAGGCGCAGAAGATCGCCAGCTGTGTCGAGGCAGGACCGGGCAGCAGGTTGGTGGCGGCGATCCCGTCCTCGAACTCTTTGGCCTCGATCCACCGCCGCTCCTCGACGCACATCCGTCGAAGCAGCGCGATATGGGTTGGCGGTCCCCCGAACCCAATGCAACCGAGGCGGGTCCACTCCCGGGCGATGGTTCGGAGCGGAACCCTGGTGGCGGGCTGGATGGGTCGATGGTCGTCGCTCACGGGGTTCTCACCATTGTGTGACCTGAGAATCGACGAGGGTCCTGGACGATCATCTCGCAACCGATCGCGGAATCAGGGTCTTTGTCACCCGGCCGGGGTCGCAGCCGTAGAGTGGGCTCATGAGAGCGGTCGTCCACGACAGGTACGGACCGCCCGACGTCCTAGGGCTCGAAGACGTCGAGCCGCCCGTGCCCAAGGACGATGAGGTCCGCGTCAGGGTCCACGCAACCACGGTGAGCCGGACCGACTGCGCACTCCGCCAAGGCGTGCCCTTCGTTGCCCGCCTCACCACTGGTCTCCGCCGCCCGAGGCGGAGGATCCTCGGCAGCGACCTGGCCGGGGAGGTCGAGGCGGTCGGTGCCAACGTGACCGAGTTCGAGATCGGCGACCGGGTCTTCGGCATCAATCCATGGAGGTTCGGTGCGCACGCGGAGCTCGTCTGCATGCGGTCGGGCGCCGCACTGGCGGGCATGCCGGCCGGCATGACCTTCGAAGAGGCGGCGGCGATCTGCGACGGGGCGATCCTGGCCCTGAATGCCCTGAGACCGGCGAACCTCCGCAAGGGACAGAGGATTCTCGTCTTCGGCGCCTCGGGATCGATAGGCACCGCGGGGGTGCAGCTGGCCAGACACTTCGGCGCCGGCGTCACCGCGGTGTGCAACCCCAAGAACCTGGAGCTGGTGAGGTCGCTCGGCGCCGACGAGGTCATCGACTACACGCAGCAGGACTTCACCGGAAACGGTCAGACCTATGACGCCATCCTCGACGCCGTCGGCACGCTGCGATTCCGAGATTGCCGCGGCTCGCTGGCGCGGGGCGGGGTCTACCTCGCAACCGACGGATTTCGAAACCTGGTCCTCAGCCCCTGGACGGCGCTGATCGGACCCAAGCGGGTGAGATTCTCGATACCTCCTCGATTCACGAAGAAGGACGTCGTGTTCCTCACGGAGCTCATCGAGGCGGGAGAATACCGGGCCGTCATCGATCGGCGCTACCCGCTGGAGCAGGTCGTCGAGGCCACCCGGTACGTCGAGACCAAGCAGAAGACGGGGAATGTTGTCCTCACCGTCAGCTGCGACAGCGGGACGTGACCACGGCGTCCCTCTGGCCCATGCTTAGGAGAAGTCCCGCAGCCCGCTCCAGAGCTGGGGAAGCGGCGCCTTGAGGGTGCAGAGGGTGACCGGGCTGCCTTGCTCCAGGCTGACGACGTGGTAGGGGACGGTGAGGTGGGCGACCACCCTCGCTGAGGTGCACATCCAGGCGACGTCGGACGGCGCGTAACCGGCCATGAGGGCGTGAGTGGCGGAGAGGTGCGCCGGCAGCCATAAGTAGTCGCTCAGCTGCGGACTGTAGCTGGCGGGAAGGAGCTTTGGATTGCCGAAGATCTGGAGCGCCCCTGCGACCCCGTAGTCGGACGAGACGATGACCGTCGTGTCCCGCTCGGGCGACGGCAGCGCCCCATAGATGGCCGTCATCTGCTGGGTGATGGAGACCCAGCCGACCGTGGACGCGAAGTCCGTGTTGGTGATGTCGAGGCCGGTCGCGTGGAGGCGGCTGGCGGGGGTTATGGGCAGGATGATCTTGGCCAGACTGACGAAACCGAGAAGGCTGGCGACAACGACCGCGAGGGCCAGCCGTGACCGGAGCCTCGGACGCTCGATCCGGGAGAGGGCGAGAAGGCCGGCGGCTATGACGATGGGGACGGTGGGGGCCGGATAGTAGTACTTGCCCACGAAGAGGTAGACGACCAGCGGGACGGCACACGCGATGCCGATCGCACGAAGCTCAGGCCGCCGGAAGAGAGAGATCAGGCCGGCGATCCAGAGGGGGGTGAGCAGGAAAAGGAGAACCAGGAAGAGGACCAGGAAGTTGCCGACCCCTCCTCCCGATTGGATGCTTCCCTGATGGTTGAGGATGTAGGTGAGGGTGGGAAGGCCGTTGGCGATCTGCCAGACGACGTTAGGCAGCCAGAGGAGCAGCATCAGCGACGCCCCGATCCATGGATACCTCGTCCGCAGTTCTTTCCTGAGCTCGGGCGTGAGGAGGACCGCAATCGCGATGCCTGCGATGAGCGGGAGGATCAGGTACTTGACCTCGAGACCGACGCCGAGGGTCAGGCCGAGCCAGATCCAGGTGCGCGGCCTGCGGTCGATGACGAGAGAGAGCAACCAGAAGAGGGAGAGCATCCACGTCACCTGGTCGAAGATCACGGTCTGGAAGAGCCAGGTACCGACGATCAGTGGTGCGGTGACGGCGACGAGGAGGCCGAGCGCCTGAAGCTTGAGGGAGCCGCCGAGCTGGCGCACGTAGGCGCCGGAGATGACCACGTTGACGCCGCTCAAGAGTGCGGGGAGGAGGCGAAGCGTCCAGGGGGTGACCCCCAGGAGCCCCGTCTCGAGTCGGGCGAGCAGGGGGACGACGGGGGGAAAGTCGACATACCCGAAGGCCGGGTGGCGGCCGCTCGCCAGGTAGTAGAGCTCGTCGATGTGGAACCCGAGGATGCCGTCGGTCGCGAGGTGGACGGCGATGATCAGGGCGGCGGCGCCCCCGAAGAGCAGGAGCGTCGCGCGTCTGGGGTGATGCCAGGTGGGTCCGCGGGTTCGGCTCTCGGACATGGTGCGATGAGCTTAGTCCGCTGATTCCGCCGGCTGGACGTGCGCTGCTGGTCGGTCCATCTCCGCTTCCGGGGCGCGTTTCCACGCTGAGGGCACGGCGGACGGCCGAAGCCGGTGGGTTAGGGGTCTGCAGGACCAAATGTACACAGGTGATCGTGGCGCCAGGACCTAGCGGTGGCTCCTCCCGGTCTCGGAACCGGCTGGGCGCGCAGTTAGCAGGCGCGTTCGTGCGTCGGCGATGACCGCTGCCCCGGCATCCAGGACGAAGAGCAGGATCGCCGCGTCGTCGAGGAGGCCAGCAGCCGGAGAGCCGGCGAACAGCTGAGAGAGGCCCCACGCAGCGAACGCCATGATCGCCGCGAGCCGCATGAGGAGACGTCGCCAGGCGGGCGGGTGAGCGATGCTCATGACCGCGATCGCACCGGCGACGAGAAGCAACGGAGCTGCAGAAACGCCTGCATGGTGTGTCCAATGGACGCCGGCGTTGATCCCGTCGGTGACCACGAGAAGGAGGCTTCCTACGATCGAGAGCGTCCCAAGGCCGGCCGCGACAGCCAGTCGGACGCGTGGCGCGCCCACGACCTGCGCCCGGCTCACGGCAGAGACACTACCGGCGGCATCCGAGGGGCGGACTGAACACCGGCGCAAGAATGGGGAAGCTCGTAGGTTGGCATCGTGGGAAGCAGATCAGGGAAGAGGATGTCCTCCGGCGACGCAGTCCCGCTCCCTGGCGGCCGCTTGAGCCTATCTGGGCTGGGCTCCGATGATCGTGTTCGAAGCCGGACGAGGTTGACGAGCTCGGTGTCGCCGTTGAACCCGTGGATCACTTGGCTGGCTCGGCTGATCTGGTCGAGGGATCGGACTTCGCCGCGGATGGTGACCACGCCACCGCCAGCGAGCACGCTGAGCGAGACGTGGTCCGCTCTGAGGGCTTCGCCCAGGGCGTCGTCGAGCCGGGCACCCAACTCCATGACCGCCTCACGACGCCGTCGCGGCGTGCCGACCACCAGCATCACAGTGCCACGCACGCTCATCAATTTTCCCCCAGCCGCGCGGCCACTTGACCCTGTTCTCCGAGAGGCACACGACTGACAGGGACGCCGTGCGGCATAGACGGCATCATCCGTCACCACGCCGCGGACCGTCTGTCGGCTGGCAGACCCCCATGTCTGCCGAGGAGCAGCAAGCAGCCCGGGAGTCTCGGCGGCGTCGTGTTCGGCGTCGCCGCGGGTTTTGACGCTCGACCGAACACGGCGAGAAGTGGTCATCGCGACAAACGGTCTGTACCCGGGCGGGCCGACGTGCGTCGTGATCCTGTGCCATCATGCAGCAGACGACGGCGTGGGTGCGCCGGAGTTGCTTCTGGATCAGCTCGACCACGCGCGAGGTGCGGCATGATAACTCTCGGGATCATTCTGCTCATCATCGGGTTCATTGCAGGCATCCCTATCCTCTGGACACTCGGGGTCATCCTGCTGGTGATCGGCCTCATCTTGGCTGTCTTGGGGATGCTCGGGCACGCAGTGGGCGGTCGTCGGCACTACTACTGAGGCGTCGCCGTCGACCCCACATGGGCTGGTCGTCGTGGCGCTTCAGATGCGGGCAGATGCCACTGGGGTGCCCCGTGCTGATCTCGCATTTCGATGGCCGGCGGGGACAGGCCGTTGGCCTCAGAGGCTGATGCCCCCGCTGGCGATCAGGGCGATTGCCGCAATAGCCATGATCGCCGCCGTGGCCCACCCACAGCTTTGGCGAGATTGCCGTTCACGTAATCGCCTATGAGGCGGCGGCTCCCGGCGATTAGCATGACCACCACCAGGAAGGGCGCGGCCGCCATGCCGTTGATGACTGCAACGACGATGAGCAGTTTGATCGGATTGACAGCCAGGAGGCTGAGCGCCGTGCCTCCGAGGGGGAGCAGGGGTCGCCGCCGCGCATCGCAGTGTGGGTGGGGCCAGCCCCACCGCGCGGGATCGCCGGCCCCCGCCGGCCATGGACCGGGGATCACTGCCGCAGCGTGGCCGGGCGCCATCCCCGCAGCGAGCTGACCAGCGCGATGCCCTCCGCCGTCTGCAGATCGTCGAGGGGGAGAGTCCGCTCGGCCAGGCGCCCCTTCTCGAGCAGCCGCCCCCGTTCGACGCCGGGGAGGCAGCCGGCCTCGATCGGTGGCGTCCACCAGCGTCCCTCGATCAGCACGGCCACGTTGGCGATGGTGGACTCGGTGACCTCGCCGCGCTCGTTGACGAGCAGCACGTCATCGGCCTCGGGATGGCGGGCGATCCGGGCCTCGTAGGTGGAGCGCCGGGTCGTCTTGTGGAACAGCCACACCTCCGAGGAGTCGACCGGTTCGGCGTCCACAGCCAGCACCACGGGTGCGCGTCGGCGGGGCGGCATGAGCGCCAGCTCGACGGCGGGCACGCCGGTCCGCGCCACGAGGAGGCGCACCCGGTTCGGCGTGCCCACCCCGTCAAGGGCATCACGCAGCGCGGAGCGTACCCGAGCCTCATCCAGCGCGAATCCGAAGTAGGCGGCCGATGCGGCCAGCCGGCCGAGGTGGCGTTCCAGATTGCGCAGACCCGCGCCGGGCCAATACCCCATGGTTTCCAGAAGTGAGCAGTCCTCGCGACGCCCCTGCAGGATGGCGGCCTTGGTGAGCAGCTCCGCGTGCTCGGAGCCGGCCGTCGAATCCCAGGTGATGCCGCCACCCGTCCCGTAGACGGCGTCGCCTGTGGCCCGGTCGACGACCACGGTGCGGATCGCGACGTTAAACCGGGCGCGGAAGGGGGCGCCCGGTGGGGCGACGATCCCCACCGCGCCGCAGTAGACGCCGCGACGGCTCTCCTCGACCTCCGTGATCAGGGCCATGGTGCTCCGCTTCGGCGCCCCGGTCACTGAGCCAGAGGGGAAGAGAGCCCCGAAGACGTCCGCCAGTGCCGTCCCGGGCCGCGCCCGGGCGGTCACCGTGGAGGTGAGCTGCCAGAGGGTCTCGTAGCGCTCCACCTCGAAGAGCGCGGGCACCTCGACGCTACCGACGTCAGCGAGCTTCCCCAGGTCGTTGCGGAGCAGGTCGACGATCATGAGGTTCTCGGCCCGCTCCTTGACGGAGCCGGCGAGGCCCTCGGCGTGGGCGGTGTCCTCGGCCGGCCAGCGCCCCCGCGGAGCCGTGCCCTTCATCGGGCGTGTGGTCAGGCGGTCCCCCGTCCAGTCGAAGAAGAGCTCCGGCGACGCGCCGGCGATGACATGGCGCCCGGTGTCCACGTAAGCGCAGTGCGCGCCGCGCTGCGCCAGGGCGAGATCGCGGTACAAGCCGAGCAGGTCACCGTCCGTCCGTGTACGCAGCCGCACGGTCAGGTTGCACTGGTAGGTGTCGCCTGCCGCGAGGTGCTCCCGGATGCCATCGAGCTTGCGGTTGTAGCCGGCGCGGTCCCAGTCCGGCTGCCACGGGGCCACCGTGTACGACCCGTCCGTCTCCGCTCCGGACCCGATGCTCTCGACGGAGCGGGGCGCGTCGAAGAGGCAGAACCAGGCCAGGGGAAGCTCACCCAAGGGCTCGTTGGGTGCCAGAGCGCGCGTCACGAGCGTCGGGTCGAGGCCACCCGCCGCCTCGTACGCCACGAATCCGGCGGCCCATCTCCCCGCCGCCGCCGCCTCCTCGACCGCGCGCAGCACGGGCACGACCTCTCCCGGCCGGGCCGCCACCAGGATGGTGGGTTCAGGCGACGCGGACCGGAACTCGATGCTCTCCCCGGCGCGGAGGTCGTCGAAACGGGCGTACGGCGCCCGGATCGAGAGACTCAGTTGGGGGCTCGCTCGCCGGCGAGATTGCGGCGCCAGAGGTCGAGGGTCCGGTCGAAGTGCCGCTCGCACGCGTCGTGGTCGTAGACGGGGAGGTCAGCCATCGCGAAGCCGTGCGATGTTCCCGGCAGCCGCTCCACCACGCCGCGCACGCCCTGCCGCTCCAGCTCGCCGCGGAAGCGGTCGACGACCTCCGGGGTGGCCGACCGGTCGTTCTCCGCGAAGGCGAAGTAGAGCTCGCCGCGCACGCCGGCCACGTCGTGGTGGGGGGAGTCGGGCGCCTCGGTGAACAGGGCTCCGGGGTGGATGCCCGCCGCGGCGACGAACTGTCCGGCGAGCGCGGAGGCCGTGTGGAGCGCAAGGCGTCCGCCCATGCAGTAGCCGACGCACACCTTGGCCCCCCGGCTCGCCGCCGGATCGGAATCGATTGCCTCGAGGAGCGCTCCGGTGTCGGCCAGCACCGCGTCCGGGGTCACGCTCCGGACCACCGACATCATCCGCTGTCCCGCCGGCCCACCGAATCCCTCGGCGGCCAGCTTTCCCATGTCGAAGGTCACCCCCGTGCCCGACCGGTAGAAGAGGTCCGGTGCGACGCAGAAGTAGCCGTTGGCAGCGAACCGGCGCGCGTTGGCCTTCACCTGCTCGCGGTAGCCGATCCCGTCCATGTACAGCACCGCGACCGGAAACGGTCCCTCGCCGTCGGGGTGGACGACGAAGGTCGTCATCTCCCCGTCCGGCGTGCGCACGCCGATCTCCTTCTCGCCCATGACTGCCCTCCTGCCGGTGCTCGCCGGTGAGGACCGGCAGCTCTCCAAGTATCCGCGGGCGGGCTCCGGCGCTGACCCGACGACCCCCCAACCAGACTTGCCCTACGGCTCAGCTGGCCGCCACCAGGACCACGCCGGCGACCAGCAGCCAGAGGACGACCACCCCGACGACGACCCATCTGGCGATCAGGTGGCGCTCGTGGCGAGGACGCGAGCGACCACTGCGGAGATAGGCGCGGCGAACCCGGAGACTGTCGGCACCCGAGACGGGAGGCATCAGGATCTCCTCGTCGTGCTCATCGAGCGAGATCGAGGACGCAGGCGGGCTGGGCAACGCTCTTGCGGACTGGTGTCACCGTGAATGCGACCACCTGCGCCCGTTTCCGGTGACGAGGCGGACGATCACCAGGAGGATGACGGCGCCGACGAAGGCGATGACGATCGCGGTGATCGTGGTGTGACCGGGGATGCTGAAGCTGATGTTGAGGGCCTGGGCGAGGAAGCCGCCCCCGAGCGCGCCGATGATGCCGACCACGATGTCGGCCACGACGCCCTTGCCACGGCCGGTCACGACCTTGCTCGCGAGGAAGCCCGCCACCAGGCCGATGAAGGCCCAGAGCAGGATCGTCCCGGGGTCCAGGGTGAGTGTCACGGAACCGACGAGCATGATTATCCGGCCCTCCTACAGGTCCTTCGACCCCAAGGCCCTCTCAAGCTGTGGCCCCGGGTGATCCTCACTCTGGGGAGGCGACCGAAACAACGGCAGCAACAGTGGCCCGCCCCCCACCCGCCGGCGGGTGAACCGCCGCGGCGCCCCTCGCGTGGTGAGGACGAAGCCCCCACCGGGTGGGCAGCAGAGGCCGGGAGCAGTCCGGGAGGTGTGACGTGATGAGCGCTGAGCTGGGAGAGCCCGCCGTGCGGCGGACGGCCGTCGCGCGCGCGTCTATGTGGACGCCGAGCTGGTCTCTGGCCTGCCGATTGGTGGGGGCCGCCGGCGTCGTGGCGTCCGGAGCCATCCACTTCCAGCTCTGGACCTCCGGCTACAGCGTCATCGCGGTGATAGGGCCGCTCTTCCTGCTCGACGCCATCGGGAGCTGGCTGGTGGCGCTGGCGCTGCTCGCCACCCGGTTTCGCGTGGTGGCGGCGGCCGCCATCCTCATGGAGCTGGGTGCGATCACCGGCCTGGCGCTGGCCAGCACGGTCGGCATCTTCGGTTTCCAGGAGAGCGGCTCTGGGGTCGGCGGCCAGATCATGGCCGCGTACGGCACCGAGGCACTCGCCATGATCCTGCTCGCTGCGAGCCTCGCGCTCGGCCCTGGTGGCCTCGGGCGGCGGGTCAGAGGAGGGTGAAGTGGTCGATCATGCCCACGAGAGGTAGCGCCGCGAAGATGCTGTAATGGGTGCGCCCGGGGAGGATGGCGAGGCGGTGGTGCGTGCGTAGCGCGCCGGCCGAGCCCGCGTCCCTCAGGCCACCCCCGAGGAGCGCGTAGAACTCGGCGATGTGCGAGGTCGGGATGCTGTCGGCATCTCCGTACACGAGCTGCACCGGCATCGTGAGCCCGCGAATCTCGTCGCTCCAATCGTAGGGCTTGCGCAGCAGCGCACCCATCTTGTCCATCAGGGTCGGGAAGGCGGCGGGGTCGGGAGCCACGGCGGCCCAGGCGCGATAGAGCTCTGATTGTTTCATCTGGTCGAATTGGCCGCTGCCGACCTGGGACATCCCCTGCAGCACCTCGGGGAACCACCCGTCCCGGCGGCACGGTATCGACACCAGGGCCAATCGGCGGACCCGGTCGGGGTGCTGGATGGCGGCTCGGAGGCACGCACTCGCGCCCAGGGAGTAGCCGAGCAGGTCGGCGGGGCCGAGCCGGAGCTCGTCGACGAGTCCCGCGATGTCGTCGCCAAAGGCCTCGTAGCTGAAGGCGCGATCGATGTCGCGGGTGTGCCCGTGACCCTGCAGCTCGATGGCGATCACCCGGCGGCTCGTCGCCAGGCGGTCGAGGACGTCTCCGAGCATGCTGGCGAGGCCGAAGCCGCCGTGCACCACGATGAGTGGGGTGCCGCCCTCACCGTGGCTCTCCCAGTACATCTTCACACCGTTGACGTGGGCGTATCCGGTGCTGACGGGATCGGGCATCGTCTGCTCCTCCGCTCTGGGTGCCCGCGTGGGCAGTCATCCCAGTGCTTCCCACTCTAGCTAACATGCGGGTCGTCCACATCAAACCTCGCAGAGGAGGAAACCTGCCATGAAGGACACAGAGGAGTCCCCCAAGGGCACCACCGCGAGATTCTCGGCCGAGGAACGAGCGGCGATGAAGGAGCGCGCCCGGGAACTGAAGGCGGAGGCGGCCAAGGCCGACGGGGAAACTGAATTGCTCGCCGCGATCGCGAAGATGCAGGAACCGGATCGCGCCATTGCCAAGAAACTCCACGCTCTGATCAAAGCCGCAGCACCGGCCCTCGCACCGAAAACCTGGTACGGAATGCCGGCGTACACCATGGACGGCAATGTCATCTGCTTCTTCCAAAACGCAGGGAAGTTCAAAGCCAGATACCAGACGCTCGGCTTCAGCGACAAGGCGAACCTCGACGACGGCGCCATGTGGCCGAATTCATACGCGCTCATGAAGTTGACTGCCATCGAAGAGGCAAAGATCACAGCGCTTGTGAAGAAGGCGGTGCGCTGAGGACTGAGCTCGCCATTAGCTAGGGTGCTGGACTTCTCCCGCGCCGGTTCACGCTTCGTTCACACGCTGCGGCGATGCTGGCCTCATCGACCACCCACCCTTGGTCAGGAGGACCGCCATGTACCGCCCGCTTCGCACGTTCTGGGGCCTCGCCGCCATCGGCGGCGCCATCGCCGTCGGGCTGACGACCCACAATGCCGGCTACATCGTCATCACCTTCATCGGGGGACTGATCGTGCCCCACGTCCTCGGCATCGCCGGGCCCGGGCGGCGGCACCAGCACGGCGACCGCTTCGGCCAGGGCACCGCGTGCGGTGGTGCGGGTGGCCGTGGCTCGCGCTTCCAGGGCATGTGGGATGAATGGCATCGCCAGGCCCACGCGGGGCAGACCGCCCCGCCGGCCGCACCGGCCGCCTGAGGGTGGGCCCGGCGTCCGTGGTGGCGCCGGGCCGCCCCGCCCTCCCGCGGCGAGCTCCGCCCAGATTGCGCACGCTGCCCCCCGGTCAGCCGCCGGGGCGCGGCTCCAGTTCCTCCACCGCGGGCACGACCGACGACGTCATCCACTCGCGCAGCGCCATCGTCGCCTCCACGTCGCCGCGGTTGTAGTCGAGGAGCCACCGCCGCGCGCTCTCATCCCCGGCTGCCGCAGCGTCGTACCGCACCATCGACCCCGTCCCGCCCGGGTCCTCGACCTCCCAATGGAACCCCACCAGGGGGGCGACGGTCTTGAGGCCGCTGCCGCTGCCGGTGATGAGCTGGGCGTCCCACACCCTCAGCAGGTCCACCCACTCGTCGGACGCGATGAAGTTCGCGATCGGATCCGCCAGGCCCGTGGAGAGTCCCAGGCGACGGAGGTACTGGTTCTCGGCCGACGCGTTGTAGCAGTACGCGCGAAAGGTCAGGCCCCCCCCGTGAGCCCGCGCGCGCACCGCCATGAGCCATTGCCAGAAGGAGAGCGAGTTCTCCGTCTCGCCGTCGGGCGTGAGCTGCTCCCAGGTCACGAAGGGGACGTACTCGGACCGCGGGGTGTCTGGGCGGGTGCGATCGGTGAGGAGATTGCCCCAGAGGTAGACCCCCATCTCTGAGTTCTCCATGTCGACGTCGACCTCGACATCGGCGCGGGGCACCGCCACGGCCGCCACGCCCCGGCGCCGGTAGACGCGCTGGCCGCCGAGTGCGGCGCGGGCGAGGTCGATCTGCTCCGGCAGCGACCTGAGCTCCGAGCCCGAGTACCCGGCGGTCGCCTCCTCGAGCGCCAGGAGGTCCCCGACCGTCGCGATCTCCATCTCCTGGAGCCGCTCCAGGTCCCGCCCCCTCCTCCAGGTGTCGGCGAGCTGCACCACCGGGGCGTCGGACGGTCGCCCCACCGCCACCGCTCGCAGGCCGGTCAGGTCCATCCCGGTGGCCACGACGCGCGCCGTCCGCCAGTCGAGCGCGGCCAGCGCGGCCCGGTCGTTGACCCCGTGGTCCCGGTGGGCTTTCCACTGGGTCCAGCCGATCCGGGGGAGCAGGCTGACGTCGCCCGCCCCAGCCTCCAGGACGGAGCGGCAGTGGGCATCCCACGGGCAGCCCGCGCACTCCGCGCAGCGGACCGGCACGACCAGCGGCTGCACTTCGGGATTGGCCCGGTGCCGAGCGGCCACGGCCAGGATGTCGAGCCGGAAGTCGAACTCGAAGTCGTACCGCTCCATGGTCGTCCGGAGCTTGGTCTCGCCGGTGGAGGAGGGGGTCCGCCAGGCGGGCTTGTCGAGGTCGTACCAGACCACCCGCCGCTCGGTCCCGATGATCCCCCCATAGCGAGGGCCCTCCGCCGCCAGGCCGGCCGCCTCCAACATCCGCTGGTAGTGGGCGAGCTGGAGCACGTCGTCCTCCCGTCGCCGCGCCGCCAGGTCCGGGTCGGGGACGGCCGCCTCCAGGGTCAGTGAGTCGAGCTCGGCGCACAGCGCCTCGAACTCGGTCGCCCGTCGCTCGGGGACCTCTAGCGTCTGATGCGATTTGACGTCGACGGCGCGGTACCCGCCGCCGGCGGCGGCGACCAGCAGGTCGGGCGTGCCCACCCGCCGGCCGGCCGCGTCCTCCGGCAGACGGGCAGAAACCACGGGGGAGGCCCTATCCGCCAGCGCGGCCGCGGTCATCGCCGCTCGCGTCTCGCCATCCGGCCCCTCGACGGTCACCGTCTCCTGGTTCAGACGGAGGATCTCGGCGACGACCTCGGCCTGGAAGGCGACGCCGCGAGCGATGAGACGCTCGGCGAAGGGGTCGGGCGGCGCCGCCTCGCTGGGCAGGAGCGCGTCGTTCTGAGCTCGCACCGGACAGCGCTTGGCGACGTATCCCCCCTGGAGCGGCACCGAGGTGACGTCGTAGCGGGTGGTCATCAGGAGGCAGACCACGGGTCGGCGCCGGCGATGTCCGCGTCGATGATCGAGGCGAGCCGGTTGCCGAGCGACGCTTCACCCAGCTCGACGCCCAGCTCCCGGTTCAGGTCCAGGGATGTCGACGAGAAGTTCTCCGAGCCGAGGAACCAGCGGAGGGAGGCGCTGCCCGGGTCGGCGACGATGGCCTTGGC
>PLNE01000113.1 GCA_003141695.1 Candidatus Dormiibacterota bacterium
CCTGCTCAGCGTGCCATCATCGCCCCGGTGAGCACCAGAGGCGGGCGCCTGCCGCGGCAACCCGGCGGCATTGAGCAGGTGTCGGGGCCGCCCCCCAGCCCCTTCGACCCGGCCGTCTTCGACCGCCGGCTTCCCGGCATCGTGACCCGGCTGCGCCCGTGGGCCGTGCCGCTCAGCCTCGTGGTCATCGCCGTGGCCGCCCTCTACGTGATGCGCTACGGCGCGGCGCGGTTCAGCTGGGCCGACTTCCGCACCTTCTACCGGGCGGGCCTCGATGTCCGCTCCGGCGCCAACCCCTACCTCGGGGCGATGAGCTTCATCCACGCCTACACCCCGGCCGGCAACGGCAGCTACTGGACCACGCAGGTCTATGTGTACGCGCCCTTCTTCGCCTACCTGATGGTCCCGCTCACCCTCCTTCCTCACTGGGGGGCGCTCACCGTCTGGGATCTGCTCAACGTCGCCTTCCTGGTGTTCTCCGTCTACGCCGCCCTCCGCGCCGCCGGGCTCCGGCCCGGCGCGGCGACGCTGCTCGTCCTCGCCGCCGCGTCCGCGGTCACCCTGCCGGTCCACCGGGAGTGGGACCTGGGCCAGAGCGACCTCCTGGTGATGGCCCTGATCTGCGGCGCCCTCTGGGCGCGATCGGCGGGTCGGGCGGGGATTGCCGGAGTGCTCCTCGGCGCGGGGTGCGCGGTCAAGCCGGAGCTGCTCCTGCTCGCCCTCTTCCTGCTCTGGCGGCGCGACTTCCGCTTCGCTCTCGCCGCCGCCGGGTCCGCCGTCGTACTCGGTCTCGCCCCCTTCCTCCTCCTCGGTCAGCGCGCGTGGTCCGACTTCTGGACCGCCTGGAGCTTCTGGTCGGACCAGTACCTCCCCTTTCTGCACAACGAGTCGCCCAAGGGGGTGCTGGCCCGCCTCTTCACCGTCAACCCGGTGGCCCACCCGCTCACCGTCGCCCCCGGGGCCGTTACCGTCCTCTGGCTCGTGCTGGCGGTGGTCGTCCTCGTCCTGACCGTCGCCGTCACCTCGCCGCGCCCGCTGCGCCGCGACCCGCTCTCGCTTCTCGAGGTGGGTCTCGCGATCGAGGCCATCATGCTGGTGAGCCCGCTCACCGAGCGCCCCTACTTCCTCTTCCTGCTCATCCCGCTGATCGGCCTCTTCTGCTGGNNTGCGCGAGGTCGGCGTCGCGGGGCTCTTTGAGCGCAGGGCGACCGTGGCGGCCGTGCTGCTGTGGGTGCTCCTGGCCGGTCCGGCCGAGTTCGCCGAGTACGTCTTCGACACCGGAGTCACCGTCCAGTCGCACACGGCTCCGCTGTTCACGCTGCTGGCGCCCGTGTACATGTGGGTGACGGTCGCGGGGTTCGTCTTCCAGCTCCTGGTCGTCGCCCACATCCGCGGCCTGCGTCTCGTCCCCGCGGTCGGCGCCACCCTGCGCGGCGCCCCCGGGCTCCTGCTGGCGTGGTTCAGGGATGCGGGGTCGGCGCTCGGCGTTGTCCGCGAGAGAAGCTCACCCGCGGCGTAGCTGGAGGGTGAGGCGGCTACGCCAGCCCCGCCATCAATGCGTCCCATTGCTCCCGGGACGGGCGCAACTCCTCGACCGGGAGCTGGGCCAGGGGGCGCGCTGGCAGCGACTCGCGGGTGCAGAGGTCGTCCGACTCGGGGTTGACATAGAGCAGACCGGTGACGATCTCGCGGCTGTGCCGCGCTTCGAAGAGGATCCGCATCGCCGCGATCGGGTCGCGGGCATCGTGGTCGGGCCCGATCTTGCGGAGCACGATGTGGGAGCCGTCGTGCAGCTCGACGTCCTGGGCCGTCCCGGGCTCGTAGTCGACCGTGATCTCCTCCTGCGGGGCGATGTAGTCGGGGGTGTTGACCGGGGCGTCGTGGTCCTTGACGTAGGCGTAGCTCTTGGTGCTGCCCTCGTGGTCGTTGAAGGTGACGCAGGGGCTGATGACGTCGAGGACGGCGGTTCCCCGGTGGGCGAAGGCGGCCTGGAGGAGGGGGACGAGCTGCTTGCCGTCGCCGCTGAAGCTGCGGGCGACGAAGCTCGCGCCCAGCTCGATGCCCAGGGCGCAGACGTCGATCTGCTCGTAAAGGTTGGCCGGCCCCCGCTTTGGCCGGGACCCGAGGTCGGCGGTGGCAGAGAACTGACCCTTGGTGAGGCCGTAGACGCCGTTGTCCTCGATGACGTAGGTCATGTCGACGTTGCGCCGGATCATGTGGCAGTACTGGCCCAGCCCGATCGAGGCGGTGTCGCCGTCTCCGCTGACGCCGAACACCGCCAGGTCGCGGTTGGCCAGCTTGGCGCCGGTGGCGAGCGACGGCATCCGGCCGTGTGCACCGTTGAAGCCGTGGGCGTGCTCCACGAAGTAGGCGGCGGCCTTGGAGGAGCAGCCGATCCCGCTCATCTTGGCGAGCAGATGAGGTTCGATGCCGCTCTCGTAGAGCGCTTTCACGATGTGGTTGGTGATGGAGTTGTGCCCGCATCCGGCGCAGAGGGTCGTGTGGGCGCCCTTGTAATCGTCCCGGGTGAGCCCCAGGCGGTTCAGCTTCTCGATGGCGACTGCCATGGCTCTCTCCCTCAGCCGACCGGCACGCGGTCGGTCTCGACGGTCTGCTGATCGGCGGGCTCCCGCTGGGCCAGCTCACCGGCCAGCACCGGGTCGCTGATGGCCTCGGCGTCGATGGGGACGCCGTTGAAGTGGCGGACGCTCCGGAGCCGGTCGGCCAGCTCCCCGGGGAGCTCCTGGCGGAGCAGGGCCTCCATCTGGCCGTCGCGGTTCTGCTCGGCGACGTAGACGCGGTCGTGACGGGTGATGAACTCGGCCACCGCCGGATGCAGGGGCAGGCCGCGGATCCGCAGGTAGTCCGTCTCTACCCCGTGTTCGGCGAGCTGGTGCCGGGCCTCGACCACCGCGTGGTGGGTGGAGCCGTAGGCGCAGATCGCCACCCGATTGCCCGCCTCCTCGATGAGGGGAGCCGGCAGCAGGGTCCGCGCCCCCTCGATCTTGCGGCGGAGCCGCTCCACGTTGGCCTGGTAGACGTCGGGGTCCTCCGTGTACAGCGCGTGCTCGTCGTGGCCCGATCCGCGCGTGAAGTAGGCCGCCCGCGGGTTGGCGGTGCCGGGGAGGGTCCGGTAGGGGATGCCGTCGCCGTCGACGTCGCGGTAGCGGCCCCACTCGGCGACCTGCTCCAGCGCCTCCGCGTCGAGGACCTTGCCCCGGTCGACGGCGCGCTCCGTGTAGGGGAGCGGCGCCGTCATCCAGAGGTTCATGCCGAGGTCGAGGTCGCTCAGGACGAAGACGGGGGTCTGCAGCCGGTCGGCGACGTCGAAGGCCAGCTGCGCGTCCTCGTACACCTCGATGACGGTGCCGGGCAGGAGCACCGGGTGCCGGGTGTCACCGTGGGAGAGGGTGTGGACGAAGCTCAGATCTCCCTGCATGGTCCGGGTCGGCAGACCGGTGGAGGGCCCGACCCGCTGGATGTCGAAGATGACCGCGGGGATCTCGGCGTAGTAGCCGAGGCCGGTGAGCTCCGCCATCAGCGAGATCCCCGGTCCCGAGGTCGCGGTCATGGCCCGGGCGCCCGCCCACTGCGCGCCCAGCACGATCCCGATGGCGGCCAGCTCGTCCTCCGCCTGGATGGCGGCGAACCGCCTCTCACCCGTCGCCGCGTCGACCCGGTAGCGCTCGGCGTAGCCGATGAACGCCTCGCAGAGGGACGACGATGGGGTGATCGGGTACCAGGCGAGCACCGTGCATCCGGCCATCAGGCTGCCCAGCGCGGCGGCGCGGTTGCCGTCCAGCAGCACGGTTCCGCGGGTGCCGTCCATCGGCGCCAGCCGGAAGGGATCGGTCTTGACCAGGTTGTCGCGGGTGTAGTCCACGCCGATCTGGACGGCGGCGAGGTTGAGGTCGGCCGCCTTCGGCTTGGTCCGGAACTGGTCCCGGACCCCCTGCTCGACGGCGACCGGGTCGAGGCCGATCAGCTCGGCCAGCACGCCGACATAGATCATGTTCTGAAGGTACTTGCGGAGGTCGGGCTTGGCCTCCAGCTTCTCGCGGGCGAGACGGGCGAAGGGCACCGGGTACCACGAGACGTCGTCGCGATCCGCGGCGCCGAAGCGGGGGAGGGCCGCCTCGTGGATGACGGCGCCGCCGGGCCGGACGTTGGCGGCGTCGCGCTCCCAGGTCGCCGGGCTCATGGCGATCAGGATGTCGACGGTCCGCTTCCGCGCCTGGTACCCCTGAGGGGTGACCCGGATGTCGTACCAGGTCGGCTGCCCCTCGATGTTGGAGGGGAAGACGTTCTTCGCCGCCACCGGGATGCCCATGTGGAAGAGGGCCTTGGTGATGACGAGGTTGGAGGACTGCGATCCTGACCCGTTGACCGTTGCGGCCTGGATGCAGAAGTCGTTGAGGACGTCTCCGGTCATGGCTCTCCGGATCTCCGTGCCAATCAGCGCACATGCGAACGCATGTGCACGCCTATATGATAACCATTGAAGATTCAGCGGCAGTGCAAACATCCGTGCCCGGTCCCGAGGGTGCGCGCGCCCGGGTGTCGCTCCGGCCGCATGGAGGGCCCCCATGACCTACGTCCCCGCTCCCGACCGCTACCCATCGATGTCCTACCGCCGCTCGGGCCGGAGCGGCCTCCGGCTCCCGCTCATCTCCCTCGGCCTCTGGCAGAACTTCGGCGCCCAGCGGCCGTACAGCGAGAGCCGGGAGATCGTGCTGCGCGCCTTCGACCTCGGGGTCACCCACTTCGACCTCGCCAACAACTACGGGCCGCCCTACGGTTCGGCCGAGGAGACCTTTGGCCGCATCCTGGCCACCGACCTCCGCCCGCACCGCGACGAGCTGATCATCTCCACCAAGGCCGGCTACGACATGTGGCCCGGCCCGTATGGGGAATGGGGCTCCCGCAAGTACCTTTTGGCCAGCCTTGACCAAAGCTTGAAGCGGCTGGGCGTGGATTACGTCGACATCTTCTACTCGCATCGCTTCGACCCCGAGACGCCATTGGAGGAGACGCTCGGTGCCCTCGACACCGCGGTGCGCCAGGGCAAGGCCCTCTACGCGGGCATCTCCTCGTACTCGGCGGCGAGCACCGAGGCGGCTGCCGGGATCATGGCCGCACTGGGCACGCCGATCCTCATCCACCAGCCCTCCTACTCGATGCTCAACCGCTGGATCGAGGGGGGTCTCCTCGACGTCCTGGGCGGCAGGGGGATCGGCTGCATCGTCTTCTCCCCGCTCGCCCAGGGAATGCTGAGCGGCAAATACCTGGAGGGCATCCCCGAGGGTTCGCGTGCCCGCCAGCGCGGCTCGCTCTCTCCCGCGATGCTCACCGAGGAGACGCTCGCCAAGATCCACGGGCTCCACCAGGTGGCCGCGCGGCGCGGCCAGTCGCTCGCCCAGATGGCCCTGGCCTGGGTGCTCCGCGACCCTCGGGTCACGTCGGCGCTGATCGGGGTGAGCAGCGTCCGCCAGCTCGAGGAGAATCTCGCCGCCCTCGAACGCCTCGACTTCACCGAATCGGAGCTGGCCGAGGTCGATCGGCTGGCGACCGAGAGCGGGATCAACCTCTGGGCCGCCTCGAGCCCGATCTGACCTCAGGCTGAGCCCGACCGCTTCCGGCGCGACGTCCGCGGTGCGTCCCGCGGCCTACTCGGCCTGGCCGAATGCCCTCACCTCCGCCTCCTCCTGAGCCGAGAGGGGTCGGGGCAGCTGGCCGCGGGAGAGTTTCTCGCCCTCCTGCCAGTGGACCACAATCTGGGCCTCCGCGACCTCCGACTCCTCTCCTATCGCCGGGCCCTCCTCTAGAGCGATCAGCGCTGATACGTGGCGCGGAGAGTGGCCCGCGCCATGGTGTGGAAGGCGAGGGTGAAACCGACCACCGCCGGAGACACCGCCGGCGTCAGCCCGAGGTCGTCCGTGTCAACGGCGTGCACCGCGAAGACATAGCGGTGAGGGCGGTCGCCGGGCGGTGGCGCGGATCCGCCGTAGTCGAGGGTGCCGTAATCGTTGCGCACGTGAAAGGCCCCCGGAGGGAGGTGGGCGTCGGACGCTCCCGCACCGCGCGGCAGCTCGGCCACCGAGGCGGGAACGCCGACCAGGACCCAGTGCCAGAATCCGCTGCCGGTCGGGGCGTCGGGGTCGAAGCAGGTCACCACGAATCCGCGGGTCTCCGCCGGGTGTCCGCTCCAGCGGAGCTGAGGGCTCTGGTTCCCTCCGCCCGCGCTGTCATGGACGTGGACCGCGTCGAGTGGCCGGCCGTCGGTGATGTCGTCGCTCGTCAGCGAGAACGAGGCGACCGCGGGCAGGAGGTCGTAGGGGTCCGGGGCAGTCGGTCGCACGAGTGTGGGCATCGTGCATTCCTCCTCTGGGGAAAGATGGCACCCATTGTCCCCCGCCGGTACCGGCGCGATGCCGGGCCCGGGTTCACGCGTACGCGTATCCCTCGGGGAGGGGACGCGGAGCGGGCGGGCCGATGTAGATCGCCGAGGGGCGGATCAGCCGGTTGTTGCTCGCCTGCTCCGCGACGGCGGAGGTCCATCCGACCGTGCGGCTGCACGCGAAGGTGGGGGTGAACATGTCCCGCGAGAGGCCCACGGTGTTCATGACCACGCCGGAGTAGAACTCGACGTTGGTGTAGAGGCGCCGGCCCGGCTTGAGCTCGCTCAGCACGCGCAGGGCGGTCGCCTCGACATGCTCCGCGAACTCAACCTGCGGACCGCCCAGACCGCGCGCCACCTCGTGGAGGAGGACCGAGCGGGGGTCGTCGGTCTTGTAAACGCGGTGCCCGAACCCCATCAGGCGCTGGCCGCCCTTGACCTCGTCGCGGAGATGCTCCTCGGCGCGCTCCGGGGTGCCGATGGCGTCGAGCATGTCCAGGGCACGCGACGGTGCCCCGCCGTGGAGGGGGCCGGCGAGTGCGCCGATGGCCCCGGTGAGCGCCGAGCCCATGTCGCTCCCCGTGGACGTGATCACCCGGGCGGTGAAGGTGCTCGAGTTGAATCCATGGTCCATGGTCAGGATCATGTACTGCTCCAGAGCGCGTGCCGCCTCGGGGTCCGGCCGCTCGCCGGTCAGCATCTGGAGGTAGGCGGCGGCATAGCCCAGGCTGGGATCGGGATCGATCGGGGCCAGCCCCTGGTGCACGCGGTGGAGCCTCATGAGCAGGACGGGGGTGAGCGCGACCATCCGGAGCGCGTCGGCGCGCACCTGGTCGGGGGTGAGGTCGAGCGTCGGCTGGAGGTTCAGGGCCGCCGCGCTCAGGGAGACCGCGGTGCGGAGGGCGCCGAGGGCCGTGTAACCGGGGAGCCGCGCGATCTCATCGAGGGCGGTCGACACCCCGCCGGGCAGGGCACGCCCAGCGACGGCCTGATCCTGGAGCCAGCGCAGCTCGCGCGCATTGGGCAGCTCGCCGATCAGCAGGAGGTGCCACACCTGCTCGAAAGAGCAGTGGCGGGCCAGCTCGGTCGCGTCGTAGCCGCGATAGTGGTAAAAGCCCTCCTCTCCCCGGACGTCCCCGATCCGGGTCTCGGCGACCGCGACCCCCTCGAGGCCCCGCGGGGCGAGCGTGGGTGTCGTCGACTCGGCGGGCTTGACCTCCGGCGCTTCGCTCACGTTGACCGATCCTCCATCTGCTGTTCGTGTCCAACTCTACACAGTCGCCTGCTTCCCTCTGAGTGGCGGGCGTGATCGCGCTGAACGCCGCGAACGGCAAAGGCTGCCGGAGAGCCGTGACGGCAGCGTGACGACTCGATGAAAAGGCGTCGAAAGGGGCTCCGGGGGCTCGGTGAGCCGCTGATAAGCTCCGCGTCCCACGTCGACCCACGGACACGGAACTTTGCGCCGCACCACACGCCTCACCTGCAAGCTCGCCGCCTCCGTTCTCCTGATCGGAGCGTTGGCGGCCGCCGTGCCCCCGCCCTCCGGGGTGGCCCTCCCTGGCATCCGGCTGACCGACTCCTACGACCAGCAGATCGGCCAGCTCCAGCAGCAGTACGACGCTCTCGGCACCCAGCTGCAGAGCCTGCAGGGGGGCGAGGCGGCGGCGAACGCCGAGGCCGCCGCGGTGCAGCAACAGATCGCGGGTACCGAAGCCCAAATAGCGTCGGACCAGACTCAGATCAACCAGCTCAACCTGGCCCTGGCCCAGACCGCCGAGGCGATTCAGGTCGACACCACCCATCTCGCGGCGCAGAAGGCGCAGCTCACCCAGCTCACCGTGGAGATCTACACCGAGGGCGGGACCGGCGTGGTGGAGGGTCTGGTCGACAGCCAGAGCATCGCGGAGTTCATGGGGCAGCTGGACTCGGCCACCACCGTGAGCCGGAAGGTCCAGCAGCTGATGGCCCAGGTGGAGGCGGAGCAGCAGGCGCTCGACGTTCTGCAGCAGACCCAGCAGTCTCGCCTCGCCCAAGCCGCTCAGGCCGAGAGCCAGATGGAGGCCGACCAGGCCGCTCTGCAGGGGCAGGAGTCGGAGCTGAAGGAGCAGGCGGCCTCCCTCGGCAGCCAGGCCTCCGGCCTGGTGGGCCAGCGCAACTCGCTGCTCAGCCAGATCGCCACGGTGCGAGCGCAGCAGCAGGCCGCCGAGGAGGCTGCGGCGGCCGCGGCGGCTGAGGCTGCGGCGGCTGCGGCGGCCGCCGCCAAGAGCGGCGGCGGCTCCGGCACGTGCGGCGGAGTGCTCTGCCCCTTCGCATTCGGGGCCATCCCCGATTCCTTCCCCTGGGGCCAGTGCACCTGGTACGTCGCCTCACTGCGCGAGGTCCCGTGGGGTGGCAACGCCGACGAGTGGTTCGGCAACGCCAGGGCGATGGGGTACTCGACCGGCTCGACCCCCAAGCCTGGGGCCGTCGTCGTCTGGGGCCCGGGCAATGGCTACAGCTACTACGGACACGTCGCCTACGTGGTGGCGGTCGTCAGTCCCAGTCACTTCTACGTCGACGAGGCCAACTTCGACGAGATCCCCGGGAGCATCGACTCCCGCGAGGTGACCACCCTCAACGACGTCGAGGGCTTCATATACTGAGCGGCGCGGCGCGGGCCCTCCGTGACTGAGATGGCGCTGATTGCCGAAGGGCGGCCTCGCCGTGACGGGCGACCCCATCGGTCGATGACCTTCGGCTCTGGAGGTTAGCCTGCCCTAAGGCGACGCTGTGAGCGGGCGCCGGACCACTGCCGCTACCCCTCCGGGGCCATGCGCGGCGCAGGGAGACATCCGACCCGTGATCGCACACCACCGCACGACCAACCCCGCGGCGCCGGCCATGCCGCGCTGCCTCTGCTCCGGAGAGCGATGAAGGTTCGGGCCCTGGGGATGCGGGCCGTCGCGGTCGCGAAGGCCCCCGAGGCGGCAGACTTCGGCGCTGAGAACGGATCCGCGCAGCTGCCGTCCCGCCACCCCCGCAGGCGCTGGATGTGGCTGGCGGTGGCGGTCGGTCCCGGCCTCATGGTGATGCTCGCCGACACCGATGCCGGCAGCGTGGTGACCGCCGCCCAGTCCGGGGCGCGCTTCGGCTACCGGCTCCTCCCCCTCGAGGTCCTCCTCATGCCGGTCCTCTACATCGTCATGGAGCTGACCGTCCGGCTCGGCCTCATCACCGGCAAGGGGCACGCCGAGCTGATCAAGGCGCGATTCGGACGTGGATGGGCGGTCTTCTCCGTGAGCATCCTGCTGGTCACCAGCGTGGGTGCCCTGGTCACCGAGTTCGCGGGCATAGCGGGTGTCGGCAGCATTGTCGGCCTGCCCCCGCAGCTGATCGTCCCCGGCGCCGCCATCCTGCTTTTCCTGGTGGTCGTCTCCGGCAGCTACCGGCGAGTGGAGCTGATCGGGATCGGCCTCGGGCTCTTCGAGCTGGCCTTCCTGGTGGCCGCCATCCGGGCCCATCCGGATCCGGCCTCCCTGGCCGGGAGCCTGTGGATGGGCCAGCCGCTCGGGAACTCGGGCTACCTGGCCCTGGTGGCAGCCAACGTCGGGGCGGTGGTCATGCCCTGGATGATCTTTTACCAGCAGGCCGCCATCCTGGACAAGGGGATCACGGTCCGGGACCTCCGGGTCACGCGGATCAACACGGCCATCGGTGCGGTGGTCACCCAGGTGATCATGATCGCGGTCCTGGTCGCGACCGGGACGAGCCTCTTCCACCGGAACTCCGGATCCGTCAACACCGTCGCCCAGATCTCGACGGCGCTGACCTCGTCGCTCGGAGCTGCGGGTGGCCGCCTCGCCTTCTCCATGGGGGTGGCCGGGGCTGCCCTGGTCGCGGCCCTCGTCGTCTCGCTGGGAGCCGCGTGGGCCCTCGCGGAAGTCGCCGGGAAGCCCCGCAGCCTCAACAGGAAGTTCCGTCAGGAGCCCCTCTTCTACGGCGTCTTCACCGGGGCGGTCGGACTCTCCGCGGTGCTGGTGCTGACCAGCAGCTCGTTGGTGGGACTCGCCATCGCCGTCGAGGTCCTCAACGCCCTGCTACTCCCCATCGTGCTCGTCTTCCTCATCGTCCTCGCCTGGACCACGTTGCCCGCCGCCTACCGGCTGCGGCTCTGGGAGAAGGTCGTCCTGCTGGCCGTCACCGCGATGGTCATCGGCATGGGCGCCACGCTCGCCATCACCTCGCTCTGAGCGCCACACGGGCGCGCGGGCTCAGAGGGTCACCGGCGACCAGCGACAGCCCGCACCAGGAATATGGTGACTGCCAACACACTTGGCTGGGGAGGTAGGATTCGAACCTACGATTTGCTGATCCAGAGTCAGCTGCCTTACCACTTGGCCACTCCCCAGTGGCGCAGGCGAGTCTACCCGTACCGGTGGCCTTCACTGCCCCGGGGGCGGCCTGCGCGGCCGGGACGAGCGCGGGTCATCGTCAAGCTCCCCCGGACCGGCTCGGAGCGGCTGGCTCCCGGGGGCACCCGCGTCTGGTAGGGCGACCCCAATCTGCGGCGTGGGGGGCGATAGGCGCCTTGGTGATTCGGCGCGGCTGCCTATACTGAAGCTGTGGATCTCGTCCAGCTGCTCCGCTCCCAGGCCCGCAAGTACCGCTGTGTCCAGTGCGGGGAGAGCATGGCGGAGTGCGGCATCAACGTCCTTGCCCAGCAGGGCAACCGTGCGCTGGTCCGGGTCACCTGCCGCTCGTGCAACGACGAGAACCTGCTCCAGATCATCTTCCAGACCGAGGCCCCGGACGCAGCGGTGACCGCGCCGAGCGTGGACGAGGGCGGGGAGCGGGTGGACGCGCCCATCTCGGGCGACGAGATACTCGAGCTCCACGAGATCCTGGCCGGGCACGCGGGACCGCTCACGGAGCTCCTGGCCCGCCGCTGAGGGTGCCCGTAGGGGTCCTTGAGGGATTCGGCCCCCGGGGGCGCCGTGCCGGACTGTGAGCAGGCCGTCACGCAAACCACACCCCACCTTTACTCCGGGCGGTGCTACATCTGAGAGCCGAACCGGAATGCCACGCCGGCTGGGTGTGGGCGGGCTGGAGGCTGTCATGGTCAACCTCGGAGCAGCGATCCGGCGGATGCTGGACCGGTTCCTCGTCCGCGTCGTCGCAGGTGTCGTCATCGCCGGCGTCGTCGTGATAGCCCTCCTCGTGGTGGCCCTCGGCGCCGCCACCTCCGGCCGCGGCTGGACCTCCGCCATGGCGGGCCAGGTGCACACGGTGGCGATCCTGGTCGGTCTCCTCGGTGTGATCCTGCTCGGTGCGACCTCCTGGCTCGTCGCGAGCCGCGAGACCACTCACATCCGCGGCCTCGGCCGGCTGGCCCGCCAGGTCGCCGCGGGCGACCTGGCGGCCCGGGTCGACCCCGGCGGGGCGGCCGAGGTGAAGGAGCTGGGCCAGGCTTTCAACCTCATGGTCGAGCGGCTGGGAGGGATGGTCGAGCGGGTCAGGGAGGTGAGCGGCGAGCTTGCCGCCTCCGCTGCCCGTCTCTCCGAGGCGTCCACCCAGCTGGTGTCGACCACCGCCCAGCAGACCTCGGCGGCGGTCGAGACGTCGGCGAGCATGGAGGAGTTGGCCCGGACATCCGGCCACATCGCCGAGACGGTGGAGCGCGTTGCCACCCAGGCTGCGGAGACCCGGGACAACCTCGACCGCGCCCACGAGCGCATCCTGACCTCGGGTCAGCGCACCGTCGCCCTCACCGATCGGGTCCGTCACATCAGCCGGATCCTCGGTCTCATCAACGACATCGCTGACCAGACCAACCTGCTCGCCCTCAACGCCGCCATCGAGGCGGCTCGCGCCGGCGAGGCCGGCCGCGGTTTCGCGGTGGTGGCGGATGAGGTGAGGCGGCTCGCCGACCGCTCCAAGGCGCTGGCCGCGGACATCTCGACGATTACCGCGAGCGCCGAGTCGGAGACGAGCGCCACCGTCATCGCGATGGACGAGGGCGCCGCCCAGCTCCAGATCGGACTTGAGCTGATGGAACAGGTGGCCGAGGCCAGCTCGAACGTCCGGCTCGCCACCCAGCAGCAGCGCTCGGCGTCGGAGCAGGTGGTGGAGGCGATGGAGCAGGTCAGCCTCGCCAGCCGCGAGGTGTCCGCCACCGCCCAGCAGATCGCCATTGCCGCCGGCGGGCAGGCGGAGATGGCGGGGGACCTCCAGATCGTGGCCTCCGCGAGGTCCGAGCCGCCGCCTCTGTCCGGCGATGCCGGTGCCCCCGACCCGCGATTCGCCGGCATCGGCGCGGAGTGATCACGGTCTCCTGAGCGTCGGCCGGTTTCTCAGCCCCGGTCGGCCGGCTCGCTCACCGGGATGGTTGCGGCATGCCGGTGCGGCAGCGACCGCCGGATGCGAAGCCGGAACAGCAGCAGCTCCTTGATGGCTCGGGCGATCGCGCGGGGTCGGGCTCCCGAGCGGCGCCCCGCCACCCGGGGGTGGTGGGGGACGGCGACCTGGGCGATCCGCCAGCCGGCGTACCTGGCCTTGTAGTACAGCTCGGCGTTGATCAGCGCGCTCCGGGCCTCCAGGGTGAGCGAATCCAGGACCTCACGCCGCATCAGCTTCAGGGCGCAGTCGACGTCGCGGTAGGGGAGGCGGTAGAGGACCGTCACCAGGGTGTTGAAGACCCAGCTCACCACCTCCCGGGCTCGGGCGTCGCTCCGCTTCTCCCGCCAGCCGGCGGCGAGGTCAGCCCGGTCGAGGAGGGGGACGAGCCGAGCCAGGTCGGCGATCTCGAACTGACCGTCCGCGTCGGTGAACGCGACGAAGTCCCCGCGGGCGGCTCGGAGGCCATCGCCCACGGTGATCCCGTAGCCGCTCTTCTGCTCGTGGCGGAGCACGCGCAGCGAGATTCCCAGCTTCCCGGCGAGGGTGGTGGCCAGCTCGCCGCTACCGTCCGTGCTCCCGTCGTCGACGATCACGAGGTCGAAGCGGCTCGCGATCCCGGGCAGGACGTCGGCCGCGTGGGGCAGCAGCCAGCCGATGTTCTCGGCCTCGTTGTGGACCGGGAGTACCAGGCTGAGGCTGCTGAGACGCGGGCGCGCCGCCTCCGGGCCCTGGGACGGGCCGCCGGCTTCCCGGCTAGCCACCGATGCCGGCGAGGGCGGTCAGTGCCGGCGCGCGGCCCCCGGCATAGACGTGGCCACCCTTGCGCCAGTCGATGGTCGCTTCGATGGTGTTGCGCCGGACCCGGGAGACGTTCGCCTCGACCGTCTGGATGACGTCGTCGATGAGGGCTTCGCTCAGCCCGTGGGGCTCGAGACCGAGGTCGAGGAGGCGCTGGTGCTTGGCGTTGTAGTAGTGCTCCTCCTTCTCCCGGCGCGGGTTGGACACGTGGGAGATGGTGGTCGGGAGGCCGTGGGCGGCCCGGGCGTGCTCCACCTTCTCGGCCAACCCGAGGACCGAGAACTGCTCGGTGAACTGGTTGTAGACCCGGTACTCGCCGGCGGCCGGTGCGTTGAGAGCCGCCAGCTCGATGCAGCGGACGGTGTCGCGGATGTCCAGGAAGCCGCGCGTCTGACCGCCCTTTCCGTACACGGTGAGGGGCTCGCCGACCGCCGCCTCGACGCAGAAGCGGTTGAGCACCGTCCCCCAGATGCCGTCGTAGTCGAACCGCGTGATGAGTTGCGGGTGCAGCGCCGTCTCGTCGGTCGTGGTCCCGTAGACCACACCCTGGTTGAGGTCGGTGGCTCTCAGGTCCCAGATCCGGCAGGCGAAATCGAGGTTGTGGCTGTCGTGGACCTTGGAGAGGTGGTAGAGCGACCCCGGCTGCTTGGGGTAGAGCATCCGGTCGTGACGACCGTTGTGCTCGATCTCGATGAACCCCTCCTCGATGTCGATGTTCGGGGTCCCGTACTCGCCCATGGTCCCGAGCTTGATCACATGGCAGTCGGGGGCGTGGTCACGCACCGAGAGGAGGACGTTGAGGGTGCCCACCACGTTGTTGACTTGCGTCTCCACACCGTGGCGGGGGCTGATCATCGAGTAGGGGGCCGAGCGCTGCTCGGCGAAGTGGACGATGGCGTCGGGCTGGGTGGTGCGGATCAGCTCGTCGACCGCGGCGGCGTCACAGAGGTCGATCTGGTGCCAGTCGATCTTGTGGCCGCTCTCAGACTGCCAGCGGGCCAGCCGGTCGGCGATCGAGGCGATCGGCGTCAAGCTGTCCGTACCGCACTCCTCGTCCCAGCGCCGCCGCACCAGGCTGTCGACTCCGACGACGTCATGGCCGCGTGCAGAGAGGTGAAGGGCGGTCGGCCACCCGAGGTAGCCGTCGGCCCCCAGGACCGCGATGCGCATTGCTGTCTCCCCTAGGTGGCCGGCCGAACCGCGGCCGGCGATATCCGTGCTGATTGGGTCGCGAAGTACCGATGGGTCAGGGCGAGACCCTCGGGGAGGGAAGTTTGAGCCTTCCAGCCGAGCGAGCGCTCGGCGCGGCCAGGGTCGATGCAGGCCCGGGCCACCTCGCCGGGCTTGGCGGGCTGGAAGTCGGGGGTGATCCCTGCCCCGGAGGCCCGGATCAGCTCGGCGACCACCTCGCGGACGCTCGTCTCTCTCCCGGTCCCCACGTTCAGGGGGCCGCTGATCGAGCTGAGCAGGGCCGCTCGGGTGGCGGCGGCCACATCCGCCACGTAGATGAAGTCGCGGGTCTGGGTGCCGTCCCCGTAGATCACCGGGCGCAATCCCTGGACCAGCCGGGTTGAGGAGATCGCCACCACCCCGGCCTCTCCGGTGCCGTCCTGGCGCGGCCCATAGACGTTGCCAAACCTGAGGGCGACGGTGCGCACCCCGCGCTGCCGGTAGGTCCAGAGGTAGGTCTCCTCGCAAAGCTTCTCCGCGCCGTAGGCGGATCGGGGCGCCGGGGTCAGCTCCTCTGAAGCGGGGAGCCGCTCGGCGTCGCCGTACACCGCGCCCCCCGAAGAGGCGATGAGGAGCGCTTCGCAGCCCGCCCGAGCGGCGGCCTCGAAGCAGCCCACCGAGCTGGCGAGGACTCGCCGGATGTGGTCCCCGGGGTCCCGCAGGGCTCGGTTCACGCCCCCCTTCGCGGCGAGGTGGACGAGCGCCTGGGGCCGGAAGCGAGCCAGGGCATCCGCCGCCTCGCGGCTGTCGGCGTCCGCCTCCAGGAGCTCGACCGTCTCGGGCAGGGCGGCCCCGCAGGGGTGGGTGAGATCGTCGATCACCAGCACCGACAGCTGGTCGGCCGCGAGCAGCTCGACCAGGTGGCTGCCGATGAATCCGGCCCCTCCGACCACCGCAACCCGGGTGGGAGTCGAGGCCGCCTCCCGCCCCCCCGAAGGGGCCGCGACCGCGGTCTCCTCGGGGGTCACGGGCTCACCGGGGCCGGGGCGGCCTCGCCCTCGGGGATACGGGGGCGTCCGAGGAGCATGATCCCGACCGCGCCGGCGATGCCGAGGGGGAGGGTCATCGCCACTCGCACCAGGACGGTGACCGCCACCGCATCCACCTTGGTCAGCCCTCCGGCGACCAGGAGGGCAGCGGTGGTGACATCGGCGGCACCGATGCCGAACGGCAGCGTCGACACGCTGCCGATCACCTGGGAGATGCAGTAGGCGGCGATGGCCACGCCCAGCGTGACGCCGGCCCCGAGCCCCCAGACGAGCAGCAGGATCTGGAAGCCGCTGACCGCGAAGACGACGAGGCTGTAGAAGGCGAAGACGGCGCCGAGCCGGGGCGCCAGCCCCAGCTCCTCGAGCTGCACCAGCGACCGGAGTATCCCGCCGACCAGCCCGTGGCGCTCGGGTGGGATGCCGGTCGTGAAGAAGTGCCGGGTGAGCACGCTGGCCCACCAGGGGGAGGCGAGGAGGACCAGACCGACCACCGCCAGACCCGCCGTTTCGAGCGCGGGCAGGTAGATGGCGGCGGCGAGCACCCCGCCGACGATCCCGAGCTGGACGATGGTGACCAGCCGCTCGTAGACCACGGTCGCGACCCCCGCACTCACCGGCACGCGGTCGTGATTGCGCCAGAGGTAGGGTCGCGAGAGGTCACCGCTCGCAGCTGGGGTCAGCCAGCTGAGGGTCTGGCCCGCCAGGTCCACCCAGTTCATCCGGACGAACGGGACATGCTGGCCGAGGCGCGTGAGGAGGATCTGGGATCTCCGGGCACGGAGCAGGGTGGTCACGAGGTTGAGGGCCATCGCCACCCCCACCAGCCTCCAGGAGACGTGCCCGGCCTTGCTGACCACCTGCCCCGGGTTCACCTTGCGGACCAGGAAGTAGATGACCGCCGCACTGATGAGGAGGACGATCAGCTGCAGCCCGGCGAGGAGCAGTCGACGTCGGGTCGTCAGTCTTCTCGCGTGCGCCCCCGGGCCGGCCTGGGCGGGCACGGCAGGGGCGAGGTGGTGGACCGGGCGGTCATCGGCGGGCACGCTTTCGCGCCCGCGCCAAACCCCGTCCGCCGCGGACTTCGCGGACAAGGAATCTCCCCATTCGTCCGTAACGTGATCGGCAGGATGCTGATCATCCGAACCTTACAAGAGCGTTACCACTCTCGGCCTTAGTCCCGCCTGAGCTGTCCTCGGGCCCGATCCGGTCACCGAGCTGAAAGGTTCGGCGGCCTAGCCTCGTCCGATGCCCCTGGTCCCGGTGGTCATCCTCCTGGTCGCGGCGGCGCTGGCCGCCACCCAGCTCGCCGTTCAGTCGGACCAGCTCCTGCTCACGGTGCTCCTCATCGGCCCGATCCTGCCCGCCCTCGCCATCGCGCGCCTCCGGTCGGTGCCCGCTCGCCTCGCCACCGTCCGGGTCCCGTCCCAGCTCCGGCGGGGACTCCCCTGATCTCCGGACGGCGCCTCGCGGGCGGTGTATGCGGTGTATAAGGACGGGTGATGCGTCTCCTGCGCCGGCCCGCCAAGCGACCCAAGCCGCGACCCGAGGTCCCGCTCCGGCCCGTGTGCCCGATCTGCGAGCGGCCGATGGAGCGTCGGGGCTCCACCGTGTGGATGTGCCCCGACTTCCCCCGCTGCCGGGGAGCCATCGCCGCCGACTGAGCCGGGCTCGCCCCGGCTCCGGCCTCACGCCCGGGGGTCGGGATCCGTACTGTGCGCGGGTTCGTCAGACCCGGCCAGCCGCTCCATCGCCCGGCGTGCCACCGCCGCGCCGCCGGCGGCAGCCGCGGTGGTGGCGGCACGCAGTGCCAGCTTCTGCCAGAGGGGCCCGCTCTCCTTGCGGCGCCGGGCCAGCTCCTCTCTGATCTCCTCGAGCTGGGCGGCGACATCGTCGAGCGATGTCACCGCGGCCGGTTCGCCCCCCTTCTTCTGGCGCCGCGACCGGAGCACGACCACCGAAACCGTGAGCAGCACGGCGGCCGTCCCGATGACGGCGTACCGGAAGCCATCCCGCCGGAGTCTCGATCGCCAGTCGAGTTCGTCCCGGACCCGGGCGCCCAGAGCGGAGACGTCGCCGGCAAGCGCCTGCTTGCTCAGCTCCCGTTCGCGTTCTGCTTCAGCAACTCCCTGACCCACTCCAGGTCCTCCTTGACGGTGGCGCCGACCCTGCGACCTTCGGCGATCGTTCTCTTCAGCATGCGGTAGCCGAGCCAGCCCAGGAGCGCTCCGACCGCCAGGAGCAGGCCCACCATGATCAGCCACCCCAGCCAGGGGTGGTGGAGGAGCCCGCCCAGCCCCTCGGCACCGGCGCCGAGGAGAAAGACGATGACCAGAAGGCCGGCGAAGGCGGCGGCGGCCAGCAGGGCCGCGGCAAACGCGGCACGCTTGGCGGTTGCGGTGCCCTGGGCGCGCACCAGGCCGATCTCGGCGCGGACGAAGCGCGCCCCGTCGGCCAGTATCCCCCGCAACGCGTCGATCACCGACGGGGCCGGTCCGGGCGTGACGGGGGGTTCCGGGATGGCCATCAGCAGAGCTTCTCAGACCCGGGCAGCCGGGTGACGCGGTCCACGCCGCTCATATCTTCAGCGCCGAGACGTCGATGTCCTTGAGGGTGTCGGGTGGCGGGATGCCGTGATCATTGAGAGCCTTGAGCAGGGCGAGCACGTAGCGCACGCCGGTCAGGTTGACCCCGTGCTGCCGGGTCAGGCTCTGTATGGTCTGGAGCTTGTAGATGTCGCGCTGCGAGAAGCGTCGGCGGTTGGTCGAGGTCCGCTGCGGCACGACCAAGCCGATGTTCTCGTACATCATCAGCGTGCGAGGGTGGGTTTCCAGGATCTCGGCGGCGACGCTGATCGTGTAGATGGGCTTGTCCAGGCCGGGGGAGCCGGGCAGCGGGCCGCCCGCGGGACTGCCCCCGGCTACTCCTTCAGCCACTCGTTGATCCCCTCTGAGAGAGCTCCGGGCGATGTCTGCGCCTTGATGAGGAACTCCAACGCCCCCAGCTTGAGCCCCCGATCGACGAGGTCCTTCTCACCGAAGTTGCTGAGGATGATCACCGGTGTCTCGGCCGTCGGACCGTGCCGGCGGAGCTCTTGGAGCACCTCGAAGCCGTCCTTCCGGGGGAGGCGGACGTCGAGGAAGACGATGTCCGGCAGCAGCTCCTTGGCCCGCTCCAGGCCCTCGACACCGTCGAACGCCACGTGAACCCTGTAGCCGTCCAGCTCGAGCTTGGTCCGGTACATCTCCAGGGTGTCCCGGTCGTCCTCGATCAGGAGGACGTCGATGACCGCGTCCTCGTCCGCCATCGCCTCTACTGTCCTCCTCCGCTGGCGCCATCTCCATGGCACCGAAAGCCTGCGGGCAGTATAGCCGCGCAACCGGGCTCATTCAGAGCGGGCGTTATGCGATGTGCAAACCCGCAATCCGATGCCTTCGGGCCGATCGGGGCAGGTCAGATTCGCACGTGGGCGATGTCCACGTCGGCCACGAAGTCGGGCCGCGGGATCCGATGCCGGTCGAGGGTCTGGAGCAGCCGGATCACATGCCGGGCCGCCTGCAGGTTCAGACCGTGGGCCTTGGTGAGCCGCTGGATCGCCTGGAGGGTGATCAGATCACGCTGGGAGTAGCGGCGCCGGTTGGTGGGGGTCCGGCGGGGTATCACCAGGGCCAGGTGCTCGTACATCATCAGGGTCCGCGGGTGGACCGCCAGGATCTCGGCGGCCACGCTGATCGTGTAGATGGGCTTGTCGAGGCCGATCCGGGTGGGCTCTGAGCTTGCGGCCTGGGTCGCAGCGGCCACGCTTTGGGCACCTCTCCGCCAGGAGACGCCTGGCGGTCGTGACCGAGGCCCCGGCGCTCCCCGCTGCCCGAATGGTAGCCGCCGCCCGTCGGTGGCAGGGGGTCGGCACTGGGCCTCCCGAGGGCTCGCCCCGCCGCCGGCCGGCCACGCCGGGCCGTGAAGAGCCGGTGAGGGCACCCCTCGGCGTGCCACCATTACCGCCCGTGTCGCCCCTCGTTTCCGCTCGCAGCCACCTGCGGCCCCGGCCCCACCCGGTGGAGCCGTGCCTCGGTCGGGCACCCGCCCCAGCCGAGGGACCGTGCGTAACCGTTCCGGCCGACGGCCCGTTGAAGAGGTGTGATGGCTGACGCCCCCCGACCCTCGGCCCCGAGCGGTCTCGACGACCTCGCCGTCCGGGAGCGCTGGCTCCGGCAGCGGCGAGCCCGCGACTTCGCGGGTCGGCGCTCCGGGCTCATCGCCCTCTGGGTGGCGCTCGCGGCGGTGGCCGCCTGGCTCATCATCGCCGGCTTCGCCGGCATGGGCCACTAGTGCAGCACGGCGCAAATA
>PLNE01000037.1 GCA_003141695.1 Candidatus Dormiibacterota bacterium
GAGGTTTTGGTGCCCTACAGCTCCGCACGAGCTTGGCAATGACTCCCACCTCCACGCGGTGGCCGATCAGGTGCCCCGGGACGTAGTGACGGGCCTTTTGGACCTTGGCGACGATGTCGCGTTCGCTGTTGTCGGGGCTCGACTGCTTTGGCGTGCCCTTCCGCCATTCCACGTTGCGCAAGCCCTCGAGCTCCGACAACAGCTCGAAGCAGAACTGCTCGAAGTCGGTCGCGTCGAAGTCCTCGAGGCCCACCCCGTTCGCGCCGCCAGCGTAGGTCTGTCGGCGGCAGTTGGCCGCGTCCGTCACGTGGCGGCGAAGGGCCGAAGCGAAGCTGACCGAGCTAGCTCGGTCGCTGTCGTGAGCGTCCTGCGGTGAGCCTCCCGAAAGGGGATCGGCTTACGGGACACTCCGCTAGAGGTGTTCCGCCCAACCGTGAGACGCGCGAAACGTTGTTACGCGCTCTCGCAGACGACGCTGGTCGTGGCAAATCGGGGCCCAGATCGGGCAATCTGCACTGGTGACGCAACGGTCGTGGCCGGAGCATTTCACCGTCAAAACAAGTCCCGCTCGCTTGTCTGCTGAACTCAGGTAGCGATCAGATGCTGAGTTGCCCATAGGCCGAGTTCGTCGAGCGCTGGGCGAAGTGCCTCCCCCCGCGGAGTAAGTCGGTACTCCACGCCAACCGGCGGCCCGGCGAGTACCGTCCGCTCGATGAGGCCAGCGGCAGTGAGCTCGTTGAGTCGTTCTGAAAGCATCCGCTCACTGACGCCATGCACTTGGCGGGAGATCTCGGTAAACCGGGCCGGGCCAGAGAGCAGTGTCCCGACGACGATCCCGCTCCAACGCTTGCCGAGCAACGCGAAGACAGCCGTCAGGGCCTCGCAACTCACCCAGCCTTCGGCGTTCTTGTCGCGTTCTGTCCTCGACATCATCCGGCAATCATACAGGGACAAAAATATAGTGACTTCTGTTATGTTAGTCGTACAGGGAACACAGAAACCGGAAGGACATCATCCATGCGCGACTCCGCACTGCTCGGCCTACGCCTGACTCTCGGCGGATACTTGGCAGTACACGGCGCCCAGAAGCTGTTCGGAAGCTTCGACGGCCCCGGCCTCGACAAGACGGGTGTCGGGTTCGCGCGTCTCGGGCTCAAACCAGGCAAGGCCTTCGCCGCGCTGGCCGGCGGCTCCGAGTTCGCGGGCGGCGTCCTGACGGCGACCGGGGCGGCCTACCCGGTGGGCCCGCTGATCGTAGCCGGGACAATGGCGGTCGCCTCCCTGACCCACGCGGACAAGGGCCCGATGCTCCAAAAGGGCGGATTCGAGCTGCCGGCCAGCAACCTGGCCGCTGCCATCGTGCTCATCGGTACCGGGCCGGGCCGCTACAGCCTCGACCGGCTGATCGGGCTCCGCCTCCCCAAGGGTCTGACCCGCCTTACCGTCCTTGGTGCCGCCACCCTGACCGCCTACAGCGCCGTTCAAGTGGTCAAGACCAAGCGGACTGCCGCCCGCGCCCAGAGCGCACCTGCCGCGACCGCCACCACCGAAGCCGCGCCTGCGCAGACGTCTGCTGCCTGACGAGGGTTCGGAATTGAGAACGGCGCTCTGCTCGCCCATAGCTTTGGCCGGCCAGCGGCGCCCTAATCGGCTGGAGCGGGGCCAGGGACGAAACATCGATCCGTCTGCGTGGCTACCGGCCCAAGACGCCACGACGTTCGGTGGCGACCTTCTGTTCCCGAGCGCGCCCTGAGCGGCGCAACTCGATCGGTGGGGCGCCGAGCGCGCCCGTCTCGGAGACCAATACCAGCGCACGACGTCCCCGGGTGAACTGGCACAGGGCTCCACCCAGCCAACTGATCGCGAGGCCGTGCCTTTGCTACGTCAAGGTCGAGCGAGGGGTGACGCGATTGACGAGTACGGGCTCGGAGATGTCCCCGGCTTCGACCGACAGGTGCGGGATCACCCGATCGAGCCACCCCGGGAGCCACCAGTTGGCCTTGCCGAAGAGGTGCATGAGGGAAGGGACCAGCACGGTTCTGACGATGAAGGCGTCGATGAAAATGGCGCCGGCGAGGCCGATGCCGAACTGCTTGATGATGACGATTCCCCCAAGCACGAACGACGCAAAGACCAGGATCATGATGGCGGCCGCGGCGGTGATCACCCGACCGGTTTCCGCCTGACCGAGGGTCACAGCCACGCGGTTGTCGTCGTTGAGGAGCCACTCCTCGTGCATCCGGCTGACCAGGAACACCTCGTAGTCCATGGACAGCCCGAAGAGGATGGAGAACAACAGGACGGGAACGAAGACCTCGACGGGGGCAGTGCCCGAGATACCGAACAGCGAGTGTCCCCACCCCCATTCGAAGATGGCGTTCATGATGCCGAGGGAGGCGCCGATCGACAGGAGGTTCATGATCGACGCGACCAGCGGGATCAGAAGGCTTCGGAACACGGCCATAAGCAGCAGGAAGGCCAGCAGGATCACGACTCCTACGAAAAGAGGCAGCTTCGAGGACAAGACGTGGGCAAAGTCGGTCTGGATGGCGGTGGCGCCCCCTACCAGGACGGTCAAGCCGGTGCCGGCCTCGGCCTTGGGGATGACGTTGTCGCGGAGCCGCTCCAACAGCGACGAGGTCTGGAGCGCCTGGGGGCTGGTCGACGGGTAGAGGTTGGCGATGGCCACGGTCCCGCTGGGGCTGACCCTGGGTGGAGTGACAGCCACCACCCCGCCGTCGCCGGCCGGTGGCCAACNNTGTCGTAGGCCTGGCGGGTCGTGGTGTTGGACGGGTCGCTGCCGGCGTCGTCCAGTCCGAGGTGGAGGCTGAAGAAAGGGAGAGCGATCACCACGACGGTGGCTAGGGCGACAGCGGCCGGCAGCACTGGTCGGCGCTCGATGGTCGTCGCCCAGCGCCGCCAGAACCCGGTGACCTCTTCGGCGACCGGACCCGTTTCTCGCATCTGTGCCCGTTGGCGGCGGCTGAGCACCTTCATTCCGAGGAAACCGAGCAGGGCCGGGAGCAACGTCAGCGACGCCAGCATGGTCAGCGCCACAGTTATGGCCGCGCACACCGCGATGCCGTAGAGGAAGGNNAGAACACCGCTCGCCCGGCGGTGTTTACAGCGTTCACCGCGGCGTCCTCGATGGTGCGTCCCCCTTTCAACCCTGTGCGGTGGCGGGTCACGATCAACAAGGCGTAGTCGACCCCGACCCCGAGGCCGATGAGGATGCCGAGGATGGTGGAGAAGCTGGCCACTGAGAAGACGTGACTGAGCAACCCGGTGATCGAGTAGCCGATGCCGATGGCGATGAGGGCGGTGATGAGCGGGAGGAAGGCGGCAAAGAGCGCTCCGAACGCCAGTCCGAGCACAATGAGCGCAAATACAACGCCCAATGTGGTGCTGCGCGACCCGGGCTGGGTCTCGGTGTTCTCGATGTCCTGGCCGCCCAGCGCCACCTGCAGCTGCTGGTCACCGGCCGCCTGGGCGGTCGTGATGACCCGCTCCACTGCGGCCTTGGGCAGGTTCAGGGTCTGTTCGTCGAAGTTGACCGTGGCGAACGCCACGGTGCCGTCCTTGCTGATCTGGGCCGCTCCGGCCGTGGTGAAGGGACTGGCCACCGAACGCACGTGGGGCAGGGCGGCAACCTCTTGCAGCATGCGCTGCACTTTGGCCTTCACCGGCGCGTCGCGGACGGTACCTGACGTGGCGTGCACGACGATCTGGTCCGAACTGCCGGAGACCGCCGGGAAGTCCTTCTCCAGCAGGTTCAGGGCCGTGGCGGACGGGGTGTTGGGCAGTTGGAACTTGGTGGAGAAGGCGTTGCCGGCCGCCCGGTCGACAGCGAAGAACCCCACCAAGGCCACCAGCCACAGGGTCAGGACGATCTTGCGATGGCGAAAACACCACCTTGCCAGGATTTTCAAGAGCAGGCTGCTTGGTCGAGGGTCACGAGAGCCACCTCATCGAGGACGAGTTCGGCGGCGGCTGGGTTCTCCTCCAGGTGGTGACAGTGACGAAGTTCCGGGGATGAGCAGCACCGTGGGCGCTTGGGCGAGCAGCCAGGACAGCGCCACCTGGGCCGGGGTAGCGCGTAGACGGCTGGCCGTCTCTTGGACTGCTGGGGCGTGTAGCACGGGGTTCTCCGGGAAGAATGCCGCGCCGAGCGGGAA
>PLNE01000083.1 GCA_003141695.1 Candidatus Dormiibacterota bacterium
CGGAGCTCAGGCTGCTGAGCCGCGCCCGAGACTCCCGACACCGTGGTTCCCGTCGCCATGTGACTACCTCCGTGGTCGCTCAGTGGTGAACTGCTGCGTGGTCCGATCGGTCGCCGGTTGAGGCGGCGCGGGCAGGTTCATCGATGGCCCGGGCGTCCGAGGCGGCGGCTTGGCCAAGCCGCCACCTCGTCGCGAGGTCGCCGGGTGTGCCCAGGCCAAGGTCGGGTCAGCCGAGGCCGAGAAGGTGGACAGGCCGTTTGGTGCCCTCGGCCCGATCGGTCGGGCCGAGGGCACTGAGGAGAGAGCCGGCGCCGTGGCCAGCCCCCCGGGGGTGGACCGCACCGTCGGGGAGCACTGGCTCAGGGCCGCCTCGCCCCAACCGCCGCAGAGCAGTCCCACACCATCCCCTACCATAGCGACCAGAAGGCTACATGACCGATCGAAAATGTCAAGCAAATTCCGACCGGGTAATTTCGGTCTTGCTCGCTCCTGATCGATGGGGTACGATCCCGCCCATGCTGGCAGCACAGCGCAGGCAGCGGATCTTGGAGCGGATTCGGGCTCGCGGCGTGGTCTCCAGCGCGGAGATGACGCGGTTACTGGGAACCTCGGAGGTGACCGTTCGGCGTGATCTCCGCGCCATGGCCGAGCAGGGGCTGGTGGTGCGTACCCACGGCGGTGCGCTGCTGCCGGATGGAGGCCTGGCGCGAGAACCGTCCTACGCCGAGAAGGCCACCCAGGCCGGGGCGGAGAAGGCCGGCATCGCCCAGATCGCCGCCGCCCTGATCGCTCCGGGAGACTCGGTGATCCTCAGTCCAGGGACCACCACCCTGGCCCTTGCCCGGCTTCTGGTCACCGCCGTCGACCTCACGCTGGTCACCAACTCGCTGCTCGTTGTCAACGCCCTGATGTCGGCGCCTCGGGTGGACGTGACCCTGACGGGAGGGCAGCTGCGCCGCTCGATCCACGCGGTCGTCGGACCGGCAACCGAGGACGCCGTCCGCCCTCTCCGCGTCTCCAAGGCCTTCATCTCCGGCAACGGGCTGACCGTCGCGCGCGGACTGAGCACCCCACATCCCCTCGTGGCCGCGGCGGATCGGGCCCTCGCCGCCGCTGCCGAACGCGTCATCGTTCTCGCAGATCACACCAAGGTGGGTGTCGAGACCATGTGCCAGACGGTGCCTCTAGAGCGGATCACGACTCTCATCACCGACGCCGGTGTCAGCCCCGGGCAGCTTGCGGCGCTGCGGGAGGCCGGACTCGAGGTGTTGGTCGCCGAACTCGGCACCGACGGCACCTCGGCAGCGTTCCCTGATGAACCCTTCGTCGAGTGACGTCGTGTCCATCCCGGACCTGCCCGACCACCGGAGACCGCGTCTCGCGCTCGTGAAGTCGGAACACGAGCTGCCGGACGGGAGGTATCTGATCGCCTATGGCGCGCGGTGGGAGGAAGCGCCACGGCGCCCTGGGTCAGTGGGCGAGGCATCTTCGCAGCCTCCGAGCCGCGCCCCCGGCGGGACGGACGGCGTCCATGCCTGAGCTCCGCTTCAGCTCACTCCGCCGCGAATGGGTTGCGTATGCGGGCGAACGCAACGAGCGCACCTTCCTGCCCACCAGCTTCTGTCCCCTCTGCGCAAGCGGGCCGGGCGGCCCCAGCGAGGTTCCGCTTCCCGACTTCGAGGTGGTGGTCTTCGAGAACAGGTTTCCCGCTTTCGGTCCCGATCTCGGTGCCGACGGGCGGGCTGTGCGACCTCTCACCACGGGATGCGAAGTGGTTGTCTACACATCGGAGCACGAGGCCACCCTTGCCGACCTGCCGTTGGAGAGGGTCCGCCTGCTCGTCGAGGTCTGGGCTGATCGCTACCTTGCCCTGGGATCACGCCCCGAGGTCGCTTACGTCTATACCTTCGAGAACAAGGGGGTGGAGATGGGGGTCACCCTCCATCATCCCCACGGCCAGATCTATGCCATGCCGTTCGTGCCGCCGGCCGTGGCCCTCGAGCTTAGTTCGGCGGCGGATCACCTGCAGAGGACGGGACGCTGCCTTCACTGCGAGGAGGCCGAGCTCGAGGCTTCCGGCCCGCGGTGCGTCTTCCTGGACGAGGGCCTGATCGCCTTCATCCCTCAGGCAGCGCGATGGCCCTACGAGATCCATCTCTACCCCCGCCGGCATGTCACCTCGATCGCTGAGCTCGACGGTGCGGAGCGCTGGTCGCTGAGCGCTGCACTGCTCCGCGTCGCCCGCCTCTACGATCGCCACTTTGGTTTCTCAGCCCCCTATGTCATGGCGGTTCATCAGGCGCCCACCGACGCCGTGGAGCACCCTGAGGCACACCTCCACATCGAGTTCTATCCACCCCACCGCAGGCCAGATCGGCTGAAGTACCTGGCCGGCGTCGAGCTCGGAGCCGGAACCTGGGTCAACGACACGTACCCAGAGTCGACTGCCGCGGAGTTGCGCGAGGCCGACGCGCGCGTCTGACGTCCTTTAGGCTGGCCTCTCGTCTTTCCTTGGCCCCAACTAGTAAAGGATATTGGCTATCCTTTACTTACGAGGTGCAAGAAGGCAAGGATAGGTAGCCCTGAAAGTAGGGAAAGGATAGGCCACATCCTTTCCCTTCCGCCAGTCTTAGGAAAAGGATATGCGAGGCAGATACGAGCACCGGGTATGGCAGTGGAACCCTTCGATCTACGCCCCCTCCAAATACCGGAGGGGTTGCGAGTACGAAGCCTTTGTGCCTGAGCGGATCGCCGAGCTCGAGCCAGACCTGCCCGGCGCGGTGGCGGGCGCCGTCTCCGACGCGGAGAGAGCGATTGCCGAACTCAACCGCGGGGCCCGGCTGGAGCTACAGCCGCTGGCCCGTCTTCTCCTGAGGACCGAGTCCGTAGCCTCCTCGAAGGTCGAGGGCATGCAGGTCGAGACACAGACACTGGCTCGCGCCGAGGCCAAACAGGAGGTTGGGAGGTCCATCGGAGCCGAGGCTGCCGAAATCCTGGCCAACATCGATGCCATGCAGCTGGCTCTCGAGCGGGCGGTGGCAGCTGATGCCATCGCACAGGACGACCTCCTGGACATCCACCGCCGACTCCTGGCCCGAGCTCCCAATGCCAGCGCCATGGCGGGCAAGTTCCGGCAGGTCCAGAACTGGATCGGGGGGAACGATTACAACCCTTGCGGAGCGGATTTCGTTCCGCCACCACCCGAGGAGATGCCCTCGCTCCTGGATGACCTCTGCCGCTTCGCCAATGACGCTACGCTCCCTCCTCTGGTCCAGGCTGCAATCGCCCACGCCCAGTTCGAGACTATTCACCCGTTTGAGGACGGGAACGGGCGCACTGGCCGGGCACTCGTGCAGATCATCCTGCGCCGACGCGGACTGGCACCAACCTTCGTCCCACCGATCAGCGTCGCGCTGGCAAGAGACAAAGGCATGTACATCCGAGGCCTGACCGACTTCCGGGAAGGACCTCTCTCTCGCTGGATCGAGGTGTTCGCGGCGGCCACCGCCCAGGCAGCGACACTGGCCACGCGCTATGTGGCCTCGGTTGAGCTGCTGCAAGCGGGCTGGCGTGAACAGGTCCGATCGCGCTCAAATCCGCGCTCGGACGCTGCGGCGTGGGACCTGATCAGGGTCCTGCCGGCGCATCCCATCATCACCGTGGCCATTGGGGTCGCCGCCACAGGAAGAACCAAGCCGGCAGTCTCCAATGGGATCAACGAACTCCAGAACACCGGCGTCCTCGCTCAGCTGACGACCTCGCCCAGGAACCGAGCCTGGGAGGCCGCCGGACTCCTGGATCACATCGAGGAGCTGGAATCGGGCGACTGGCCCTCGGAGCTGGCCGACGTGGGTGAGACACGCCTGTCGGGAGAGGCGTTGCGCGCTCCATTCGGGTCCGGGTAGGGGGCCTGGCTGGGACCGTCCCTGAGCAGCTCGCCCATGTGGCCCAGGTCGCCCACCGGATCCAGCAGGAGACGGGGCTCCGCGCGGTCACCACCGCCGGCTCCTCCCCCACCACCGAGACCATCGCTCTTCCCGCCGGGAAGTACGGCAGAGCGGCGCTGCTGCTCCATGAGGATTGGATGCACCTGGGGGTGGCGCTGGTGATCGTCTCCGCCCTCAACGGCACCTCGGTGGCCCTCTTTGTCCTGATCCTGGTGGTCACCGCGCTGTTCCTGATCAACGGCAGCGTGGCGGCGGTCCGAGGGAGGCGACGAGAGATCGGGGTGCTGCGATGTACCGGCTGGCCACGACGGGCCGTCTTCCGCCTCATCCTCGGCGAGTTGCTGCTGCTCGGGATCCTGGCCGGGGTGGCCGGGGCGGGGATCACGTGGGCGGTGATCCTCAGCCTGCACCTCGACATGCCGCTGTGGCGGGTGGGCCTTGATCATGCCGGTGGCGGTGCTGCTGGCGGGGCTGGCCGGGCTGTGGCCGGCGTGGCTGGCGACGCGCGGGGAGCCGCTGGACGCGGTGCGCCCAGCGGTGGCGGCGCCGCCGCCACGGAGCCCGGCCGGTGCGCGGG
>PLNE01000070.1 GCA_003141695.1 Candidatus Dormiibacterota bacterium
CCGTTGGAGTGCGTGGGGGAGGTGGAGGAGTCGAGGGTCGCGATGCGCCTGCTCACCGACTCGGAGGGCTGGCGCGATGCCGCGGTGGTGCGGGCCCTGGGCGCCGACCCGCGGGTGGCCGGGCTCTCCCAGGAGGCCGTCGACGCGGTGCTGGCGCCCGCACGCGAGCACGCACTGCCAGCGGCGTACATGGAGTTCGCCGATGCGCTTGGATGAGCTCGGAGGCCGGCGCGTCGCGCTCTGGGGCTTCGGTCGTGAGGGCCGGGCGACGCTCGCGGCGCTGACCGCGATGGCGGATCCGCCGACCGGCATCGCCGTCGTCACCGACGCGCCGCCAACGGAGGCGGAGCGCGCCGTCGCCGCGACCCTCCCCTGGCTCCACGGCGAGGAGGGCATCGCCCGGCTCAGCGCCTCGGATGTCGTGGTCCGCTCCCCAGGCCTCAGCCGCTACCGTGACGATGCCCTGCGGGTCGCCGCCGCTACCCGGGTCACGACCGCGACCAACCTCTGGGGGGCCGAGCACGCGGGCGAGACAGTCATCGCGGTCACCGGGTCGAAGGGCAAGAGCACGACCAGCTCCCTGATCGACCACCTCGCCCGCGCCGCCGGCATGCGAACCGTGCTGGCCGGCAACATCGGCATCCCCCTGCTCACGCACCTGCATCCCGAGCCGCTGCCCTCGCTCTGGGTGCTCGAGCTCTCCAGCCACCAGATCAGCGACCTGGACTGGTCACCGCGCGTGGGGGTGCTCCTCAACCTCTACCGGGAGCACCTGGATTGGCACGGGACCGAGGCGCGGTACTTCGCGGACAAGCTCAACCTCTTTGCCCATCGATCCGGCATCGTGGCCGTCCTCAACCGCGAGGACACGCGCATCCGGGCACTCGCGCCGGCGCTGCCCGGCCGGCACGTCTGGTTCGGGGATCCCGCCGGCTATCACACCGACGGTAGCTCGATCCTCTGGCGCGATGAGCGGCTCGTCGACGCGGACCAGCTCCAGCTCCGCGGCCGGCACAACCTGCTCAATGCCTGCGCGGCCCTGACCACCCTCGAGGAGGACGGCGTCGAGGTGCGCCCCCTGGTCCCCGCCCTCTCCGGCTTCCGGCCGCTGCGCCACCGCCTCGAACCCGTGGGCGACGCGGCCGGGGTCACCTTCGTCAACGACAGCATCGCCACCATCCCGGAGGCGACGGTCGCCGCGCTCGATGCCCTGGAGGGGCGGCCGGTGGTGCTGATCGCGGGGGGATTCGACCGCGGGCAGGACTACGGTCCTCTGGCACGACGCCTCCACCGGGACCGGGGCGTCCTCGCCGTGGTCACCCTGCCTCCGAGTGGGATCCGGCTGGCCGGGGAGCTGGCGGCGCTGCCCGATGCACCTCCGGTCCTGCCCGCCGCCGACCTGGGCGAGGCCGTGCGGCTCGCCCGGGCCCACGCCGAACCGGGGTCGGTGATGCTTCTCTCGCCCGGGGCTCCCAGCTACGGCGCCTTCCGCGACTTCGAGGCGCGGGGAGACGCCTTCCGGGCGCTGGTGGCGGACGTGGAGCCGGCCGCGCCGGCGTGAACGGCGTGAACGGCACGGGCTGGCGGGCGGGCCGAAGCCGGTCCGCCCGGTGACTGATATCCTCCCCCCACAGATGGAAGCGAGCGGAGCACTCCGGCAGGCGATCGAGGTGCCCCCCGCGGGCCGTTCCCCGAAGTCGGACGCCGGGGCATCGGCCACGAGCGATGCGCAGACGCTCTTCACCCCGATCCTCGAGGAGCTCGTCGAGTTCGAAGGCCGGCTCGAAGCGGCGGTCGCCGCCGACCTTGGGCCGATGGCCGAGGCGATGCGCCACATCGTGCGCGCCGGGGGCAAGCGGATCCGGCCCGCCCTGGTGATCCTCGCCTCCCGCATGGGCGATCCCTCGATGGACCACGTCTACGACCTGGCCATGGGCATCGAGTTCATCCATACCGCGACGCTCGTCCATGACGACCTCATCGACCGCTCGCCGACCCGGCGCGGCATGACCACCCTCCACGAGACGATGGGGGCAGCGCCGGCGATCATCATCGGCGACTACTACTTTGCAAAGGGCGCAAACCTCACCTCCAATATCGGCATGCCCGAGATCGACTCGGCGATCAGCAACACGGTGATGACCATCTGCATGGGCGAGTTGCTCCAGATGACCAGCAAGGACGACTTCCACCAGTCGCTGGAGGACTACCACCGCAAGATCGCGCGCAAGACGGCCACCCTCCTCGCCACCTGCTGCTACTGCGGCGGGGTGGTCGGCGGTCTCGACCCGGACCGGCGCGACGCGCTGCAGCGGTACGGGCACAAGCTGGGGATGGCCTTCCAGATCGCCGACGACCTCCTCGACTACGTCGCCACCGAGGAGGAGCTGGGCAAGCCGGTCGGGGCCGATCTCCGCCAGGGGACGGTGACGCTGCCCTTCATGCTCGCCTTCCAGGACCCGGTGGTCGGTCCCGAGCTGGCCCGGGTCCTGGAGCGCCGGCCCCGGGGCGACCCCGATTACGAGCAGGTGGTGAGCCTTGTCCGGCGGAGCGGCGCGGTCGCCGCAACCGAGAAGGCGGCCCAGGAATTTGCCCGCGATGCTCGCGGGGAGCTGGCGGTCTTCCCGCTGTCGCCGGCACGGACCACGCTGGAGGCGGCCTGCGACTACGTCGTCGGGCGTCGCATCTGACCGGGGTGCCGGTGACGGCATCTGGGGGTCGGGACCGGCATCGGGGCCTCCCCACCCCTCCGGGGCGTGGGTTCAGGACGGAGAGCCGCGCCCTCTCTCCGGTGCGCGCGACGGCTCCAGCGCCCCGACCCGCTCGAGTTGCCGTCGGAAGCTCAGCACCCACGCGGTGAGTGCGACGGTGGCGGCCCCCAGCCCCGCGACCTCAACCCCCATCCAGGGGAGCCCATCGCCGGCCCCGCCTAGCCCGAGGAGGGCGGCGATCCCGCTGACGGCCAGCCGGGCCAGGTCGGCGAGCGTCAGCGCGCTCACCACGATCAGGATCAATCTGGCTCCCATGTACTCCCGGCGCAGTCCCGAACGGACCTTCGCCGCGCTCAGCTCCCCGGCGGCGCTGCGGCCGGCAGGCGGCTCGACCGGCCCCCGGCGGAGCCGGGTCGTGCTGAGCAAGAGGATGGCGGCGGCCAGCCACCCGGGCCAGGCGGTGAGCGCGGACGAACCGTCCGCGAAGATCGTCGCCAGCGGGCTGAGCGATCCACCGCCCGCGCGTGTGGTCAGCGCCTGCTGGTGGAGGGCGACGGCGGCGAACCCCCAGCAGACGGCCGCGGCCGCAACCAGCACCAGCATTGCGGCGCGGCCGGCCCGCGTGAGGCCGTCGAGGAGCAGCAGCTCGGCCGTCAGAGCCAGGCGGGCGGGAGCCCCGGCACTGTCGCGGTCCCGCATCGGTGGCAAGTGTATGCGCCGCCGAGAGGTCCGGTAGCGTGCGCACGCGACCTGAGACGGTGGGGAAGCCGAGGATCCGCATTCTCACCTACAATATCCTGCTCGGTGGAGAGCGCCGGGAGGAGCGGATCGCCGCGGTGCTGGCGCGCAGCGGGGCCGACCTCATCGCCCTCCAGGAGGTGCAGGACAACGGCATGGTCGGGAGGCTGGCCGGCCAGCTCGGCATGACCTCGGTCTCCGGATCGCCAAGCGACGGTGGCCGGCTGGGGCTGGCGGTGCTGACCCGGCTGCCCGTCGCGGCTCACCGCAACCACCACCACGCCGGGATGCTGCGCAGCCATCTCGAGGTCACGGTCGCACCCCCCATCGGTGAGCGCCTGCGCCTTCACGTCGTCCACCTCGCCGCCCGCTTTGGGGAGCGGGCCAAGGGGGAGGCGAGGCGGATGGAGGAGCTGGAGCACGTTCTCACCGACATCGGGGGGGAGGCGCCGATGCCCCACCTCGTCGTCGGCGACTTCAACTCGCTGTCTCCCGGCGATCACCTCGAGGCGACCCGATTCTTCCGGCGCATGAATGAGCTGCGCAAGGCCGGGCTGCTCGTCCGTCAGGACGGCGGCTGGCTGGGGCCGCCCGCCGGCGCCGCGCAGGACTCGGTTGACGCGAGGTGGCTGGCGCACGGCATCGATCCGGATCTCCAGGGGGGCGTGCCCGTGCTGCCATGGTTGGTCGGACCGCTCACTGCGCTCGTGCCGGAGCGGCGCGGGCTGGACCGCCTGCTCGGCCGCGCGATCGAGCGCTGGGCGGTGCCCCGAATCCTCGCGGCGGGGTACACCGACTGCTTCCGCCATCTCCACCCGCGCGCCCACGGCTACACCTGTGCGACCTGGATGCCGGCGGCGCGCATCGACTACGTCTTCGCGAGCTCGGAGGCGCTCTCACGACTCGTCGCTTGCGATGTCGCCATCGGGCGTGGCCGTGCCGCTCGAGAGACCGCGACGGCCTCGGACCACTTCCCGCTCCTCGCCGACCTGAGCGCCTGAGCGACCCGGATCTAGGAGTCGAGCGGCGGCGCCTCGTCGGCGGGACGGCTGGTCACCACCAGGTAGTAGAAGACGGCGCAGATGACCAGCCAGAAGAAGAAGATGACGATGGCGCCCTTGCCGAGCGCGTAGTAGAGCGGGTTGGCGCCCACGAAGATGATGTCCCCCACGAAGGAGAGGACGTCGCCCACGGCGGCGAGGATCAGCCCGTACACCGCCCACGGCATCCCGTCGGGATGGCGGTTGAACATCAGCGCAAAGCCGGCGGCGGCCACCACCCAGCCGACCATCAGGACGACGGTGCCCAGCACGTCGACGGTCGGGAAGGTGCAGAGGATAAGTCCGTTGCAGAGGCCGGCCACGCCGGTGACGAAGAGCAGGGAGACCACGGCGGCGATCGTCCCGAGGATCATCAGCACCAGGCCCAGGCCCTTGGAGCCGAAGTAGAAGTTGAGCGGCGGCCGCGCCCCGAAGAACGGGCGGACGATGGGGTTGTTCCTCAGACGGTCGGGCATGGAGGCCTCCAGATCAGGTGGTGCCGGGGTCGCCGGCGTCGCCGGAGGCTCCGCTGCGACGGTGCCGCCGCCCTCCACGGTGGCGGCGTGCCGGGTCGCCCCTGCGCTGGGCACTCGCTTCGCCATCCACCCAACGTGGCGGGGGTGGCTGGCCGTCAGCGAGCAGATCCCCGAGCGTCCTCCACCCGAAGGTCTCACGCCCGCGCTGGACCAGCTCCAGGAAGCAGCCCCAGGTGGCCTCGGCGTCGGCCAGCGCGTGATGGGGCCGGCGGTGAGGGACCGAGAGCTCCACGCAGAGCCGTTCGAGGCCGATCGTGTCGCGGAGGTCGAACAGCTTGGACGCGAGGCGTGAGGTGTCGAGGTTGTCCGCGTCCAGGCTCTCGCCCAGGGTCGCTGCGATCAGCCGGCTGTCGAAGGCATCGGCGCTGTGCTCGACCAGCACAGCCCCGCTGCAGAAGCGCTGGAAGCGCTCCAGGACAGGTCGCACCGGGGGCGCCCCCCCGAGGGTCTCGCTGGAGATGCCGTGGATGCGCCGGGCAAAGGGGTTGATGCGGTCGTTGCTGTGCACCAGGGTCTCGAAGGACATCAGGTGCGCGGTGAGGGTGAATGCGACGGCGCCCAGCTCGACCATCCGGTGCGGTGACTGGCCGGTGGTCTCGCAGTCCACCGCCACGAAGCGGAGCTCCTCGATCGGGGTCTCCGGCCCCGGCCGGGGGCGTATCGGCTCCGCGGGGTCGTCGATGGCCGCGAAGGGCTCGTCCGTGGCCGGGCCCAGACGGGCGACGAAGGCGTCGCCGACCGGCACCGAGCCGCGCCGCCGGCCGTAGTGGCGGCGTCCCTGGACGTTCGAGTCGGATCCGCCGCGTGCCGCCGGAGGGCTGCCGATCGGAGACGGCGGCTCGGATGCCTCGCGGGAGGGTGGCTCGGATCCCCCCTGGGAAGAATCGGGCGCCGAAGGCGCCGGGAGTGGATCAGTGAGGGACATGAGCGAATCTGCGGCCATCCTAGTCGCTTCGGGGTCCCACGGGGGCCGCGCGGGTGCCAGGACACGGTCCTGCCACGCCACCGATGCGGGCTGTGCTCTGCCGAGCCGTACCTATACTCGGGAGCGATGCCTCTGATCGCCGCCGGGATCAGCTTCCGAACGGCCCCCGTGGAGGTGCGGGAGCGTGCCTCCCTCTCCGACCCCGAGGCTCGCCATCAGCTCCGGTTCCTGCTCGGACACGCCGGCCTGAGCGGCGCCGCCGCGCTCTCGACCTGCAACCGGACCGAGTTCTACGTCAGCGTCCACGAGGGATCGGATCCGGAGGAGGTCTTCCCCCGGCTGCGCCGGTACCTCGATCCCGCCACGGACCCCCCGGTGCCGGGCCACATCAGCCTCTTCCGCGGCGGCGAGGCGGTCGGGCACCTCTTCCGGGTGGCCGCCGGTCTGGATTCGATGGTCGTCGGGGAGACCCAGGTCCTCGGCCAGGTCAAGTCCGCCCACCGCCTCGCCCTGGAGACGGGCAGCCTCGACGCTCAGCTCGACTTCGTCTTCCGGCGGGCCATCGGCGCCGCCAAGCTGGCTCGCAGCCGCACCGGCATCGGCCGGAGTGCCGGCAGCATCAGCGAGGCGGGCATGACGGTCGCCGCCCAGGTGCTCGGGGGGCTGGAGGGTCGCACCGCCCTGCTGATCGGTGCGGGCAAGATGAGCGCACTGGCCGCCCGCCGCCTCCAGCGGCAGGGCGTCCACCTCCGGGTCAGCTCGCGGGGTGGCGAGTCCGCCCTCGCCCTCGCCACCGAGCTGGGCGCCACCGTGGTCGGCCCCGACGAGCTGAAGCAGGCGATGGTCGCATGCGATTTGGTGGTCACCGCCACCACCAGCGCCCAGCCGGTCGTCGATCGCGCCCTCTGTGCCGCGGTCCAGGAGGAGCGGGGCGGCCGCCCCCTCTGCCTCATCGACATGGCCGTGCCCCGCGACATCGCACCGGATGTCGCCGAGCTCCCCGGGGTGACCCTGATCGACATCGACGAGCTGGGACGTCGCGTCGGCGACGGCATGCAGGACCACCGGGCGGCGATCGCCGCCGCCGAGGCGCTGGTGAGCGAGGAGGTGGAGCGGACCCTCGAGGTGCTGAGCCAGCGCGACGCCTCCGATCCCACCATCCGAGCCCTCCTGGCTCGTGCCGAGACGATCCGCCGCCACGAGGTGGAGCGGACCCTGGCCCGCCTCCCCGCCGGCGATGCCGAGCTGGCGGATCGGATCGACAAGCTGAGCCGGAGCCTGGTCCGCAAGCTGCTCCACTCTCCCATCACCCACCTGCGGGCCGCCGCCGAGGATCCCGGGGTGGTGCTGACGCTTCGCGAGGCATTCGGCCTCGACGATCCGGCCGCCGGGCAACGGTGACGGCCGGGGCCCTCCGGCTCGCCACCCGCGGCAGCCGCCTGGCCCTGGCACAGGCCGCCCTGGCGGTGGAGACGCTGCGTGCTGCGGGGGTCGACGCGCTCGAGACGATCGTCATCCGGACCCAGGGCGACGAGCGGCCCGGCACTCCCGTGGAGCGGCTGGAGGGGGAGGGGTGGTTCAGCGCGGCGCTCGAGCTGGCAATCTTCGAGGGCCGCGCCGACGCCGCGGTTCACTCTGCCAAGGATCTGCCGAGCAGCCTGACCGCCGGGCTCGGAGTGGCCGCCTTCCTGAAGCGCGCGGACTGCCGCGACGCCCTGGTCACCCGCGACGGGCGGGGGCTCGGGACGCTGGAGAGCGGAGCCTCGATCGGCACGAGCAGCGCACGGCGGGCCGCCTTCCTCCACGTGCTGCACCCCGAGCTGGTGGTGGTGCCGCTCCGGGGCAACGTGGACACCCGCCTGCGCAAGCTCGAGGAGGGGGAGGTCGACGGCCTGATCCTCGCCTGCGCTGGTCTCGACCGCATCGGTGCGGCCGGGCGCATCAGCGAGAGGCTCGATGCGCGGATCTTCGTCCCGGCCCCGTGCCAGGGCGCGATCGCCATCGAGACGGGGAGTGGGGGAGACGCGGCCGCCGCCTGCGCTCCGGCGGACCACCCGCCGACGCGGGTGGCCGCCGTGGCCGAGCGCGCCGTGCTCACCGCCCTCGGTGGGGGCTGCCTGATGCCGCTCGGCGCCTGGGCGCGCCTCGAGGACGGGCGGCTGGTCCTCACCGCCGCCCTGGACACCGGCGGGACGCTCCGCCGGGTCGAGCTGGCGGGCGATGCCGCCGCCCCAGAGGAGCTCGGGGAGCGGGTCGCAGCGAGGCTGCGATGACAGCCACGCCGAGCCGGCCTCTCACCGGTCGCCGGGTGCTGGTCACTCGGGCCGCCGGCCAGGCGGCGCCGCTCAGTCAGGAGCTGCGCCAGCTGGGCGCCGCGGTGGTCGAGATCCCCGCCATCGCCATCCAGCTGGTGGCGTCGCCGGGGGAGCTGCGGGCTGCGGCCCGATCGCTGCGCGGGCACCGGCCACCCCGCTGGCTGGCGGTGACCAGCTCCAACGCGGTGGAGTCGCTCCGCGCTCTCAGCCTGCCGGAGGATCTCGCCGGCATCCGCGTCGCCGCGGTCGGGGAGGCGACTGCCCGCGCCCTGCGCGACATCGGCGCCAACGTGGAGCTGGTGGCGCCGGGGACCGGCGCCGGAGCCCTGGCCGACCAGCTCATCGGGGCTGGCGCCGGGAGCGGCGCTGTCTGGCTCCCCCAGGGAGAGGCCGCTCGGATCGAGCTGGGCGAGCGGCTGGCCCAGGCGGGAGCCGACGTGGTGGTGACGGTCTGCTACCGGACGGTCCCGGTGGCTGGGCTGCGCCGCCTTCTGATCCCGGCCTTCGCGGAGCACGTCGACGCCGTGACCTTGCTCAGCCCGAGTGCGGTCGAGGCCGTCATCGCCGCGGTCGGGCCCGGCGCCCTCTGCGGCCTGAGCGTGGTCTGCGTCGGCCGCACGACGGCGGCCGCGCTGCGGCGCCACGGGCTGACGCCCGTGGTCGCGACCCGCGGCGACGCCGAGGGGGTGGCCGCGGCGGTGGCGGGCGCCCTCCGCTGGTGAGTAACCTGGGGCGGACATGCCCTTTCCTGCGGAGCGACCCCGGCGCCTGCGCCGCACCCCGGCACTGCGCCGGCTCTGTCGCGAGACGCGGCTGAGCGTCTCGTCCCTGGTCCTCCCGCTCTTCGTCCGCGAGGACATTGCCGCACCCGTCGCCATCCCGAGCCTCCCCGGACACCGGCAGGAGACGGTCGACAGCACCGGAGCCGCCGTCGAGCAGGCGCTGGCGGCCGGGGTGGGCGCGGTGCTCCTCTTCGGGGTACCGACGCGCAAGGACGCGCTCGGCTCGGAGGCGTGGAACAGCGACGGGATTGTCCAGTCGGCGCTGCGGTCGCTCCGAGGCCGCTTCGGCGACGACTGCGTCCTGATCGCCGACTGCTGCCTCGACGAGTACACCGACCACGGCCACTGCGGGGTGCTCCGCGAGGACGGGTCGGTGGACAACGACGCCACCCTCCTGCTCTACGCGAGGGCGGCGGTCTCCCAGGCCAGGGCCGGGGCGGACGTCGTCGCCCCGAGCGGGATGATGGACGGGCAGGTCGGGGCGATCCGGTCCGCCCTCGACGCCGCGGGGTTCGCCGAGACCTCGATCCTCGCCTACAGCGCGAAGTACGCGTCGGTGATGTACGGGCCCTTCCGCGATGCCGCCGATTGCGCTCCGCGGAGCGGCGACCGGCGCGGCTACCAGATGGATGCCGGCAATTCCCGAGAGGCGGTGCGCGAGGCGCGACTGGACGTCGCCGAGGGGGCCGACATGGTCATGGTCAAGCCGGCTCTGACCTGCCTCGACGTGATCGGGCGGGTGCGGGCGGCCGTCGACGTCCCCCTCGCCGCCTACAGCGTGAGTGGCGAGTACGCGATGATCGCCCACGCTGCACGAGCCGGCGCCTTCGATGAGCGAGCCGCGGCCCTCGAGGCTCTCGCCGCCATCCACCGCGCCGGCGCGGACATCATCATCAGCTACCACGCGCTCCAGGCAGCGCGCTGGCTCCGTGAGGAGTGACCGAGGACCAGGATGAAGCCCCCCACCACCCCGCGCCGACTTCCCTTCATCATCGCCGCGACGGCGACCCTGGTGGTCGCCGCCATCGCCGGAGCGGTGGCGCTCGACCACGCCGACAGCAGCACACCGACGGGCGTGGCGACCGCGACCCCGTCCCCCACCCCGACCCCGAAGCCGACCCCGACGCCGACGATCATCCCCTACGCCGACTGCTCGACGGCCACCTTCGGTTCGGCCCTTGCGGCGCTCAACCCACCCTCCAACATCCACGTCTACTCGGCGGCGCCGGCGATGACCATCGACCAGAGCAAGCTCTACGAGGCGACCATCGAGACCAAGGAGGGCAACATCGTTCTCTGCCTCCAGCCCAACCTGGCACCGGAGACGGTCAACAACTTCGTGACTCTGGCGCGCAATGGTTTCTACAACGGCATCCCCGTCGCGCGCGTCGTGTCGGGATTCGTCATCCAGACCGGTGATCCCAACTGCATCGGCAACGTCCCCGCCGCCCCGGCGACCCCCAGCGCCAGCTGCGGCTCGGGCGGCCCGGGCTACAGCTTCGACGACGAGCCGGTGCATGAGAAGTACGTCGAGGGGTGTGTTGCGATGGCCAACAGCGGGCCAAACACCAACGGCTCCCAGTTCTTCATCTGCTCCGCCGACGACACTAGTCAGCTCACCCTCAGCTACAACCTCTTCGGGCAGGTGGTGAGCGGGTTGGACGTGGTGCAGAAGATCGTGCAGGGTGATGTCATGGAGAGCGTGACCGTCGCCGAACAGACGTGAGCTCCTCGGCCGAGCTCAGGGAGCGCGCCGCGCGGGTGATGCCCGGCGGGGTCTCCAGCCCGGTCCGGGCCTACACGGCGGTGGGCGGGGAGCCCCCGATGATCGCTTCGGCCGAGGGGGCCCACCTTCTCGACGCCGACGGGGGGCGGTACGTCGACTTCGTGCTCGCCTACGGTCCGCACATCCTCGGCCACAATCCGCCCGAGGTGGTCGAGGCGCTGCGCCGCCAATTGGACCGAGGAGTCGCCTACGGCCACACCGCTGCGCTCGAGGTCGAGCTGGCGGAGCGGCTGTGCGCTGCCCTGCCGAGCGTGGAGATGGTCCGCTTCGTCAACTCCGGGACCGAGGCCACCATGTCCGCCCTCCGTCTGGCACGGGCGGCGACCGGCCGCGACCTGGTGGTCAAGTTCGCGGGCGGCTACCACGGCCACGCCGACGCGCTGCTCGCCGCCGCGGGGAGCGGGGTGGCGACCCTTGGGCTGCCCGGGTCGGCCGGTGTCCCCCGGGGCGCGGTCGCCGACACCCTGGTGCTCCCCTACAACTCGGCGGGCGCCGTCCTCGAAGCTTTTGCTACGCATGGCGAGCGGATCGCCGCGGTCATCGTCGAGCCGGTGGCCGGGAACATGGGGTGTGTGGCGCCGGTTCCCGGTTTCCTCCAGGAGCTGCGCCGGGTCACCCGCGAGCGCGGTGCCGTGCTCGTCTTCGACGAGGTGATGACCGGGTTCCGGGTGGCGTACGGCGGTGCCCAGCTTCTCTACGGCGTCGAGCCCGACCTGACCTGCCTCGGCAAGGTCATCGGAGGCGGACTTCCGGTCGGCGCCTACGGGGGGGCCCGCGCGCTCATGGAGCAGGTAGCCCCCCTCGGTCCCGTCTACCAGGCCGGGACCCTCTCGGGTAACCCCCTCGCCATGGCGGCGGGGATCGCGGTCCTCGACCGGCTCCGCAGCGGTGATGCCTACACCCGGCTGGAGGTCCTCGGGGGCCGGCTGGGCGATGGCCTGCGCACCGCGGCCGTGGCGGCGTCGGTCCCCTGCGCGGTCAATCGGGTGGGCAGCATGCTCACCGTCTTCCTGGGGGTGGAGCGGGTCGACGATTATGACGACGCTCGCCGCAGCGACGTGGCCGCCTTCGCCCGGGTCCACCGCGCCTGGCGGGACGCCGGCGTGCTCTGGCCACCGTCCCAGTTCGAGGCCGCCTTCCTGAGCACGGCCCACGAGGTCGCCGACATCGATCGGGCGGTCTCGGCCTTCGCCGGGGCGATCCGCGGCGGTGGCCTCGCTGGGGAGTGCTGAGGTCTCGTCCTGTGCAGCCGGGGGGCGCTGGGCGGCCCTCGCCTTCAGCTGCGGGAGTGGTCGGCCGGGACTTTTGGTCCCAGACCATGGGGCCGAAGAGCCTGGTGCTAGACTGACCCTTGTCAGGGTGCTTTCTCACCCGGGCCGCACGACTGAGGGGTACGGCACATGTTCGAGCGTCTGGTCTGGCTGATACCGGCCGTTCTGGTCATCGTCCTGATCTTCGGGGGGGCATCCAAGCTGCCGGAGATCGGAGCGGCCACCGGACGGGCCATCCGTGAGTTCCGGAGCGCCGTCTCCGGGGGCCCCGACGGCGCGGCCTCGGGCACCACCCCACCGCCCGCGAGCCAGCCGGGCGGCTGGTCGCAGCCTGGCCAGTGGAGCATGCCGGCCGACCGGCCCGCCGCGACCGTCCCCGACGACACGCTCCGGCCCTGAGCAGGGCGGCGGCCGGCGCCTGCGCCGCCCGCTTGATCGGCTCGCGATGAGGGGAGGCTGAGGTGGCACTCGGGATACTCCGGCGCGGGGGGCCGCGGATGGCCACCCAGCGCGCCGACGGGGACGAGCGCCGGCTGACCGTGGTCGAGCACCTGCAGGACCTGCGGCGGGTGCTGATCGTCTCCCTCTGCGCGTGGGGCGCGGCCACGGTGGTGGCCGCGGTCTTCAACCACTACCTCCTCCAGGTCCTCGAGTACCCGCTCACCAACCTGCTGGCGAAACACAACCACCTCATCTCCAAGCCCATCATCACCAGCCCCACCGAGCTGGTCACCATCCCGGTCGAGGTCGCCCTGGTCGGCGGGCTGGTGCTCGCCCTGCCGGTCATCCTCTGGCAGCTCTGGACCTTCGTCTCTCCGGGGCTGCGCCGGGTGGAGCGGCGATTCGCCCTGCCCTTCATCGCCTCCGCGCTCGTGCTCTTCGGCGCCGGTGCGTGCCTCGCCTACTTCCTGATGCCGCTCTGGCTCAACCTGCTCACCAGCATCGTCGGCAGCAACGCCATCTTCTTCCCCGACCTCAACCAGTACCTCTCCTTCCTCACCCTGCTCATCGTCGCCTTCGGAGTGACCTTCGAGCTGCCCGTGGTCATCGTGTTGCTCGGCCTCCTCGGGGTCATCTCGTCAGCCTGGCTGCGGCGCCGGCGGAAGCTGGCCTGGGGGGTCATCGTCGTCGGCGCGGAGCTGGTCACGCCGGGGGTCGACCCCTTCACCCCGCTGTTCCTGGCGATCCCACTGGTCGGGCTCTTCGAGCTCTCGATCCTCATCCTCGCCAAGCCGCTCCGGCGCTGAAGTTCCGTACACTGCCCCGGCCATGCGCCCTGACGGCCGCGCCCCCGACGAGCTTCGCCCCACCCTGATCGAGGTGGGCGTCCTGCCCTACCCCGAGGGCAGCTGCATGATCTCGACCGGGCTGACCAGGGTGCTCTGCTCCGCCACCGTCGAGGAGCGGGTCCCCCCCTTCCGCAAGGGCGGTGGGCTGGGCTGGGTGACCGCCGAGTACGCCATGCTGCCGCGCAGCACCCAGACGAGGACCGAGCGAGACGGCCGCAAGGGGCGGATCGACGGCCGGTCCCAGGAGATCCAGCGGCTCATCGGGCGCAGCCTCCGGGCCGCGGTCGACTTCGCCGCGCTCGGGGAGCGCTCGATCCTCATCGACTGCGACGTCATCGTCGCGGACGGAGGCACGCGCACCGCGGCCATCACCGGCGGATACGTGGCTCTCGCCCTCGCCGTCCGGGCGCTGGAGGAGGCGCGGGTGATCCGTTCCAAGGTGCTCCGCCGCCAGGTGGCGGCGGTCTCGGCGGGGATCGTGGGCGGTGAGCCGCGGCTCGACCTCTGCTACCTGGAGGACTCCGCCGCCGACACCGACCTCAACTGTGTCGGGGCGGATGACGGGCGCTTCATCGAGATCCAGGGGACCGCGGAGGGTGCTCCGTTCAGCCGCCAGGAGCTCGACCGGCTGCTGGCGCTCGCTGACCTTGGCTTGACCCGGCTCTTCGCCGCGCAGGCGGAGGCACTGGCGCCCGGGGTCAAGACCGGGTGAGGGTGGCGGTGGCGAGCCGCAACCCGGGCAAGCTCGCGGAGCTGCGGCGGCTTCTCGCTGGACATCCCTGGGAGCTGGTCGACCTGGACGGCGCCGGCTTCTCGGGTGAGCTGGAGGAGCCCGGCGCCACCTACGACGAGAATTCCGCGCTGAAGGCGCAGACCGTCTGCTCCGCAACCGGGTTGCCCGCCCTCGCCGACGACTCGGGCATCGAGGTCCCAGCGCTCGGCGGCTGGCCGGGGCCCGCGTCGGCGCGCTGGATGGGCGAGCCGGCGACCGACGTCGACCGCCTGCACGGCCTCCTCAGCGAGGTGGAGCGGCGCTGTCCGGACGACCGCCGCGCCCGCTACGTCTGCGTGGTCACCCTCGCCCGCCCCGGGATGGAGGCTGTCTCCGCCCGGGGGGAGACGAGCGGCGTCCTGGTCGCCCCCAGCGGGTCCGGAGGCTTCGGCTACGACCCCGCCTTCCTGAGTGACGACCTCGGCATCACCTTCGGTGAGGCGACCGCCGAGGCCAAGGACGGGGTCAGCCACCGGGCCCGGGCCCTGGCCGCCCTGCTGGCCGACTTGGATGCGGAGGACGACCACCGCGATCCCATGGCGGGATGAGGTGAGCCCGGCTGGGCCGGGCCACCGAGGGGCGGCGAGCCCCTGTTAGATGAGAGGGGTCCCCGCGCGGCTTGCCGCGTGGGGCACGGCGAGCCCCTGTAGAAAGGAGAGGGGCCCCCGCGCCGCTTGTGGCGTGGGGAAGCCGGGTATGCTCCGAGCGATCCCATCCATATCCGCGTGGCGCCCGTGACCCAGAGCGCTCGTGCATCCGGAGAGCTGAACCGTGGCAGATCGCGAAGCCGAGCGTGAGTACGACATCATCATCGTGGGTGGTGGACCGGCGGGCCTCACCGCCGCCCTCTACGCCGGACGGAACAAGGTTCGGGCCGTGCTCCTGGAGGCCAAGGGCGCCGTCGTCGAGGGGGCGTTGATGGGCGCCGGGGGGCAGCTGCTCAACACCGAGCTGATCGAGGACTACCCGGGCGTGAAGTCGATCCTCGGGTCGGACCTGGCCCAGATCATGACCGACCAGGCGGCTCAGTTCGGCACCGAGATGATCGCCGCCTCGGTTGGGCGGATCCGGGTGGAGCCGGACGGGACCAAGGTGGTGGAGACCGACCGGGGCGAGCTGCGCGCGCCCGCAGTGATCATCACCGCCGGCGGCAACCCCCGCAAGCTGGGCGTCCCCGGGGAGGCCGAGCTTGCCGGCGTGGGCGTCTCCTACTGCGCCGTCTGCGATGGTGCCTTCTTCCAGGGGGCCCACCTGGCGGTGGTGGGAGGAGGCGATGCCGCCGTGGAGGAAGGCCTCTTCCTGACCCGCTATGCGAGCCGGGTCACGATCATCCACCGCCGCGGCGAGTTCCGTGCCCAGCCCATCCTGATCCACGAGGCGCGGGAGAATCCCAAGGTCGACTTCATCCTCGATACCGTGGTCGAGGCGATCGAGGGCGCTCCCAAGGTGAGCCGGGTCCGGCTGCGCAACGTCGTCACCGGCGAGCTCTCCAGCCTGGACGTCGGCGGCGTCTTCATCTTCGTCGGCTTCCTGCCCAACACCGGGTTGGTGGACACCCACGTCGATCACGACGCGGCCGGGTACTACGTGACCAACCCCATGACCATGGAGACGAGCGTTCCGGGCATCTTCGCGGCGGGGGACGTCCGCAGCCAGCTGACCCGCCAGGTCACGACCGCGGTGGGCGACGCGACCACCGCCACCATCGCCGCCACCAAGTGGGTGGAGGAGCGCGCCCGTCGGCTCAGGGCGGGGAGCGCCGAAGCCCGGTGACCGAGCCCCGGGGCCGGTCTCGTCGCGTCGCGAGCATCGCCACCCGCAAGGGCGACAGCGGGGAGACGAGCCTTCTCTACGGGGGCCGAGTTGCCAAGGACGATCCCCATGCGGAGGCATGCGGAGCGATCGACGAGGCGGTCTCCGCGCTCGGCGTCGCCCGTGCCCAGGAGACCGACCGTGAGCGGGCGGAGCGGCTGCTTGCCCTCCAGCGCGACCTCTTCACCGTCGGCGCCGAGCTGGCGACGGGGCTCGGAGAGAGGGCCCAGCTCGAGCGGCACTTCGCGACCGTGACGGCCGCGATGGTCGAGGGGCTCGACGCCCAGCTGGCCGAGCTGGAGGAGAGGGTGCCGCTCCCGCGGGGCTTCATCGTGCCCGGCGGCACGGTGGTCGCGGCCGCCATCGACCTGGCCCGCACGCTGGTGCGGCGGGCCGAGCGTCGCGCGGTGAGCCTGCAGCGCGCCGGCCTGCTGGAGAATCCCGAGGTACTCCGCTATCTCAACCGCCTGAGCGACCTGATCTTCATGCTCGCCCGGGAGGCGGAGCAGGGCGCGACCGTCCCGCGCCGCCCCTCGGACCGCTGACCGGCTGGCCGTACCGACCAACGACGCGGGGCGCGACTGTTCGCAGTGGCCAGGTTGTCCATCCCAGACAAATACCCGCGGATGATCTCGCCCCGGGGGCGGATGCCTTGGCCCCTCTGCACCACGATGATCGTTCCATGCTCTATGACCAACTCTTCGTCAGCATGGAGCGGGCGCGCTGGAACCTGAGCCGGGACATCGACTTCGAGGCCATCGAGCCGGCCAAGCTCACCCGTCAATGGATCCTCGACGTTCGCGAGGTCTGCCTCGCCCAGCTGGCGGCCCTCCGCGCCACCGAGATGTTCCTCGGCGGCTTCCGCGCCGACATCGACTTCTGCAGTTTCGTCTCCGTCTGGTTCTACGAGGAGATGGAGCACCACCTCGTGCTGCGCCGGTACCTGGAGCATCTCGGTGAGGCGGTGGAGGAGACCGAGCTGCCGCGGCTTCGGGTGAGCGCCGACGACGCGCCCGCGATCGACGCCCTGACCCTGCGGTTCTTCGGCGAGCAGCGGCTGTCGCAGCGCTACGCGGCGCTCGCCGCCACCGCCCCCGAGCGGGTGCTGGGCCGGATCTTCACCCTCCTCGCCGCCGGTGAGGCGCGCCATGCCGCCGCCTACGCCACCTACCTGCGCCGGGCGGTCGAGAGGAATCCGGCAGCCCTTCCCGGTGTCCTCCGCCTCGGCCTCTGGACGATGCGCGGCGCGGACGATGCGGCCTCGCCCGCCGCTGGGGTGGGCGGAGCGTCCCGGGCGCAGCCCCGGGAGGATCGCCACTACATCCGCCGGATGCAGGGGCTGTGCCGCCTGCTCGCGCCCGACTCCACGATGGTCGCGGAGGACGAGCTGCCTGCTCTCAGGCCGGCAGCAGCCGGCGCGCTCTGAGGGCCAGCCAGAGCAGGTGACGCCGGGTCGGGTCGTCGATCGGCAGACCGTGCTCGCGGATGCGCTGGAGCCGGTACACCACGGTGTGGCGGTGAAGGCCGAGCTTGGCGGCCGCCTCGCCCAGACCAGAGGTCGACAGCACCGCCTCCAGGGTCTCGTGCAACTCGCCATGCCGGTCCACCCCCGGCGCGGTCAGCGGTCCGAGGACGCTCGCGACGAAGCGCCGCATCGCCTCCGGGTCGGTGTCGAGGACGGCGAAGACGCCCAGCTCGGCGTCGTCGTGGATCCGCCGCTCCGGGACCAGCCGCTGGCCGACATCCAGGGCGCGCAGAGCTCGGTGCGACGCGTCGCCGACGTCGCTCAGCCGGTCCGCCACGGGGCCGACGCCGAAGACCACCGCCGGGTGGGTCTCGGTGGCCGCGGTGCAGGCCGGGAGGTGATCGGTGCGGGGATCGACGAGCAGCATCCACGTGTCCTCGGACGCCGACACCGTCAGCGCGCGAAGAGGTCGAATGATCTGCTCGGTCAGCTGGTCCTGGTCACCGGGCCAGACGCAGGCGATGACCCGGTACGGAGGGGTGAGGTCGAGCTCGCAGGCCGCGGCGGCGCGGCGCAGCTCGGGGGAGACGTCGCCGGCGAGGAGCCGGTGGAGGACGCGGTCGCGCTCCTGGTCGCGTCGCCGCAGCAGGCGCTCGCGCCGTTCCAGATAGGCGGCGCCGACGGCCGCGGAGATCTCGTCGAGGTAGTCGATGACCTGGGCGGCGAGGGCGATGAGGGTCGTCTGAGGCATCTCGTGCTCGCGGGCAACGGTGCCGACGACCTCCTCCCAGACCACCTTGGCGGCCACCCGGTAGGCGGAGAGGAGCACGTCGAGCGGGACCTCGAGGTCGGCCTGGTCGGCGCCCATCTGGGCCAGCCGGTCGAGATCGCCGAGGCGAGGGCCGCGCCCGTCATGGAGGCGCCGGACCAGCACCCGGAGGGCGTCCCGGCAGGCCGAGACGATGGAGCGGAGGTAGCCGACGGTGTTGAGCCGGCCGGGGAAGACGATCTCCGAGGAGATCCGCCTGGCCATCCGGCCGGCGATGGCGTCGGCGTCGGCAAGCAGCCGGGCGGTGACGGCGGAGGGAAGGTTGGCCGACTCGACCAAGGCCGCGGTGCGCGGTTTGGATGTCATGGCCAAATTATCCACCTCACACAAAAAGCCGTGGTGGGGACCGCCCTGACGGCGGTTGTTTTGGCCATTCTGCACCAGGAGCATGAAATCGTGCTATACGACGACCTCTTTGTGAACCTGGAACGCGCCCGCTGGAACCTGAGCCGCGACATCGACTGGGACGCCATCGAGCCCGACAAGCTGACCCCCGGGTGGATCTTCGACGTCCGCGAGGTCTGCCTCACCGAGCTCTCGGCGCTCTACGCGACGGAGATGTTCCTGCGCGACTTCTACGCCGACATCGACTTCTGCAGCTTCATCTCGGTTTGGTTCTACGAGGAGATGAAGCACCATCTGGTGCTCCGCAAGTACCTGGAGCGGGTGGGCGAGGTGATCGAGGAGGCCGAGCTTCCCCGGCTCAGGCTCAGCTTCGACGAGGGCCCCGCCATCGAGACGCTGACCATGCACTACTGCGGCGAGCAGCGTCTCGCCCACTGGTACACCGCCTTCAGCGCCAATGCTCCGGAGCCGGTCCTCCGGCAGATCTTCAAGGTCCTGGCGGCCGACGAGTTGCGCCACGGCGCCGCCTACGCCAAGTACCTGCGCAAGGCGGTGCGCAACAAGCCGGAGGTGCTCCCCGCCATCCTGCGGATGGCGCTCTGGATGATCCGCACCACCAACGACAACCCCAAGCACCCGACCACCATCACCGAGCCCTCGGTGGTGTCCCTGCTCGAGGACCCTCACTACATCCGCCGCATGCTCAACATGTACCTCCCCGGCCGCGACCACGAGGCCCCGGTGCAGCGGCGGATCCTGGCCCTCATGTCCGAGCTNNGCCGTCTGACGCGCCGAGCGCGCCGATCGCTGTCGGCCGCAGCCCGCGGCACCCTGTCGCGACGCTCGCCGGTTGCATTCTCACGGCGCCGGCGGGCTTGGGCGTCGCCGCTTCTTGGATAATCGGTCGATGGCGGATGAGTTGCGCATTCACGCGACGGTGAGCGGGCGCGTCCAGAACGTCGGCTTCCGCGCCTTCGTCCTCTTTCGGGCCACCGAGCTTCGGGTCCGCGGCACCGTGGCCAACCGGCCCGACGGGACCGTCGAGTGCGTCTTCGAGGGGACACGAACGCAGATGGAGCTTTTGATTCAATCACTCCATGAGGGGCCCCCTTCGGCGCGCGTGGACTCCGTCGACGTGGTGGAGCAGCCGGCCCGGGGTGACCTTCCCTCGCTGCGGGTGACGGCGTGAGCGGACTGCGCATCGCCGACCGGATGTCGCGGCTCGGCACCGAGTCCGCCTTCGAGACCCTGGCTCAGGCCAGGCGGCTGGAGGCGCAGGGCAGGGACGTCGTCCACATGGAGATCGGGGAGCCCGACTTCGCCACCCCGCCCAACATCAGCGAGGCGGCGATCCGGGCACTCCGGGAGGGGGCCACCCACTACACGCCGGCAAGCGGCATCTGGGAGGTCCGCGAGGCAACCGCCCGCTACGTCACCCGGCAGACGGGGGTGCCGACCGTCCCCGAGCAGATCGTGCTCGTGCCCGGCAGCAAAAACCTGCTCCACTTCGCCCTCCTCTCCCTGATCGAGCCGGGCGACGAGGTCCTGCTCCCGGATCCCGGCTACCCGATCTACAGCTCCCTGATCAACTTCGTCGGCGCCACCCCGGTGTCGGTGCCGATCCGCGAGCAGAACGACTTCCGTCTCGACGTCCGGGAGCTGCGCTCGCTGGTCACCCCCCGGACCCGGGCGCTCATCGTCAACAGCCCCGCCAACCCCACCGGCGGAGTGCTGACCCGGGAGGACTGCGAGGCGATCGCGGCGGTCGCCATCGAGCACGACCTCTTCGTGGTGAGCGACGAGATCTACTCGCGGCTCATCTACGACGGCCGGCACGTCTCGCTCTACTCGATCGACGGGATGGCCGAGAGGTGCGTCCTGATGGACGGGCTCTCCAAGGCCTGGGCCATGTGCGGCTGGCGGCTCGGGTTCGGGGCCATGCCGGTCCAGCTGGCGCAGCGGATGGACACGCTGATGATCAATACGTCGTCCTGCGCTGCCGCCTTCACCCAGTGGGCGGCGGTCGAGGCCTTCGAGGGCGCCGCCTCCGACGCCGCGGTGTCGGCGATGATGGCCGAGTTCACCGAGCGGCGCGACGTCGTCGTCGACGGGCTCAATGCCATCCCCGGAGTCCGCTGCCACAAGCCCGCCGGGGCCTTCTACGTCTTCCCCAACATCGAGGCGACCGGCTGGGATGAGCGGGCCCTGCAGCAGGCGCTCCTCAACGAGGCGGGGGTGGCCGTGCTGGCCGGGACCGCCTTCGGCGCGCACGGCCGGGGGTACCTGCGCCTCAGCTACGCCAACAGCGTGGCCAACCTGGAGAAGGGCATCGAGCGGATCGGCAACCTGCTGGCCGGGACCCCTCCGGAGCGGTCCGGCTCCGGCGCGGCGGTGCCGAGCTGAGCGACGCGTCGCGGCTCGACGTGCGTCCGGGTCTCGACGAGACCCGAAGCCTGGCGCGGGATCACGACCTGGTCGCGTTGGTGCGGACCATCCCGGCGCGGGAGATGACGGGGCCGCGCTTGCTCGCCGCCGTGGGGGATCGCCCCGGCGCCTTCCTCTTCGAGTCCGCCACCGGGGAGGGGGAGTTTGCCCGCTTCACCTTCGCGGGCCTGGCCGGGCCGGAGAGGTTCCGGGTGCGCCGCGGGCGCCTCACCCGCCTCGGCGAGGGGGAGCCGGCGGCCCCGGTGCCGTGTGCCGACCCGCTCCGGGCTCTCCAGGAGTTCACCACCGGTCCGCGGGTCGCCCTGCCGGACGACCTCGACGTGCCCTTCATCGGCGGCTCGGTCGGGCACCTCTCCTATGAGGCGGTGACCAGCTTCGAGAAGGTCGCCCGGCCCGAGCGCGACCCCCTCGACCTCCCCGACGCCTGGTGGGGCCGCTGCCTCTCCTGCAGCGTCCTCGACCGGGAGAAGGGTCTGGTCCATCTCATCACCCACATCCCCACCGATTCCGACCTGGCCCAGGCTCACGCGGCGGGCGTTCGCCGCCTGGACGCGATGGGGGAGAGCCTGGCGGCCGCGGTGGCCCCGGTCGTGCGCGTCGCGCCGTCCGCGCCTGCGCCGCTACCCGACAGCACCGCCAACCTTGGGCGCCACGCCTTCATGACCGCGGTCGCGCGCTGCCTGGAGTACATCGCCGCCGGGGACATCTTCCAGGTGCAGGTGTCGCGTCGCTTCAGCCTGGAGTTCGAGGTCTCCCCGATCACGCTGTACGCCGCGCTCCGGAAGGCCAACCCGAGCCCGTACATGTTCTATCTCCGCACCGACGACTGCGCCCTGGTCGGCACCTCTCCCGAGATGCTGGTCCGGGTCTCCGCGGACGGGCGCGTCGACTACCACCCGATCGCGGGCACGCGCCGCCGGGGGACGACGCCGGAAGAGGACGCCGCCATGGAGGCGGAGCTGCGCGCCAGCACCAAGGAGCAGGCCGAGCACCTGATGCTCGTCGACCTCGGTCGTAACGACGTCGGCCGGGTCTGTGAGATCGGCAGCGTCCAGGTGAGCGACTACGCCGCGGTTCGCCGCTACGCCAACGTCATGCACCTGGAGACCTCGATCCAGGGGCGGCTGCGTCCCGGGCTCTCGGCGGTCGACGCCCTGCGTGCCTGCTTCCCGGCCGGGACGGTGACCGGGGCCCCCAAGGTGCGGGCCATGGAGATCATCGCCGAGCTGGAGCCCGAGGTCCGCGGCGTCTATGCCGGCGCGGTCGGCTACCTCGACTTCCGGGGCAGTCTGGACACCGCCATCGCGCTGCGCACCGCGCTGGTCCGCCAGGGGCGGCTCCACCTCCAGGCGGCCGCCGGCATCGTGGCCGACTCGGACGCCGCCGAGGAGGCGCGGGAGATCGACAACAAGCTGCGCGCCCTGGTCCGCGCCGCCGAGGCGGTGCGCCCGGCGGTGAGCGGAGCGGAGGGACACCGGTCGTGAACGAGGAGTTCCTCCTGCCCGAACGGGACCTCGGAGATTCCGTCGTGGTTGTCGACAACTACGACTCCTTCACCTTCAACCTGGTGCAGCGGCTGGGCGAGCTGGGGGCGCGCTGCGTGGTGGTGCGCAATGACACCACCACCGTGGCCGCCATCGGCGAGCGCCGTCCGGCCGCGGTGGTGGTGTCGCCCGGCCCGAAGACGCCCGCCGAGGCGGGGATCTCGGTGGAGCTGATCCGCACGCTCGGCGCCAGCATCCCCATCCTCGGGGTGTGCCTCGGGCACCAGGCGATCGGCGAGGCNNGCCGGCCTCTTCGCCGGCGTGCCCGACCCCTTCACGGCGATCCGGTACCACTCCCTCGTGGTCGAGCCGGCCACGCTGCCGGCATCCCTGGAGGTCACCGCCCGCACCGAGGACGGCGTGATCATGGCGCTGCGCCACCGCGAGCACCCGGTGGTCGGCGTGCAGTTCCACCCGGAGTCCATCGGCACCGACGCCGGCTACCGCATCCTCGAGAACTTCCTGGAGATGACGGCGGCGCCACTGGAGGTGCGCGGGTGACGGCGTCGTGAGCAGCGAGCTCGGAGCTCTGGGGCCGATCGTGGAGCGGAAGCGGCGCGAGGTCGAGGAGATCAAGTGCGGCCGTGGCGCCATCTGGGCGACGGCGGAACACCTGCCGCCCGCGCGCAGCATCGAGTTGCTCCGCGGTGGCCGGGTCATCGCCGAGCTGAAGCGCCGCTCGCCGAGCGGCGGTTCGCTGCGCCCGGATCTCGATGTCGTCGCGGTGGCGGTGGGGTATGCGGGGGCGGGCGCCGCGGCCATCTCGGTGCTCACCGATGCGGTCGACTTCGGCGGCTCCCCCGCCGACCTCGAGCGGGTGCGCGCCGCCGTTGACGTCGCGGTGCTGCGCAAGGACTTCACGGTGGATCCCGTCCAGATCGCGGAGGCCCGGGTGCTGGGCGCCGACTGGGTGCTGCTGATCGCCGCGGTCCTGGAGGGCGGTGCCCTCGACGAGTGCCTCGAGGCGGCGCGGCGGGCCGGCGCCGAGGCCCTGGTGGAGGTACATGACGAGGCCGAGTTGGAGCGTGCCGTGGTCGCCGGGGCCGGCTGCCTGGGGATCAACAACCGCGACCTGCGCAGCCTCCGGACCGATCTGAGCACCTTCTCCCGGCTGCGCCGCCTGCTCCCCGACGAGACCGTGGTGATCGTCGCCGAGTCCGGAGCGCGCAGCGCCGCCGACGTCGGCCGGCTGGTGGGGGAGGGGGCGGATGCGGTGCTGGTCGGCGAGGCATTGATGCGTCACCCCGACCCGGCCGAGCTCTGCGCCGAGATGGTGGGCGCCGCGACGGCCGCGGCCAGAGTGGCGCGGTGATCGTCAAGGTCTGCGGCGTGCGCACCGCTGCCATTGCCGAATGCGCGGTTGATGCCGGTGCCGATTGGGTGGGGGTCGTGCTCGAGCCCCGCAGCCCCCGACACGCCGGCGACGCCGAGGTGGAGGCGGTCTGGCGGGCGCTGGCTGGGCGCGCCGATCTGGTCGGGGTGATGGTCGAGCCCCCGGCGGAGCGCTGCCGGGCGCTGACCCGGCGCCACCGGCTGGACGCGGTCCAGCTCCATGGCCGGGTGGACCCCACGGTGGTTGGCGATGTCGACGTGACCGTGATCCGCGGGGTCAACCCCGCCGGCCCCGGCGATGCCTTCATCACCGAGTGGTGGCCGGACGGCCTGCTGTTGCTCGACAGCCCGCCGCGGACGGGCAGGGCGCTTCCCGGGGGGACGGGCGTCTCGATCGACCTCGAGACCGCCGCCGAGGTGGCCGCCCACCGCCTGATCATCCTGGCGGGCGGCCTGACCCCTGACACCGTCGCCGCGGCCATCGAGCGGGTCCGTCCCTATGGCGTCGACGCGAGCAGCGGGCTGGAATCAAGCCCCGGCGTCAAGGATCCCGGGCGAGTGCGAGACTTCGTGGTCGCGGCTCGGGAGGCATTCGCCACCGTCGAGGCGTGTCGGAAGCTGGCAGCCCATGCGGCCGGCCCCCAGGGAGGCAGACGATGACCACCGCCGGGCGGTTCGGCATCTACGGCGGGGCCTTTGTGCCCGAGACCCTCGTCCCCGCGCTCGAGGAGCTGGAGGCGGCGATGACCGAGGCTCTCGCCGATCGCGTCTTCATCGCCGAGCTCGACGGCTGGCTCCGCGACTACGCCGGGCGCCCCACCCCGCTGACCCTGGCCCGGCGGCTGACCGAGGCCTGTGGGGGCGCCGAGATCTGGCTCAAGCGCGAGGACCTGGTCCACACCGGCGCCCACAAGCTCAACAACGCGCTCGGCCAGGTGCTGCTCGCCCGGCGGATGGGCAAGACCCGGATCACGGCCGAGACCGGGGCGGGCCAGCACGGCGTCGCCACCGCCACCGTGTGCGCCTGCTTTGGTCTCGAGTGCGTCGTCTACATGGGCCGCGAGGACACCCGCCGCCAGGCGGTCAATGTCTACAAGATGGGGCTGCTCGGCGCCGAGGTGAGGCCCGTCGACAGCGGCTCCCGGACCCTCAAGGACGCCACCAATGAGGCCATTCGAGATTGGGTCACCAATGTCGAGAACACGCACTACGTGATCGGGTCGGTGGTCGGTCCGCACCCCTATCCCACCCTGGTCAAGCGGTTCCAGCGGGTGATCGGCGACGAGGC
>PLNE01000171.1 GCA_003141695.1 Candidatus Dormiibacterota bacterium
GTACCTCCGTCACTTCCGCGCCGACTCCATCGTGCGCGACGCCGACCGGTTCCGCTCCGTGCTGCTCGGCGAGGACGCTAACTGGTATCTCTTCGGGCAGAGCTTCGGAGGGTTCTGCAGCCTCACCCACCTCTCCTTCCTTCCCGAGCACGTGACGGGGGTGATCATCACCGGCGGCTTCGCTCCCCTGCTCCACGACGCCGACGCCGTCTGCGCGGCGCTGGCCGAAAGGGTGGCCGAGCGCAACGCGGACTTCCTGGCCCGCTTCCCGGAGGATGCGGAGCGTGTGCGCCAGATCGTCGACCACCTCTCTTCCGCGCACGACGTCAACGCGCACGGGGAGCGTCTCACCGCCCGCGCGTTCCTCACCTTGGGCACGTGCCTCGGCCACCTCCACGGGGCCGCCGAGGTGCACGGCGCCGTCGAGCGGGCCGCCCACGACCTCGAGGCGCTGGGGATGCTGGGCGGTGCGGTGCACCAGCGGGTCGCCGAGCTGATGTCGCCGGAGACCAATCCCATCTACTCCCTGCTCCAGGAGGCGTGCTACGCGCAGGGCGCGCCGACCCGGTGGGCGGCCGAGCGGGTGATCGGCGCCGATCCCCGCTACCGGCTAGGCGCCCTGCCGGCGCCCTGCTTCACCGGCGAGATGATCTTCCCCTGGATGTTCGAGGAGAGGGCATCGCTGCGTCCGTTCCGGGCGGCGGCCGAGGCGATCGCCACCGAGGTCTCGTGGACGCCCCTCTACGACGTCGACCGCCTGCGGGCCAACCGTGTCCCGGTGGTCGGCACCGTCTACTGGAACGACCCCTACGTGGAACGCGGCCTGGCCATGGAGACCGCCGGGCTGCTCGGCAACTGCGAGGTGTGGATCACCAACGAGCACGAGCACCAGGCGTACCGGGTGACCCCGGGACGGGTGGCGGAGCGGCTCTTCGCCATGCTCGACCAGCGCCGCGCGCAGAGCTGACATGCCGGCGGGCTGCGGTGCCCCCGCGGTTGCTCGCGCATAATCGCGGCATGCCTGCCGGGGTGGAGCGCGAGATCAAGCTGAGCGCGGACGTGGGCTATCTCCTGCCCGACCTCAGCGATCTGACCGCCGCTGCGGTGGAGGACTCGGGTCCCGAGCCCCAGGAGACGACGTACTGGGACAGCGACCACCTGGAGCTGGTGCGGCAGGGCTTTGGCCTCCGCCACCGGCGCCGCCTCGACCGGCCGGGCGATCCCGGCATCTGGACGCTGAAGACTCCCGGGCGTGTGGAGGGCGACCGGACGGTGAGGGGGGAGCACGAGCTGCGCGCCGAGGGTTCGACGCCGCCGGCGGAGTTGCTGTCGCTCATCCCGGAGGCGGTCGACCCGTCCGTCCTGCACCCCGTGGCGGTGCTCCGGGCCACCCGGCGGGTGCTCACCCTGGGCCGGTCGACATCGGGGGACAGGGGGTCAGGCACCGTCGAGGTGATGGACGACACCGTCGAGGTCAGCGCCCCTGGGGACGGTGTCGTCGTCGACCGCTTCCGCGAGCTCGAGGTCGAGATGCAGGACGGCGCCGACGATCTCGCCGACCGGGTGGCGGCGCGCCTCCGTGAGGCCGGCGCGGGACCGCCCGAGAGCACCTCCAAGTACCGCAGGGCGCTGCGGGCCCTGGGTCGACAGGTCTGAGGCGGCCCATCGGCCGAGCCGCAGGGGGCGTCCGCCGGGTCAGAGGGGACGGACGGGCAGCCCTCTAGACGGCGGAGTTCGGTGAGTGCTCCCAGCGCCTCACCCAGTGCTCCTCGGCGACCAGCGCCGGCCGCACGTGCTGCTCCATGAGCCTGTCATAGAAGACCTGACGCCGCTTCTCATCCTCGGCACCCTCCATCGGCGGCGCGGCCGCCTTGCGGTCCTGGATCCAGGGTGGGACACAGCGGAGGATCACCCGGCTGTTGAGCCGGATGGCGCACTCCGGGTCGCGAGCCTCGTCGACCTCGACGTCGATGCGGAGCAGTGGCCCGGTGTTGTCGAACAGCTTCCAGCCCTGGGCCCAGCGCCGGCCGCGGTTCTCGGTGTTCAACGGGGTGAGAGCCTCGGCGGACACGTGCTCGCCGTTCGCCGGGTGGCCCAGCTCCCCGAGGGCCGCGCGCATCCGGGAGTCGAGCGCCTCGGCCAGATAGGAGGCCAGCGAGGGTGCGCGGTTGTTCAGGTCGGGCGGGGGCAGCTCCCCGCGGAACTCCACCGGTGCGAGGGCCTGAACGACCCGGGCGTGACGGCGGCAGAGGTGCCAGGAGTGGACCGTCATGACGTGGTCGGCGCACCACGCCGTCGGGCACGGGGCTCCGCGCCGGTCACGGTAATCGCACGACACCCGGTCGGGGGCCTGGCAGCCGGGCTCAGAGCACGGCCGCGAACTGGGATGTCCCGGCGAGGCGGCCGGCACGCCGACGATCTCCGCATCGACCGCCTTCTGGCGCCTCAGCAACGACATCCACCGTCCCCCCGAGCCCAGCGTCCGCCCCATGAGCACGCCCCTCCTGGGCAGAATCAGGCTAGCAGGATCGGTCCTCTCCTGTCAAACGCTCTGACACCTGCAGAAAGCCGAAGCGCCGCAGAGCCTTCTCACAGGAACGGCCCCAGTGAACGCACCAAACATCGCGACACGGCGCTACGAACAGCGCACGGAGTGACGTCCCCAACAACGCACCAACCTCTGTAAC
>PLNE01000168.1 GCA_003141695.1 Candidatus Dormiibacterota bacterium
CGGGGGATGGAGCTGGTCACCGGTGGCCAGCGCCTTCACCGCTACCAGGACTATGTGGATGCGCTGGTCGGAAGGGGCGAGGACCCCGAGAACTACGCCGCCTACCTGATGGCCTTCAAGCACGGGATGCCCCCGCACGGCGGCTTCGCTATCGGCCTCGAGCGCTGGGTCGCCCAGCTCGTCGACGCCTCCAACGTGCGCGAGACGACCCTCTTCCCTCGGGACCTCAACCGCCTCGCTCCCTGAGCGCGGCGCCTACCCGGTGGTGGGGGTGCGACCGGCAGGCCCGGTGACCCCCTCGACGATCCGCCGGCAGAAGAGCTGGGCTGCCGGCGGCAGGGTCCGGCGCCGGTCCCAGGCGATCGCCATGGTGCGGGCGATGGGGGGGTCCCGGAGCGGGATCACCACCACCCGGCTGGAGGGGGTGGGCAGGGGCATCGGCAGGAGGGTGATCCCCAGCCCGGCCTCGGCCAGCCCCTGCACGATGGCGAAGTCATCCCCCTCGTAGGCGACGTGCTCGCTCAGCCCCTGACGGGCAAAGGCGTCGTCGATGACCCGCCGAAGACCGGTGCGCGACCGGGGGAGGATCAGCGGTTCGCTGGCGATGTCCCGGAGGGTGACCGACGATCGGCCCACCAGGTGATGCTCGAGGGGAACCACGACCGCGATGCGCTCGCGGAAGAGCGGGACCAGCTCCAGCTCCGGGGTGTTGGCTGGCGGGGGACCCAGGATGCCCAGGTCGAATCGGCCGTCCAGCACGCCGGCCACGACCTCGCCCGTCGTCCCCTCCTCGAGGATGAATCGCACCCCCGGGTACAGGTCGAGGAAGCGGGCCAGCCGCTCGGGCAGCCAGCGGGCCCCGACGGTGTGGAGGAATCCGAGGTGGACCTCCCCGGTCTCGGCCGACACGGTGCCGGCGGCCTCCGCGACGGCGTCGCGCATCTCGCTCAGGATGCGCTCTGCCCGGCCGACGAAGCGCCGTCCGGCTTTGGTCAGCCGGATCGAACGGCCGATCCGCTCGAAGAGCGGCACTCCCACCTCATGCTCCAGACGTGCGATCTTTCGGCTGACAGTGGACTGGTCATTCTGGAGCGCTTCGGCCGCTCGGCCCAGATGCTCCAGGCGCGCCACTTCTATGAAAGTCCGCAAGAGATCGGCATTGATGCGATCCATGCATCAATCTGACACCACGGCGGCTGTTGATGTCAACGACCCATCGGGATAGCCTATGGGCGGAACCGCGGTGCGGCGGGTGTCGCGGGTCACAGGAGAGACGCATTGCTCATTGAGAACGCTACCCAGGAGGTTCACCGCGCTCGGCGACGCCACCACCTCGAGGTGGTGGAGCGGACGCGGCTTCGCCGGCTCGTGGAGCGGGTGGACTCCGCCATCGAGCTCTGCGAGGAGACGCACCTCCAGGGGATGAAGGAGGTTCCGCCGGATGTCGCCGTGCGCGCCCAGCGGGTCTTCACGTTCGCGCGCAAGGCGGTTCGCCTCACCGGCGACGAGACCGCATGCCGCCAGGTCGACGAGACCCTGGCTCGCCGTCACGTCAAGATCACCGAGATCATGGACATGCTCTGGACGATCCAGGAGATCGTCTTTGACCTCATGCTCCCCTGGCGCACCGAGCTCCCCGAGGACGTCGAGATGGACGACGACGAGCCGGGGGCGGGGGAGTGGCGCCACTTCAACCCCGCCGCCTGATCGCGGCGTCCATTTCCGCCCAGCTCGGCGTCTGCTCCATGCTGCGAGGACGCCGGCCCGTGGGGCCGCCGCCGGTCATGCACTTCACGTGCACTCCCTTCCTGCGCTGCTCGCATCCTTGATCTGAGCGGCCTGGACGCCGCTCCGCGCACTCCCTAGCCCTGGTCCTCGCCTCCTTGCTCTGAGCGACCCGGACGCCGCTCCCCGCTGCCGTGGGGCGCGCTCCTCACGTCCTTGATCTGAGCGGCCTGCCCGGGTTCCGCCGGTGAGAGGCGATCCGCGACCTCGCCGAGCAGGCGCTGCCCGAGCTCATCGGGGATCGGCGGGATGGGCCGGTACTCCCAGTCGAATTCGCTCTCGAACGGCTCGGGGAGTCGCCACCACCGGATGGTGATGAGACCGCCCGTGGGCTGTTGTGGGGGAGGGGCGGGGTCGTCGCGGGCAGCCTTGGGCATCCGGGTAACGCTACCTGATCTCACCTGACGCACTGTCACCGATCGCCGTTCCGCCCCGGACACGAGAACGGCCCGCCGGTCGAAACCGGCGGGCCGTACGAGTCGAGTGGGGGGCTTAGTTAGCTGTCGTGCTTGGTCATCTGGGCGATGCCGACCGCCGGCACCGACCCCGCCGCGCTGAAAGCGGGAGCAGGCACGGTCGCCGGCCGGGTCACGCGGACCTCGACGGCCCAGCGCCAGAGCTCGAAGACGAAGGTGAGCAGGACCGCGCCCGCGGCAATGGTCAGCCCGATGGCGGCGTAGAGGGAGTAGGTCCCGACCGTCCACCAGCCGTAGGCGTTGAGCAGCATGCCCCGGAGCGTCGTGCCCTTGAACACCGTGGCCACGGTGGTGGCGTCAGCGGTGCTGGTGGGGTTGGCCATGCTGATGGCGCTCGCCGCGTCGTAGCTCGGCATCTTGCTGAGGTGCACCTTGATGAAGTTGTCGGCCCAGATCTCGGCCTGGGGGCCCGTGGTCATCACATCACCGGCGTACTGCCGCATGGCGGCGGCGTCGACGGCGGGAAGGGCGGTGATCTCGGCGCTGTTGGCCGCCGGGAACGTGATGTTCTGGGCCGCGAGCTGCGTGGTCACGGAGTTGTGGGTGAACCCGGCCGCCCAGAAGGCGAATCCGGCGACGAAGCCGAGGATGAGGACGAGTCCCGCCTGGAGTACGAGGACCCGCCAGCGAAGCGCCTTGGTCATGGTGTGGTCTCCCTAGTGGTTGTCAGGCCTTTATGCCTCCATGCTGGGGGTCACGCCCGAGCCCAACCAGGGCCAGCCGTCATTAACCAATATGACCGGCGGCCCTGTTTCCTTAGGGTCTCTCATTAGGTCGATTGATGTCTTTGTCCTCCGGTGCCTGTCGCCAGGTCGCGGCCATGCTGGTTGGGTCAGGTCAGCGAGGGGCCCGGTCCCGCAAACGCCGTACCAGCTGACGAAGTGCCGGAGGTACGGCCCATCGGAGCGCCGCGGCCCCTCCGGACCCGACATCGTCCCGATCTCGCGGCCTGGAGGCGTGCCCGCCTCTCAGGGCGAGGCCGGGACCCGCCAGGTGACGACCGTCCCGCCGCCGCGGCGGGCACTGAGGTCGCAGACGCCTCCCAGCGACTCCGCACGGGCCTGCATGTTGTCGAGGCCGTGACCGCGCTGAGCGTCCTTCGCGAGGCCCACGCCGTTGTCCGCGACGCGGAGCGTGATGGTTCCCGAGGCGGCGTGGAGGAGCACCTCGACGCCGCTCGCGTTGGCGTGCCGGGCGACGTTGGAGAGGGCCTCCCGGAGGGTCTTGAGGAGCTCCTCCTGGGTGGAGGCGTCGGTGGCGGCGTCGAGCGGGCCTTCCATGTGCACCTTCGGCGCAAAACCGAGGGTCGCCGTCGCCTCCCCGACCAGGGCGAGCACCCGGGCTCGCAGGCCGTCCTTCACGGCATCGCGGGCCTCGAGGTCAAAGATGGTGATGCGGATCTCGCGGATGGTCTCGTCCAGCTCGTCGACGGCCTGCTGCAGCCGCTCGCGGAGGTCGCTGCCCTCCATGCGGCCGACCAGGCTCTGGAGGCCCATCCCAGTGGCGAAGAGCCGCTGGATGACGGTGTCGTGGAGGTCGCGCGCGATCCGCTCCCGCTCGCCCAGCACTGCCAGCTGCTCGAGCCGCTGGTGTAGCCGGGCATTCTCGATGGCGACGCCGGCGGCGCCGGCGAGCGCCACCACCAGTTCCTCGTCGGACTGCGAGAACTCCGCGGCGCCCTGCTTCTCGGTCAGGTAGAGGTTGCCGAAAACCTGGTCGCGCACCATGATGGGGACGCCCAGGAACGACCTCATCGGCGGGTGGTGAGGGGGGAAGCCGGCGGAGGCCGGGTGGGCACCGATGTCCGCGATCCGCAGCGGCCCGGGGTCGGTGACGAGCAGGCCGAGGACCCCGATGCCCTGGGGGACGTGGCCGATGGCCCGGATGCCCTTGCTGTCGATTCCGGTGGTGATGAATTCGACCAGGCCGCGCTTCATGTCCGACGTGCCCGCCCCGAGCACGCCCAGGGCGGCGTACTGGGCTCCGCTGACGGCCGCCGCTGCCTCCACGACCCGCTTCAGGACGTTCGGGAGGCTGAGATCGGCGGAGAGCGCGACGACGGCATCGAGGAGTCGGGAGGTCCGGGTCACCTCGGTCATCAGACGAAGTCTAGGGTGAGAGAGGTCGGGGCAGGGACCATCGGCCACGGCATGACGGCCCGAGGGTCGCCCGCTCCGGACCGCCGGACAGCCGCGGGAGCCGCCTTGGCACGCCCGCGTTCCGGAAGCGGTCGCTTTCTCGGTATGGTGTTCAGAGCGAAGCGAGACCACGAGGAGGAGCCATGACCAGCAGCCAGAGACCGCTCCACGACCTCAACAGGAAGGAGTGCCTCGAACTCCTCCAGTACCACTCCTTCGTGGGCAGGCTCGGCTTTGTCCTGGACGGTCGCCCGATGGTGCTCCCGGTCAACTACCTGGCCGACGAGGACGCCGTCGTCTTCTGCACGGCCGAGGGCACCGCGCTCGGCGCGGTGGCCGAGGGTCACCAGGTGGTGTTCGAGGTCGACGAGAGCCATCCCCTGGAGCGCTCCGGATGGAGCGTGGTGGTCCGCGGGACGGCGAGGGTGGTCACCGACCCCGGCGAGGTCGAGGCTCTCCGGCGCGGCCCCCTTCACTCCTGGGTGACCAGGGCGCCCGAGCGCTGGGTGCGGATCACCATCGAGGAGGTCACCGGCCGGCGCCTCGGTCAGCGCTGAGTCAGATCGCCGCCAGGAAGAGGAAGCCGAGCAGGGCCACCGCGGTGATCACGAGCAGGGCGGTGAGGACGGCCCAGGCCACGGTGTCGAGGTTGTGCACCAGATGAGCCATGGACGCATGGTCGATCGGTGCCGGCCCCCGCGCCAGTGTCCATGGGCCCCTCCCGTGCGGGCCGGCGGCGGCTTCCGGAGGGGCCTGTTGTCCCCAGTTCGCAGGTTCGATTAGGGCCGAAGGTCCCGAAACGAGCGAGGCGACTGCCCCTGGCCCGGTCGGTCCTCGCCGGGGATGCTGGGGGTCCATGGAGCGCCCCCTCTTCAGCCTGCGTGAGCTGTCCCGCGTGCGCTGCTTCGACCTGCTCGCCACTCTGGGGGTCGGGCGCGTCGGTGTGAGCGTGCGGGCACTGCCCGCCATCCTGCCGGTCGAATACGTGGTGGTTGGGGAGAAGGTGGTCTTCCGGACCGCTCCCGGCGCCAAGCTGGACGCGGCGGTCCATCGCTCCGTGGTGGCCTTCGAGGCCGACCGGTACGATCCCGCCGGCGCCTGGGGCTGGAGCGTCCTGGTCCAGGGGGTGGCGTCGGAGCTCCCCGCCGCCGCTGGGCTGGCCGAGGCTCGGAGCATGCTGGCCCGCGACTGGCCGTTCCTCACCGAGGACGTGGTGCGCTTCATCTCGATCGAGGGCACCTTCGTGAGCGGGCGGACCTTCGGGGCGGTCCCCGCGCCCTGACCTGCGGTGGGCTCAGGAAGCGCTCCGGCGTAGGGTCGCCGTCGCCGCGCCGATGAGCGCGACGGCGAAGGCCACCACCACGGCGATGTCGACCAGCAGAGGACCGGACGTGAGCCCGTTGCCCTTCAGCATCACGTCGCGCAGCCCGTCGACACCATAGGTGAGCGGCAGCAGCCTTGACACCACCTGGAGCCAGCCCGGCTCGGTGGCGACCGGGAACACGATCCCGCTCAACAGCACCTGCGGGACGATCGCGAGGGGGATGAACTGGACCGCCTGGAACTCGGTGGTCGCGAACATGCTGAGGAAGATGCCGAGGTTCACCGCCACCAGGGTCATCAGCAGGGTGAGCAAGACGATCAGCGCCACGTCGCCCTGGTTGTGGACGTGGAGCGCATAGAGGGTGAAGACCACCACCTCCGCGGCCTGCACGGCCGCCACCACCATGAAGCCGCCGATGTAGCCGACCACGATGTCGGCGCGCCGGAGCGGGCTCGCCATCAGCCGTTCCAGGGTTCCCTGGCTGCGCTCCCGGAGGAAGGCGATGATGGTGACCACGAACACCAGGAGGAATACGATCAGCCCGATGAACGCGCCCCCGAAGTAGTCGAGGGTGTCGAGGCCGGGCCCGCCGTGGAGGTAGTCGAGGCTCGGTTCGAGCACCGGCACCCGTACCCCCTCCGTGGCCGCCAGGCTGCGGGAGGCACGCGTCACCGACTGGTCGAGGGCCAGCAGCACCGGCTGGGTGAGAGCGGGCTGGGTGCCCTCCAGGTGGATCGTCGGAGCGATGACGTCGCCGCTCAGAGCCCGCGCCGAGAGATCGGGAGGCAGCACGACGTAGGCGGCCACCGTGTCGGCGCTCAGGTCACCCGCCGCCCGGGACGGCGTGGTCCGGGTGACGCTGATCTCGGTGGATTGGCCGAGGTCGGCGGCGAGAACCGCGCCCAGCGGGCCCCGGTCGAGGTTGACCACGTCGACCGCCGGGAGGCTGGAGCCGCCGCCGGTCAGGAAGTAGAAGAGGCCGAGCAGGATGATGGGGGCGACGAAGAGCAGCATCAGGGTGCGGCGGTCGTGGCGGAACTGCTGGAGGATCCGGAGGCTGATCGCGCCGGCGCGGCGCCCGTTCACGAGCTGCTCTCCGAGAGGACCAGGAAGGCGTCTTCGAGCCGCTCCACACCGGCCAGCCGCCGCAGCTCGGCGGAGGTGCCCTCGGCGAGCATCCGGCCAAAGCGCACGAGCCCCAGCCGCCCGCAGCGCTCCGCCTCGTCCATGACGTGGCTCGAGACGATGATGGTCGTGCCCTCGCCGGACATCGTGGTGAACCGCTGCCAGAGCTCGGCGCGCAGCTGCGGATCGACCCCGACCGTCGGCTCGTCGAGAAGGAGGAGGCGCGGCCGGTGGACCAGCGCGCATGCCAGCGAGACGCGCTGGCGCATCCCCCCGCTCAGCGTGGCCACCACCGAGTGCCGCCGCGAGCTGAGGTCGACGAACTCCAGCGCGTCGACGGCACTCTGTGCGCCGGCGTGCCGGTCGAGATCGTGCACCGAGGCGAAGAAGCGAACGTTCTCCTCCACCGTGAGATCGGCGTAGAGGGCGGGTGCCTGGGGCATGTAGCCGACATCTGCCAGGACGGCACGGTCGGGAAGACGGCGGCCCAGGACTGTTACGGTGCCCGCGTCGGCGGTGACGAGCCCGACCAGGGATCGGATCAGCGTGGTCTTTCCCGCGCCGTTGGGACCGAGCAGCCCGTAGATCTCCCCGGCACCGACCGTGAGGGAGACGCCGTCCAGGGCTCGGATCGACCCGAAGGCCTTGGTCAGGCCATCGACAGAGACCGCCACCGGTTGAGTGGTCATCAATGCGTCTCCCCGTCGGGCTTCATCGCCCGCAGCCAGGCGGACGACAGCTCGTTGGCGACCGTCTCCAGCGGCGCGTCGAAACCGAAGGCCCGCTCCACGAGGTCCCGAGTGATCAGGTGCATGATCAGCGGGCCGACGAAGGCCATGAGCGCGAGCACCGGATCCATCCGCCGCAGCCGGCCCGCCGCCATCTGCGTCGTCAGATATCGGGCCAGCGGGGCGATGGTCTCGGAGAGCGCGAGCTGCCGTGCCAGCTCGGCGTCGACGTCCGGCCCCGAGACCTCGACGAGCAGGGTGCGGACGAGTCCAACGTGCGCCTGCGCGCTGCGGAGCAGGGCCTGGGCGATGATCGGCAGCAGCCGCTCGGGAGGGTCACCTGCGTGTTCGGTGAAGGCGAGCGCGACGGGGACGAACGGGGCGTAGACGCGCACCACCTCCCGGAAGAGCGCAGCCTTGCCGGGGAAGAGACGGTACAGGCTGGCACGGGAAACGCCGGCGTGGTCGGCCAGCTCATCCATGGAGAGACCCGCCAGGCCATGGGCACCGAAGAGCGTGACGGCCTCGGCCAGCACCCGTTCACGCGCGCTGGGGTCGGGCACCACCTCCAGTAGCCGGAGCAGCTCGGCCCGCGACGGGATCAGACGGTACAGGGTGGCCCGTGAGACGCCTGCCTCGCGGGCGAGCGCGGAGAGCGGCGGCAGTCCGCCGGCGCTCAGAGCCTGACGGGCGGCATCGATGATCCGGTCGCGGGCGACCTCCCCGCTGGTCGCGCCGGCCGCCGGTGCTCCCGTTTTCGCTGCGGACATTGCGATGATACTAGACGAGACATCTCGTCTTGTCTAGTATCACATCTGCTCGGCCACCCGCGAGGTGACGTGCCAGCGGAAGCCTCAGCCGACCCGGACCGGGTGGTGATGCTCCGCCCGGCGGAAGACCTGCACTGCCCAGCTGCTCGCCCGCTCCTCCTCGCCGTCCATCAGCTCGCAGACCTGACCGGGCTTCACCAGGAAGCTCGCCGGGCGGGTGACCAGGTGGCAGCCCCGGCGGCGGAGGGCGCGGTAGAGGGCGAGGGCGGCGGTCCCGTTGAGAACGCGCAGACCCGGCTCTCGGGTGTCGAAGGTGGCGGCGGAGAAGCTCGGCCGCGGAGGGAGGTGGTCCAGCCAGCCCCGCACCCCGGCGGTGGGCGAGCGGAAGTCGCGGAGCACGTGGGCCGCGCTCTGGGTCCGGGCCACGTCGGCCCACTCCTCCCAGTGGTGGGTCGGCCCGCCCACGACCAAGAACTCCACACCGTCGAGCTCGGCGAGCGGGATCTCGTGCACCTCTCCGACGATGACCGGGCCGTGCACGGCGGCTTCGGCGGCGATGATCCGGGCCACGGCGGCGGTGCTGCCCTGCGTCCCCTCGTACACGATCGCGGTGCGCATCAAGCCGATCCTCCTAAGGCATCCCAGAGTGGCCCCTGCGGTTTCCACGCACCAGAGCCCAATGGCCCCTTTCCACCGGTGTCTCGTGCCTCCCTCAGCGCTGTGGTCCCCGGCCTGTACGGCCATGATGTTCGGGCCAAACCTGACCGCGACCCGGGGCGGGCCGGCGGGACGCCGCCCCCCGGGCGGGGCCGCGGCTCCGAGCTCCTCAACAGTGGGCGTGTGGAGCACCGCCCGTTCCGCGGCCGCCCCCACGCACTATCCCCGGCGGCCGATCACTCCGCCCAGGGGCGGCCGTCCCGAACGGCGCTTGCCGAAGGTCCCACCAACTCCACCCAGATCATCCGCGCGGTCTCGGGTGCGAGAGCGATCGCGCGATGCCGGCCACCCACGGACAGGGTGATCTCATCCGCGCTCCCGCCGGGCTCGACGGTGACCTCGACCCCGGTCCGGACCCCGGCGGCCGCGAGCGCCCGGAGGAGTTCGAAGGACTCGTGCTCGATGATCTCCGAGATGCGGCGAACCGCCGCCACCGCGCCGGGACGGAGGTCGGCGAGCGGGACGAGCTCCCCGTAGGGGGCCGTCCGCCCCGGGATGGTGTGACCGTGCGGGCAGGTCGCCGGCTCGCCGAGCGAGATGTCGAGCCGGGCGAGGACGGTGTCGGAGAGCGAGGCGGAGAGGCGGGTCGCCTCCAGGTGAGCGCTCGCCCAGTCCAGCCCGAGCAGGTCGGTGAGCCAGCATTCGGCGAGCCGGTGGCGGCGCACGATGGTCTCGGCGGCGTCGGTGCCGGCCGCGGTGAGGGTGACGCGCCGGTCCAGCTCAGTCTGGATCCAGCCTCCGGCTCGGAGCCGTCGGAGTCCGATGCTCACGGTGGGGGCCTTCACCCCGAGCCACTGGGCGATCCGGCTGGGCCGGACCGGCTCGTCCTCGGCGGCAATGCAGAAGATCGTCTCCAGGTAGCGGTCGATCGCGACCGTCCGCAGGGGCAGCGGGCTGATCCCGTGGGATCTCCCGTGGGTCCGGCTGCGGGGAGAGCCCCTCGGAGGCCCGCCATCGAGCCCTCGAGCGTCGGCGTGTGCGGGCGCAGAGGGTGCCGCCGGGCGGAGATCCGGCGGTGCGCCCGCCTCGGCTGGCATCCGAACCGTCACCCCACCGCCGGTGACGCGTCGGCGACCCGCAGCCGCGTCTGCCCTGCGCCGTCGGACAACCGCTCGACGACCCGGGAGAGGAGCGCGCGCACGCTGGCCTCGGCCAGCCGGTGGAGGAGCATCCGGTCCACCTCCCGTCCCAGCGGCCCCAGCGGCGGCACGTAGCGGCCCATGAAGCTGATCGAGGTCATGGAGGTCCCCATCGGGGTGAACTCGAGCTCGGCCACCATGGCGGGGAAGAGCCCGGTGGCCCCCGACGCTCGCCAGCGCAGCGGCTGCGTGACCCGGTCGGGCTTCACCACCATCGCGTCCAGCTCCGCCCATACCCGCTTGCCGACCCGGATCGGCCCGATCGACGAGATGACCCGGAGCGAAAGCTGCTCACCCTCCTCGTAGGCGGCGACCAGCGACTCCCCGAGCCAGGCCGGCCCGGAGGCCACCAGATCGTCACGCACGGCGGCGAACGGCCGGTCGATCTGGACGAAATCCGACACCATCATTAGTCGCAGCATCCCCGGCCGGGATGGACGGGGATAGGGGCCAGGGTCACCACCCGATTAGGCCGTTGGCCCCTACTCTCCTACGACCCGGGGGTTTCCGTCGCCTCGTCGTGGTGGGCGTGGAGCGCGTGCTCGGCGGCGCGGCGCGCGGCGCGGCGCTTGGCGCCGGACTGAAGCAGCTTCTCCTTCTCGCCCTCCAGCGGGACGCGATGGGAGGGGCGGGCAGGGATGATGACCTCGTTCCGGCCCTTGCGGCGCGGGCCCGACCAGAGTGCCGGCGGTGCGTCGAGGCGGAGGGCGAGCCCGTAGGCGGCGGCTTCGTAATTGACCCGCCATCCGTGGAAGTGCTTCCAGGCGTCGTCCTGGTACCTCTCGAGTTTCCACCCCACCGCGCGCAACCGCTCGACGGCATCGTCGAACTCGGTCCGGGAGAGCTGTATGGGGTCGGCCGGGTCGGGGTCCGGATCGACGGCGATCCCCAGCGTTCCGGCCAGATCGCGGAGCGCCACGTAGCCCATGCGCAGGAGTGGGCGGGCCGACGCCGGCGCCGTGATCGGCGAGAGGCTGAGGTGGAGCGCGGCCGCGTCCATCACCGCGAGCAGTCCGATCACCCAGGAGCGGAGGGCCTTGGGGGAGCGGAAGTAGAGGAGCTGCGGGTAGGTGGTGTGGGACTCGGAGACGTCGGCGGCCCACTCCGTCCAGCGCTCGTAGAACCACCCGAGCCGCTCCTTGTTGTCGATCAGCTCGTGGCGGATGAGCACCTCCGGGCCCCAGGCCGGGACGCCGCCCAGGAACGCGAGCATGGTCACGAGCGTCTCGCGGCGGTTGAAGGCCGCATAGAGGGTGGGGAGGTACGCGATCTGGAGGGCGACGATCACCAGGCCGCTCATGGCGCAGAGGAAGGCGAGCGCGACCGGGGCGGTGCCCCGGGGGGTCGTGAAGCCGAGCGTGAACATCGACGACCCGGTGATCTGGAGCGCGCTGCCGAAGCTGCCCACGAAGGGCCAGAAGAGGAGCGCGTAGCCGAGAAAGACGAGGCCGACCCAGGCCACCAGCAGCCCTATGAGGAGGGCCGGCCCGTTGAGGGCCTCGATCCGGTCCCGGGCCAGGTAGTCGTCCACCCGGTCGGTGAACAGCAGGAAGCTTCGATGGACGACCCCGGTGATGAGCACCGACAGCCGGGGTGCGGTGGCCCGGGGGACGACCAGCGTCCCGAAGACGCTCGTCGCGGTGAGCAGGAGAATGGCGATGCCGGCGGCGAAGCCGGCCCAGCTGACGGCGACCACTGCTTCGAGGATAGGGGGCTCCCTGCGTCCGCCGCCTTGCAGGGTTCTTCATCACCCTGCTCGCGCCCCGGTCAGAGCGCTGCCGCGGCGCCCGTCAGGTAGCGGATGACGTCATCGGCGCCGTAGTCGTCCCGGCCGGCGGGGAGGAGACCGACCAGCCGGCCCAGGTCGTCACCGCTCGTAACGATCGGCGGCTCCACCGTGCCGTCCTTCTGCACCTGGGGGTGGCCGCAGGTCGCGAGCAGGCCGTTGCAGAGGCAGCGCCGCCCGGCCGCGTCCTCCTCCGAGCCTCCCTTGGCGACGTAGGCCGCCACCGGCTCGGCGGCGCACCGGTAGGTGATCGAGCCCCCGCCGGTCGACACCGGCTCGCGGAGGTAGCCGTTGTCGCACACCCGGGGCCGCGCCTCGTAGACCTCGGGCACCGCCACACTGCCCTCGACCTGGACCACCTTGAAGGGGTACCCCGTCGAGGAGGCGCGGGGATCGGTGCGGACCTCGGACCCACCCTCGCGGGCGTCGCGGAGGATCTTGACGCGCAGTTCGGGGTCCATGCCCGACTCGCGGGAGAAGGCGAAGAGGGTGCCCACCTGGATCCCCGTGGCTCCCGCCTCGCGGGCCGCGGTGAGGCTCTCCGGGGAGCCGGTGGCGCCGGCCAGCCAGAAGGGCAGGCCCAGCTCGGCCATCCGGGCGGTGTCCGCCTGGTCGCGCTCGCCGTACACGGGCTGGCCGGTCTCGTCGAGGACGGTCCGGCCCCGGGGCGGTGCGTTGTGACCCCCCGCCAGCGGGCCCTCGACGATGAAGCCCTCGACGCTGCCGGTCGAGCGCCGCAGCAGCATGGCCGCCAGTGAGTCGGCGGAGACGATGGGGAGGAAGGCGGGACGGGGGAGCTGAGCCGCACCGTAGCCGACGCCCTCGGGGTCGAAGCGGAGCAGCGGCGCCAGCTCGTCGGTGATGGGGCCGTCGAGGAGGCGCAGGCTGGCGCCCCGGCCCTCGGCGAAGGCGTCCAGGACCCCGGGGATCTCGCGGGGGATGCCGGCGCCCATCAGGATGCAGTCGACTCCGGCGAGCATGGCCCCGTAGAGGGTGGGCAGGGTCGGCGCCTTGACCTTCGTCAGCAGGTTGATCCCCACCCGGCCCCGGTGCCCCTCGCGAGCCAGGACCACCTCGACGAAGGCCGCGAGCACGGTGAGGTCGCGCACCAGGGGCCGCTCCACGTGGGTCTGCATCCCCACCCGGCGGTACGGCGTGCCTACCTTCTTGCCCATCGGAACGAAGAAGCGGTCGAGCACGCGGCCCGCCACCCCCTGATCCGGGAACGCCTCGATGGCGCGGCGGAGATGACCGCCGGTGTCGCCGTCCTGGAGGCGGCGCGCCACCACGCTGTCGAGCGCGGTGCCCGAGACCACCCCCATACAGGCACGGTGCGAGGCGACGGCACGGGCCAACCGCCATCCCGAGATGGCGACGCCCATACCCCCCTGGATGATGCGGACCTGGCGCAGCCAGCTGTAGCGGCCGTGGGTCTCGTCGCTGACAGTGCTCACTCGGCTCAATGTTCCCGTCTCGCGCGGCACATAGCATCGGCAACTAGGGCCAATTCGTCCTGACTCGCAGGGCCAGGTCCGGCCTCTCGAGTGGGCCCATGAGGGCCGCATGGCACTTGACGGACAAGGACTTGCGGCCTAGCAGGGAGGGACCGCGGGCTCCCCGGTCCCTCTGTTCGGGGTCCTCCCGGCCCTGCCGGAGCCGCGCTTTCGGGTCGCCGCAGAGCGGGCGGTGAGGACCTTTGGTCCGCGCTAACTGACGTCTCTCGACCCTGTCGCCCCGGCTACGTTTCTGGTTGACTCGTGAGACCGAAATCCAGGCAACGGGGTCGCTTCGCGGCGGCTCGTGCGGCGGAGGTGACACCTGACTTTGACTAGATCCGCGCGCATCTGCATCGATGGCAACGAGGCCGCCGCCCGCGTGGCCTACGCCCTCTCTGAAGTGATCTCGCTGTACCCGATCACGCCGTCCTCCCCGATGGGGGAGCACGCCGACGACTGGGCCGCCGCCGGGATCCCGAACCTCTTCGGCGAGGTTCCCGACATCGTCGAGATGCAGTCCGAGGCCGGGGCCGCGGGTGCCCTCCACGGCGCCCTCCAGAAGGGCACGCTGGCGACCACCTTCACCGCCTCGCAGGGGCTGCTGCTGATGGTCCCCAACATGTTCAAGATCGCCGGCGAGCTGCTGCCCGCGGTGATCCATGTCGCGGCCCGCAGCGTGGCCACCCACGCGCTCTCCATCTTCGGCGACCACTCCGACGTCATGGCGGTGCGCTCGACCGGGTGGGCGATGCTCTGCTCCGCCACCGTGCAGGAGGCGCAGGACCTGGCCCTCGTCGCCCATGCCGCCACCCTCAGCTCGCGGGTGCCCTTCCTCCACTTCTTCGATGGTTTCCGCACCTCGCACGAGCTCTCCAGCGTGACCCCGCTGGACAACGAGGACCTGGTCGCGCTGATCGACACTCTGGCCATCGAGGAGGCCCGTCTCCGGGGCATGAGCCCAGATCACCCGGATGTGCGCGGCACGGCCCAGAACCCGGATGTCTTCTTCCAGGGGCGCGAGGCGTCGAGCCCCTTCTACCGTGAGATCCCGGGCATCGTCGCCCACGCCATGGAGGAGCTGGCCGAGCGCACCGGACGGCGCTACGGGCTGGTTGAGTACGTGGGAGCTCCCGACGCCGACCGCGTGGTGGTGCTGATGGGCTCCGGCTGCGGTGCAGTCGAGGAGGCGATCGAGGTGCTGCGGGCACGCGGCGAGCGGGTCGGGATGGTGAAGATCCACCTCTACCGTCCGTTCCCGAGCGTGGAGCTGGTCGCCGCCCTGCCGCGCACCGTGAAGAGCATCGCGGTCCTGGACCGGACCAAGGAGCC
>PLNE01000115.1 GCA_003141695.1 Candidatus Dormiibacterota bacterium
AGGCCCCAGTCGGGGCGTTCCCGGTGGGCGTCCAGCGCAGCATCCACGCGCACCAGGCGGTCGGCTGCGCCCTGGACGATGAGGGTCGGGACCCTGACGCGGTCGATGATCCTGTGCAGCATGCCCGGGTGGGCGAGAGCGAGGACGATGGAGCGGGCGGCCTCGACGTAGGCGCCATCGTCGTCCTGGATGCGGCCCCGCTTCCGTTCAAGGCGCACGTGTGCACGCACGACCTCGGGCGGGATCCGCTCGAAGCGCTGCGCGTTGAGCCGGAGCGCGCCCTCCACCAGGTCATCGACCGAGGCTCGGTCGCGTACGCGCCGGAGCAGACTGCGGCCCAGCGGCGATAGCAGGTAGGAGGTGAAGGAGAGCACGACCACTCTCGGCCGCCCCTGACGCCAGGGCCCGGGGAGCACTGCGTCCACGAGTACGAGGCCGGCGACGAGCCCGGGGTGCAGCGCGGCCTCGGCGAGGGCGATGAGACCGCCCATCGAGTTGCCCATGAGGAGGATTGGCTCGTCACACGTCTGGCGGATCAGGCGGTGCAGGAGGGCCCGCTCGGCGGCCACCGTCGTCCGTCGTCCGGCGACGGGGGTGAGGCCGAATCCGGCCAGGTCGGGTGCCAGCACCCGTCCATGCCGCGCCAGCTGCGGGGCCACCCGCATCCAGTTGAGGTGGGAGCCGCCCAGGCCGTGAACCAGTACGGTGCAGACCGGCCCCTCGCCCCACTCGGCGACGTGGACCGGACCGTCGACGTCGATGGTGGTCGAGCGCATCGTTGGGGGTGGTCCGCTCATCTGATCGTCCCGTGGCGCATCCCGATCCCTACGTGCCGGGTGACTGGGCGGGGCCCGATGGATGGCTCGGATCCGCCGCCCAGACGTTGCCGAGGACCTGGACTGCGCCGGCGAATCCCCCGGCCCAGGCGGCGGCGACGGCGCCCGTGATGGGCGGGTGCAGCTCCACCCCGAGCAGCTCCTCGCGGGTAACCCATCGGACCTCGTCGATGGCGGGGTCGAGTGGCGGGTTGCCCCCCCCACCGCCGGTGCGGGCGACCTCCGCGGCTTCTGGGGGCGGCGCCTTCTGTGCGGTGGCCGCGAAGACCAGGTTGACGAGGTGGCGTCCGCCGGGCTCGATGGCGTCGCAGACGATCAGGAGACGGCCGATCTCCGCGTCGAGACCGGTCTCCTCACGGAGCTCTCGGCGGGCCGCTTCGACCAGGGTCTCCCCCATCTCGACCCCGCCCCCGGGAAGGAGCCAGTACTGGTGCTCACCCTTGCGGTGGGCGACCAGGAGGAGCCGTTCGGCGGCGCTGAGGCAGACGGCGACCCGGACGCGCGGCTCCATGAGCCGATTATCGGCGGAACCTTGACAGCGAACGGGTGTTTGCCTTACCCTGGGCGTCATGCAAACAGACGTTCCCTCCGGCCGGCCCTCCCAGCGCCGCGGCCCGCTGGCCCTGAGACTCGGGTAGCCCGGCCATGATCAGCGACTTCCAGCCCGCCCAGCGCGTCCTGCGGCGCCCACACCGTCCGATCGGGCGAGCCCTCCTCGGCGCGGCATCGGCAGCGTGCGTCGGCTGGGCGCTGGTCGGAGGCGTGGGCGCGACCACCGCTCCCACCGCGGCCGTGACCATGGTCGTGCGGCCCGGCGACACTGTCTGGAGCATCGCCGAGAGCCACGCCAGCGGCGGTGACGTCCGCGACGAGGTGGCGCAGATCCTATCCGCCAACCATCTCAACTCTCCGATCATCCAGGCGGGCGAGATCCTCATCATCCCCTCCGACTGAGCAGGTCGGCCCGCCTGGGCCGCGCCTCAGAGCGCCGTGTAGCCGATCTGGGCCAGCGCCGTTCGAATCGGGATCGCGTAGGCGAGACGCAGCGGGCAGACCGCCGCGGGCGCACAGGGCGCGTCGTTTGACCCGGCGGCGATGAGCCCGATGACCTGGCCGGTGGCGTCGACCAGCGCACCCCCGGAGTCGCCCGCGAAGATCGGCGCCGCAGCCTCGATGATGCCGTCCAGGTCGACCGTGCCGGAGCCGACGCCGTATTGGATGCTGCGGTGGAGCGCCACCAGGCGACCGGCCACCGCCTTGGGCACCCGTCCGAGGCCCATGGCGTTGCCGATGGCGATGACTGGGTCGCCGATCGCGGCGGAGGTCCGAGCCAGCTCTGCGGGCTTCAGGGGCGGGGCGCCCTGGATCTGGAGGAGTGCCAGGTCGGCGTCGGGATCCGTGACCAGGACGTCGGCGGGATGCACGACACCGGTGCCCCCCACGCGCACCCCGACGAAGATGTCACCGCGGATCACGTGGTAAGCGGTGAGAACCAGGCCCGAGGCGGAGAGGATGATCCCGGTGCCGAGAATCTGGGTCCCCGCCGGGTCGGCGAAGGTGATCGTGTCCACCACCGAGGGCTCCACCTGGCGGCTCAGGCGGGCGACGCTCACGCCGGCCTGGATGGGGGGCGCACCACCGCTCGGCGCCCCAGCTGCGCTCAGCAGCCCGACCTCGACCGCCATGAGGAGCGGCAGGGCCCGGCCCGCCAGGGCCCGGAGACGTCCCTTCCCTCCCCCTCCTTGCGGGACGGGCTGAGCGGACATCCCAAGGTCGCCTCTCGGAATTCTTAACGATTCTTAAATCGCCCCCATCCTAGTCCATAACCGGCTGCATTTCCCGCCGAGCTGCGAACAGGTCGCTGTCGCGGGGTGGTGCGGACTCGCCCGCATCGCTGCTCCGACGGGGCATGATCTCCGTTACCGTACGCGCAGGGGAATTACAGCCACGCGCCCTCGCAGGGGTCGCCCCGATGGTCGCGTGACGGAATCAGGCGTCAGGAATACGTGAGAGGACAGGCAGTCATCCACAAGAGGACGTCCACCGTCCCCTACCAGATCGCGGCTCGCACCAGCCGGCCTGCGCAGGAGGTCCTGGCGCAGTTCGACCTCGAGCGGGTCCCGGCAATGGTCGTGGCCGAGCGTGGCGTCCACTACCTGGTCATCCGGCCGGCGCGGCGATTCCGCTACGGCGCCGACCTGGCCGCGGGTTTCGCCATCGCCATCGTCCTGGCGCTGCTCATCCTCACCGCGGTGACCCCGGTCGTGCTGGTGGCGCTGCCGGTAGCCTTTTTGCCGGCCCTGCCACTCCTCCTCGACCACCGTCCGGATCTCGCCCTCAGCGCCATCGAGGACGACGGAGAGACCCGGGTGACGGCTCACGGGCAGGCATCCCCCGACCTCGCCGAGTACCTGGACCGCTACCTCGAATCGCTGCCGCCCGTCGAGCCCGCGCCCCCGGAGACGGACGCAGAGGACGACGGATGGGCCGACGCCGAGATGAGCGAGGACTTCTTCAGCGAGTAGCCACCGACCCGGGGCCGGCTGTCCTCCCCGTGGCGTCAGTGGACGACGCGGATCACCGCGGCGACCACTCCCTCGAGGGAGAGCTCCCCGCTGACGAAGATCGGCGCGTAGCTGGCGTTCTCCGGTTGCAGGCGCACGCGCCCGCCATCCCGGAAGAAACGCTTCACCGTCACCTCGCCCTCACCGGTCGCCTCGTTCTCGATCCGGGCGACGACGATCGTCCCGTTCGGCGGCGGGTCGCGGCGTGGCCGGACGACGACCAGGTCACCGTCCAGGATGCCCGCGTCGATCATGCTGTCACCGTGGACGGTGAGCGCGTAGGCCCCGTCGTCCCCGGCCAGCTCCTGGCCCACCGTGATGTGGTCCTCGATGTTCTGCTCGGCGAGCACCGGAGTACCGGCAGCCACCCGACCGATCAGCGGAAGGGTGAGCACCCGCGGCGCGCTGCGACTCGAGGCCGGCTCGTGGCCGACCACCTCGACGGTGCGCGACTTGGTGGGATCGCGGCGGATGTAGCCCTTGGCCTCGAGTGAGTTCAGATGGTTCTGCACCGTCGAGGAGGAGCTGAGGCCGACCGCGAGCCCGATCTCCCGAACGGTGGGAGGGTAGGCGTGGGTGCCGGCGTGCTCGCGAAGGAACTCGATGATCTGCCGCTGGCGCGGGTTGAGGGCGTCTGCCATGTCGTCTGTTTCACCTCTCAGCGTGTCGGGGCACGGCCGACTTTAGCATGGCCGGCGCCGAAACGCAAACGGATGTTCCTGACGTATGTTCGGTCTGAGCGCCGCCCCGGATGCCGCAAGATGACGGATTCGGGAGGTTCGGGGGAGGCGGCGCTCAGCGCCCCTCAGCTAGCCAGAGCGCGCTCACGGCCAGCTCGTCGAGATCGTCTCCCCGCTCCCGCTGGAGCCAGACGACGTTCCGGTCGGCGCGGAACCAGGTGCGCTGGGCCTTGGCGTAGCGCGCCGTCCTGCGGACGATCCCGACGACGGCCTCAGCTTCGGACAGCTTCCCGTCCAGCACAGCCAGGGCCTCCCGGTAGCCGATGCCGGAGCCATCCAGCGCCTCCGAGGGCACCCCCCGGGCGAGCGCCGCAGCCGTCTCCTCGAGCAGGCCGCCGGCCATCATCGCGCGGGCTCGCTCGGCGATCCACCCGCGGTGGAGGTCGGGGGTGGCGTCCAGGCCGATCCGGATGCTCGGATGGGTGGTGCCACCCCGGCCCCGGGCCGCCAGGCTGCCGCGGGTCTCGACGATCTCCAGGGCTCGCACCACGCGGCGCGGGTTGCGGAGGTCGATCCCCACGGCTCCCTCCGGATCGCGCTGCCTGAGCTCCTCCGCCAGCCCGGCGAGGCCCTCCGGGCTGGCGGCCCTGGCGCTGAGCGCCGCCCGGCGGGCCGGGTCAGGTGGGGCACCGTCCAGCTCGAGGCCGTCCAGCAGGGCCCGCACGTAGAGGCCGGTGCCACCCACGAGGATGGGCCGCACCGCACGGCGGTCCAGGGTGGCGAGGCAGTCACGCGCCGCCGCGAGCCAGTCCGCGACCGAGAACGGCGCACCGGGGTCGCTGATACCGAGGAGGTGGCAGGGCACGCCGGCGAGGTCCTCGGGGCCGGGCGTGTTGGTCCCGACGTGGAGGCCCCGCAGCACCTGCCGGGAGTCGGCGTTGACCAGCTCCGCAGCGCCCAGCCGCACGGCGAGGCGGGCGGCGAGGGCGGTCTTACCGGTGGCGGTCGGTCCCACCACGGCGATGAGCGGCTCGGGTGTCGTTGGCATGCTGCGGCGAGAGCTCTAGAGGGGCGGGCGGCCGAAGGCGCGCCGCAGGCTGNNCGGCGCCGCCGGGCGGGCGCGTCGCCGCTCCCCGGGAGGCTGTCGAGGAGGTCGCGGACCAGTCGCTCCGGGTCGAGAGACGCCGTGGCGGCGGGGACGGCGCTGCAGCGGATGAGACCGGGTCCGAAAGGCTCGAGCTGGAAGCCGAGGCCGGTCAGCGACTCGAAGTTCTCCGAAAGGCGCTCCATGGCGGCGGGTTCCACGCTCACCACGCAGTCGACGAGCAGGAGCTGGCTGGTCGCCGGGCGGCCCTCGCGGACGGCGGCGTCGCCCTCGGCGAGGAGCTCGGTGTAGAGGATCTTCTCGTGGGCCGCGTGGGGGTCGACCAGGACCAGGCCGCTCGGCGACTCCGCCACCAGCCATCCCTCGGAGGTCTGCGCCAGCGGGCGCAGGGGGGCGAGGTCGGAGAGGCGGTGGCCGGCGGTCTCCGCCGGATCGCCGCCGGCCTGGGCGTGATCGCCGCCCTCCGCCTCGCGCACTGCCGCCTCCCGCAGAGCGCGGGGCCAGAGCTCCACGCTCCGGCTGTCCGGGCTCTCCCGCAGCTCCAATTCCGGTTCGCCGCCCCCCCCGGCGCCACCCATGCCGCCCTCGAGCTGGGGCAGGCGAATCCCCGCCACGCTGAGCCGGGCCTCCTGAAGTGCCGCCCAGCAGGCGCGCTGGACGGCGGTGAAGACTCGTCCCTCCTCGCGGAGGCGGACCTCGCGCTTGGTGGGGTGGACGTTGACGTCGACCATGGCCGGATCCAGGGTCACCTCCACCACTCCGAAGGGATGGCGCCCCACCGGCAGCAGCCCGGCGTACGCCTCCTCCACCGCCACCACCAGGGCGCGGTTGTGGACGCGGCGCCGGTTGATCACGATGACCAGGCCCGTCCTTGTCCCCCGGTGGCTGCGCGGTTCGCTGATCAGACCGCTCACAGCGATCTCGCCGGGGCCCTCAACGGCGATGAGCTCCCCGGCGTCACGGCCGAAGACCGCGGCGGCCGTGTCGATCAGGTTGCCCCCGGGACTACGCAGCACCAACCGATCGTCGCTCCTGCAGCTGAAGCCGACCTCGGGGTGGGTCAGGGCCAGGTCGGAGACGGCGCGCGCCGCCGCCGCCGACTCGCTGCGCTCGGTGCGGAGGAAGGCGAGCCGGGCCGGGGTGTTGTGGAAGAGGTCGCAGACCTCCACCGTGGTGCCCGGGGCACGAGCCGCAGCCCGGTGCTCCAGCACCTCGCCGGCGCGGGAGCGCAGCAACCAGGCGCTCTCCTCTCCGGCGGTACGGCTGGTGATCCGGAGGTCGCTCACCGCGGCGATGCTGGCCAGCGCCTCCCCCCGGAAGCCGAGGCTCCGGACCCGGGCCAGGTCGTCGACCGACAGGAGCTTGGAGGTGGCGTGGCGCGCGACCGCCAGCTGGAGCTGGTCACCCGGGATGCCGGCGCCGTCGTCGGCCACCACGATGCGCACCAGGCCGCCGGCCTCCAGGTCGACATCGATGCGGGTCGCCCCGGCGTCGAGCGCGTTCTCGCAGAGCTCCTTGACCGCGGCGGCCGGCCGCTCGACGACCTCCCCGGCCGCGATGGCGTCGGCGACCTGCGGGGGGAGCAGGCGGATCGGGGCGGTCACCGGCCCATCCGCTCCTGCAGCTCGGCCAGCTTGGTGAGGGCCTCCCGCGGGGTGAGATCGTCGAGGTCCAGCCCGGCGAGCTCGTCGAGCACGGGGTGGGCCGGCGGCGTCGCCAGTCCCAGATCGAGCTGCGCCGGTGCGGGCCGGTCGGCCTCGATCGGGCGATGCAATTCCAGCTCCCCGAGGATCTCCCGGGCCCGGGCCAGCAGGCTGGCGGGCAGCCCGGCGAGCTTGGCGACCTGGATCCCGTACGAGCGGTCGGCGCCCCCCGGGCGGATGCGGTGCAGGAAGGTGACCGTCTCCCCCTCCTCCACCACCTCCACGCGCGCGTTGACCACCCGCGGGAGGTGATCGGCGAGGGCGGTCAGCTCGTGGTAGTGGGTGGCGAAGAGGGTGCGGCAGTTGAGCTGCGGGGAGTCGTGGATGTGCTCGACCAGCGCCTGGGCGATCGAGAGGCCGTCGTAAGTCGAGGTCCCGCGGCCGATCTCGTCGAGGACGAGCAGGGAGCGCGCCGTGGCCTGTCGGAGGATCGCCGCCGTCTCGGCCATCTCGACCATGAAGGTGGAGAGGCCCGCGGAGAGGTCGTCCTGGGCCCCCACCCGGGTGAAGATGCGGTCGCAGACCCCGAGGCGGGCGCGCTCGGCCGGGACGAAGCTCCCGACCTGGGCGAGCAGGGTGATCAACGCCACCTGGCGGAGGTAGGTGGATTTGCCGGCCATGTTGGGCCCGGTGAGGATGACGATCCGGTGGGCGACGTCGAGGCTCGTGTCGTTGGCCACGAAGGCTCCGGGGCCAACGCTCCTCTCGACCAGCGGGTGGCGGCCGGCCTCGATGTCGGTGACCGTGGAGCGGTCGACCTCGGGTCGCGTCCAGCCCTCCTCGTCCGCGACGGCGGCGAGCGATTGGGTGACGTCGGCGGTGGCGACGGCGGCGGAGCACGCGAGCAGTCCGGGGGCGTGGGCGGTGACCAGCCGGGTGGCCCCCGCGAGCAGCTCCATCTCGCGGGCCACCGCTCGCTCGCGCGCGCTGAGCACCACCGTCTCCTGCTCCTTGAGATGGGGCGTGATGTAGCGCTCGGCTCCGACCAGCGTCTGCTTGCGGACGTAGTCGGCGGGCACCGCGTCGCGGTGAGTGTGGGGGATCTCCAGGTAGTAGCCGAAGACGCGGTTGTAGCCGACCTTGAGGGAGCGGATGCCGGTGCGTTCACGCTCCCTCCCCTCAAGTCCCGAGATGAACTCGCGTGCCTCGGCCGCGGAGGCGTGCAGCCCGTCCAGGTCGGGATCGGCGCCATCCCGGATGAAGCCGCCCTCGCGCGCGGACGGCGGAGGATCGTCGATCAGCAGGGCGGTGAGGCGAGCCCCCACCTCCGGAGGGGGCGTGGCCCTCTCCGCCAGGCCGGCCAGATCACCCGGCAGCCCCTCCATGAGGCCGGCGACGGCGGGCAGCGCGGCGCACGCGTCGCGGATGGCGCCGAGGTCGCGTGGCGTGGCCAGCCCCTGCACGGCGCGCCCCACCAACCGCTCCAGGTCACGGATCGCACCGATGTGCTTGCGCAGCTCCTCCCGCCGCGGGCGATCGCCGACCAGGGCTCCCACCGCGGAGAGTCGCGCCCCGATCGGTGCGGGCTCGATGAGCGGCTCCTGGAGGCGGCGGCGGAGCAGCCGTGCGCCCATCGGAGTGCGGGTACGGTCGAGCAGCTGGGCGAGGCTGGGGCCGCGGCCGAGCGGCTCCAGCAGCTCCAGGTTGCGCCGGGTGGGAGGGTCGAGGCGCATCAGCTCGCCGCCCTGCCGGGGGACGAGCCTCAGCAGCCCGGGCTCCAGAGCCACCCGCGAGCGCTCGCAGTAGCCGAGCACCGCCCCTGCGGCACGCACCCCGAGAGGCATCTCGTCGAGGCCGAGGCCCAGGAGGCTCACCGTCCCCGTCGCGGTGGCCAGCCGCTCGGCGGCCCGACCGCGGTCGAAGAGCTGCGGGGCGAGCACGGTGCGCACCACCGCAGGGAGGAGCGACGGGGGCAGCGAGTCCGGGTCGCCGGTCAGCAGCTCGGCAACATCCAGACGCTCCAATTCATCGCGTAGCGCGACCGAGGCGAGCCCACCGGGGACCTCTGTCACCACCAGCTCGCCGCCGGCCAGGTCGAACGCGGCCACCCCGACCCGCCCGTCGGCCTCGATGAGGGCGACCAGCCGGGCGACCCGGCTCGCCTCCAGGAGCTCGGCGTCCACGGCGGTGCCCGGGCTCAGCACGCGGGTGACCTCCCGGCGGACCAGGCGGCCGGCCACCACCTCGCCCACCTGGTCCCAGAGGACAACCCGGTGGCCCGCCTCGAGGAGCCGGCGCAGGTGCGCGGTGATGGCGTGATGGGGCACCCCGCACATCGGCAGCCGTCCCGCGCTGCCGAATCCCCGGCCGGTGAGGGTCACCTCCAGGATCGGTGCGGCGACCTCGGCGTCGGTGCCGAAGAGCTCGTAGAAGTCCCCGAGCCGGGCCAGGACCAGGGCGTCCGGATGCTCCGACTTCACGGCGCGGTACTCGCGGAGGATCGGGGTGTCCCCCGCCTCGTCGAGGTCGATGGTGCGACCGGCCGCGGGCAGGTCGTCGAGGCGCAGGTGAGGGGGCGTCGCGCGCTCTCGGCCCCTCACCACCAAATCCCGCCGGTCAGGCCGCCGCGGCCTCGACGTCCGCGGCGAGCTGCCAGGCGTTGGCGGTGCGGACGGTCGCCACGCAGAGCTCCCCGACAGCGGCGGAGCCCGCGGGCAGCAGGGCGATCTTGCCCTGGCGGGTGCGACCGAACGGGCGCCCGTCGTCAGTCGTCGATTCGACCAGGATCTCGATCCGCTCACCGACCAGGGCGAGGTTGCGCTGCAGTGCGATGTCGCGCTGGAGCTCGAGGAGATGATTGAGCCGCCTCTTCTTCTCCGTGAGCGGCACGTCGTCGGGCCGCCGGGCGGCGGCGGTGCCGGGCCGGACCGAATAGGCCTGAAGATGGACGACGTCGAAGCGCACCGTCCGGAGGAGTTGCTCGGTGCCGAGGAACTCGGCTTCGGTCTCCGCGGAGAAGCCGACGATGATGTCGGTGGTGAGGGCGAGGGCGGGGACCGTGGCCCGGGCCGAGGCGATCTTGGCCAGGTACTCGTCGACCGTGTACATCCGGCGCATGCGGCGGAGCAGCTGGTCGTCGCCGGCCTGGACGGGCAGGTGGAGCTGCTCGCAGACGGTGGGGAGGTCGCGCATCGCCTCGAACAGCCCGGGGAGTGCGTTGCGCGGATGGGAGGTGAGGAAGCGCAGCCGCCAGAGCCCGGGGACGCTGTCGACGGCGGCCAGCAGCTCCGGCAGGCCGGCGCCGGTCCCCGGGTCGGAGTAGGAGTTGACGTTCTGGCCGAGGAGGGTCACCTCGCGCACCCCCCGCTCCACCAGACGGTGGACGTCCTCCACGATCTCGCCCACCGGGCGGCTCGTCTCCCGGCCGCGGACAAAGGGGACGATGCAGTAGGTGCACATCTCGTTGCAGCCGCCCATCACCGAGACGTAGGCGAGCAGACGGTCGGAGGCGGGCATCGGCACGGGGCCGTCGAGGTCGGTGCCGTGGACCGACTGGAGCCGCGCGAAGAAGCCGTCGCAGTCGCGCACGTCGAAGAGGTAGTCGAGCTCGGGAAGCTTGCGGAGGAGCGTGGAGCCATGCTCGACGGCCATGCACCCGGTCATGGCGACGGCGCGGCCAGGGCGCGCCCGCTTCCACTCGATCAGGTCGCGGAACTTCCCGTAGACCTTCTGCTCCGCGTTCTGCCGCACCGCGCAGGTGATCAGCACCGCGAGATCCGCATCGTCCAGGGCGGCGTCCGGTACGAAGCCGATCTCCGCGAAGCGCTCGGCGAGCATCTCGTGGTCGGCGTCGTTCATCTGGCAGCCAATGTGCCAGAGGTGGACCCGCGGCGGCCGCCCCAGCACGGGGACGATCGGTTGCCGGCCGGCGGGGCGCTCCGCGAGCGGGATCGCCTGGAAGCCGCGGGCGGAGGGGCTGAGCAGGGGAAGCGGCGTGGGCATGGAGGCCTCACAGCGTAACCGGTGCGACGGAGCGAGTAGCGGGCTCCGCGCTCCCGGGCCGTGCCACAATCGGATCCCCGTGGAGCAGGTGGTCGCGATCGTGCTGGTCCTCCTCATCTTCCTCGGCCTGATGGCGCTGAGGTTGCGTGCTCTGCTGCGGCATCGGGTGCCCGGCGACGGCGACTCCGACCCAGTGGGGCGCTGGGCCCGGCACGTGTCCCGGGGCGACTGGGACCGCTGAGCCCGACGCCGACGCGGCCGGACCCGGGTGGCGGCGTCGTGGGACGATGGCAGGGTGATCGGGGTGATCATCATCGCGGTGCTGGCGGTCGGCTTCGTGGTCCTGCTCTGGGTGAGGTCGGCCGGGGCGGGTAACGAGGGGGAGAGCCTCGGCAACAACATGCCCTACCCCCGGGAGGTTTTCGGGCCCTCACGGAGCGAGCCGCCGGCGGGAACCCCAGAGTCTCTGGAGAGCCATCACGGCGCGGAGTGGGCTGACGACGAGCTGCGCCGCGAGCGGCACCAGGACCACACCCACCCGGTCTGAGCTTCGCGACCGGCGGTGAGACGACCGGACCGCGCCCCTGCATCAGGGCACGTAGCGGTGGTCGGCGCGGAAGGGAACCGAGCCCCTTAGCCGGGTGCCGCGCCGACGGTCAGCGCGATTCGATCAGGAGGCGGATGCCGGTGCGCTCCTCGCCATCGATCGAGATGTCGATGAACGAGGGGATGCACACCAGGTCGATCCCTCCCGGGGCGACGTAGCCCCGGGAGATGGCAATGGCCTTGATGGCCTGGTTGATCGCGCCGGCACCGATGGCCTGCACCTCTACCCGATGCTGGCTGCGGATCACCCCAGCGATGGCGCCGGCCACGGAGACCGGCTTGCTGGTTGCTGAGACCTTGAGGATTTCCACGGGCGCTGCCCTGCCCTGTGTGGGCGGTTGCTGAGATCCATGCGACGACGAAAGCATAGCGGTGAATGGGGATTGTCCTCACCAACCGGCGGGCACCGGCACCTGCGACCTGATTGTTACGAAGGATCAGAGGTGGTGGCCGTCGCGTCGACGGTCACTTGGCGTATTCGACGCTCCGGGTTTCCCTCAGCACGACCACCTTGATCCGGCCCGTGTAGCTGGCCTCGGCGTGGAGCCGCTTGGCGATCTCGCGAGCCATGATCTGCGCGCGGTCGTCGTCAACCTCCTCCGGCCGGACCATCACCCGCAACTCCTTGCCGGCCTGGATGGCGAAGCTGCGCTCGACACCGGGCAGCTCGTTGGCGATCTGCTCCAGCCTCTCCAGCCGCTGGATCGAGGAGGCGAGCGTCTCCCGCCGCGCACCGCGCCGGGAGGCGGTGATGGCGTCGGCGGTCATGAGAACGAAGGCCCCGATTGACCGCGGCTCCTCGTCGTAGTGGTGCGCACGGACCGCGTGGACGACCGCGGCCGGCCGCCCCAGCCGGGCCAGTATCTCGCCGCCGATGATCGCGTGCGAGCCTTCGACGTGCTGCTCCACGGCGTGGCCGATGTCATGGAAGAGGCCGATCTCCCGCGCCTCCTGGACGTCGTAGCCGATCTCCGCGGCGAGCAGGCCCGCCACCATCGCGGTGTCCTTGCTGTGGACCAGGACGTTGGCGCCGTACCAGCTCCGATAGCGGAGCGTCCCGAGGAGCTTGACCAGCTCCGGGTGGACGCCGGTGATGCCCATCTCCTGGATGGCAGCCTCGCCCTCCTCGCGCAGCCGGTCGGCGATCTCGGAGCGGCTCTTGGCTACCACTTCCTCGATGCGGGCCGGGTGGATGCGGCCGTCGACGAAGAGCCGCTCCAGCGCCACCTTGGCGACCTCGCGCCGCACCGGGTCGAACCCGGAGAGGACCACCGCCTCGGGGGTCTCGTCGACGATGACGTCGATGCCGGTCGCCGCCTCGAGGGCTCGGATGTTGCGCCCCTCGCGGCCGATGATCCTTCCCTTCAGGTCGTCCGTGGGGAGATGGAGGACGGTGACGGCGGCCTCGCCCGTCTGCTCGGAGGCGTGGCGCTGCATGGTGGAGATGAGGATCTCGCGGCCCCGCTCATCCGCCTCCTCGCGCACCCGCTTCTCGGCGGCGCGTATGCGTTCGGCGATCTCGTGGTCCAGCTCACCCTGGACCTCGTGGAGCAGCTCGGCCCGGGCCTCCTCCTGGCTCATGCCGGCGACCCTCTCCAGCTCCTTGGCGACGCCGGTGCGCTCCTCCTCGATCTGCACGCGGGTCTGCTCGAGCTCCTCCTCGCGCCGGGTGAGCCGTTGCTCCCCCTGCTCGACGTCACGGTTGCGCTTCTCGAGACTCTCCTCGCGCTGGGCGAGACGCTGCTCCAGGTGCGCCATCTCGCCACGGCGGTCCCGGACCTCGGCCTCGGCCTCGGAGCGCAGCCGGTGGGCCTCCTCGCGTGCGGCGAGCACGATCGAGGCACGCTCCTGCTCGGCCGCGCCGCGCTCCTCGCGGAGGCGGGTGGTCTCGACCTCACGCGACGCGGTGACGCTGTCACCTAGACGTCGGGCATACAGGAGGCCGGACACGGCGATGACCACGCCCAACCCAAGGGCGACAAAGGCCAGGATATCGATGGGAGGTGTCCTCGGAGTTGTCGGGGGGTTGAGGTGGACCGCCACCTCGTTCGGGGCGCCACCCGGGGGACGCAGGTCGTGAGCGGTGCGGCATCCGCCCGTGCTCACGGCCGAACCGGCCACGAATGCCGGACGGTCCCTGGGGTTGTGACGGCATTGTACGGACACGGGGCACGGATCGGGGGCCGGACCTTCAGGAGGTGCCCCGGCGGGTTCTCCGCGGCCCCTCTCCGAAGCTGCCGGCGGCGCCGGCGAGATCGCCGCCCGCGAGCCGGGAGGGGTTGGTGCCCGCAGTTCTCCCCTGCCGGGCTCCCTGCCGCCAGAATTGCCGGGTGAGGCTGCGTCTGACCGTGACGGAGGGAGGGACACGGGCGATGGCACGGACGGCGGAACCCGGAGGCCGGCCCCCGTCATGACCGAGGGCACCGGGGGCTATCCCGTCGACGCTGCTGTTGCCGGTGGCGCGCCCCCCGGTGCAGACGTCGTCGCCGATCTGGAGCACGGGCTCCGCGACACGCGCCAGGCCTCGATCGCCGCCCTCCTGACCGGCACCGCCCTGATCAGGGTGGCGGCTGCGGGAGCCACGGTGGCGGTGCAGTTCTACCTGGCGGACCTGGCGCACGGGCATCCGCACGGCACGACCATCGGGCTGGTCGGCACCGCTCAAGCCATCAGCGAGATGGTCTTCGCCCCCTTCCTGGCGCGTTTCGCCGACCGACTGGGCCGCAAGCTCTTCGTGGTGGGCGGCCCGGTGGTGGGCGCACTGGGTTTGGTCCTGGTCGCGGCATCCCTCCATCCCCAGCAGATCTTCGCGGCCCGGATCCTGGAGGGGGTGGCCGCCGCCGCCTTCGTACCCACCGCTCTGGGGGCGATCGCCGCGGCGACGTCCCAGAGCGTGCGGGCGCGGGCGCGGGCCAGCGGTGCCTTCGAGGCGGCCACCATGGCCGGGTACGCCGGCGGCTTTGTGCTTGGCCCGTTCGCGTACCACTACCTGGGGAGGGGCTCGTTCCTGGTGCTGGCCGCGGTCTACCTGATGGCCGGCGTCGTCTGCCTGCGCTTCGTCGCCCATGTCCCGCCCCTCCCGGTCACCCGGCTCTCGACGCTCCTGCGAGATGTCTCAGGGCCGGGGCCCATCCGGAGCTTCCTGCCCGCCTGGGTGGGCACATTCGCCCTCATCGGCGCCTACGGGTCCAACCTCGCGTCCCTCCTCCACCACTCCCCCGTCAGGGGCCAGAGGCTGGTCCATCACTTCGACACCCGGTTGGTGTCGCTGGTCCTCGTCAGCGCGATCCTCGTGCTGGTGATCGGGATCGTGCTGTGGACCCCGTGGATCAACCGCCTCGGGCCGGCGAGGCAGATGCGGCGCGCCATCCCGGGTGCGTGGCTCTTCTCAGCTGCGCTCCTGGCGGCCAACAGCCTCCCCCACGTCGCCCTCTTCATCCTGCTGCCGGTGGCCGGGCTGGGCATCCTCTGGATGGCCGGGTTCGGTCCGGCCGCGGTCGCCTACCTCGCCAACTGCTCGGAGACGCACACCGCGGACAGATCGGCCCTCATGTCCATCTACACCGTGACCCTGGCGGCGGGAGGCGCGATCGGCGCCGCCCTGGGCGGCGTGGCGGTGACCCTGGCGTCCTTTGACGGGCTGGTGGTCTTCGGGTTCCTGCTGGCGGTGTACACGTTCGTGCTGCTCGGGCCGGTGCTTCGCTGGGAGCGCCGTGGCACGGTCACGTCCCCGGCAGCCTGAGCGGGCTGGGGGCGGCAGCGCCTGACCTGGCCGGCTGACCTGTCCAGAGCGGCGGGTCAGCCCTCGTCGGGCGCCAGCGCGACGCTCTCGGTGGCCATCTGGCGCAGCACCGCGCGGATGTCCGCCATGTCGAATCCGCGCCGCTGAAGCGCGGCGGCGAGTCGGCGGACCTCCGCGTCCGTCAGGAGCCCGGCATGGCCGCGACGCAGCCGGTCGGCGGCGATCCGGACGGCGCCGGCCTGCCCCTCGCCCAGCGCTGCCGCCGTCCGGTTGACGGTCTCCGCATCGACGCCACGTGACACCAGGTCGGCGACCACCCGGCGCCGGCCGTAGCCGTGGCTGAGACGGCGCCGGGCGAGGTCCTCGGCGAGGCGGTTGTCATCGACCCAGCCGCGGGCCTGGAGGCGTTCAACGGCCTCGCTGGCCGTCTCCGGAGCGTATCCGCGCCGCTCCAGCCGGCGCTGCAGCTCGACACGGGAACGATCAGTCACCGCCAGCAGGCGCTGCGCCATGGTGGCGGCCGCCTCCCGGTCGTCCGGGTCGACGGGTGGTGGAGGCTCGTACTGGCGACCGCGCTGGCCGCCGGAGTTGGCGAAGGGCATGGCGGCGCCCGCCGGACCCGGTCAGCCGGCCGGAACCGCGGGCGGGACCTCCTCCGCATCCTCGGCGACGACGGCCACGGGCAGCGCGTGCTGCCGGACCTTGTTAGCGATCTCCTCGAGGAGCTCGGGGTTCTGCTTGAGGAAGTCGCGGACGTTCTCCCGGCCCTGCCCGAGGCGGAGGTCGCCGTAGGAGAACCAGGCACCACTCTTGTCGACGATGCGGGCGTCGACCGCCATGTCGAGCACGCTGCCCGCGAACGAGATCCCCTCGTTGTAGAGGATGTCGAACTCCGCGTTGCGGAACGGGGGGGCCACCTTGTTCTTGACCACCTTCACCCGGACCCGGCTGCCCACGGCGTCCAGTCCGACCTTGATGGTGTCGATCTTGCGGATGTCGAGTCGCACCGAGGCGTAGAACTTGAGGGCGCGGCCGCCGGAGGTGACCTCCGGGTTTCCGAACATCACCCCGATCTTCTCCCGGAGCTGGTTGATGAAGATGACAGAGGTGTTGGACCGGCTGATGGCAGCGGTCAGCTTGCGCATCGCTTGGGACATCAGCCGCGCCTGGAGTCCGACGTGGTTATCCCCCATCTCGCCGTCGATCTCGGCCTTGGGAACCAGCGCCGCGACCGAGTCGATGACGACCACGTCGACGGCACCGCTGCGAACCAGGACCTCGACGATCTCCAGCGCCTGCTCACCGGTGTCCGGCTGGGAGATGAGCAACTCCTCGGTCCGAACCCCGATCCGGGCCGCGTACTGGGGGTCGAGGGCGTGCTCGGCGTCGATGAAGGCGGCCACCCCTCCCCTCTTCTGGGCCTCGGCGATGATGTGGAGGGTCAAGGTCGTCTTGCCCGAGCTCTCCGGACCGAACACCTCGACGACCCGGCCGCGCGGGATGCCGCCGACGCCGAGCGCGATGTCCAGGGTCAGGGCACCGGTCGGGATGATCTCGACCCGCTGGGTCTGGACGTCGCCCAGGCGCATGATCGCGCCCTTGCCGTGGCTGCGCTCGATCTGGCTCAGCGCCGTCGAGAGGGCTCGCTCCCGCTCCGTCGTCACCGCGTCCGCCTCCGTGGTGGCGGCCGATCGCCGCCCGGTCACCTCAATTGTACGATCAATGGTACTACTGTGCTGTGTGCTTGTCACGGCTTGATCTCCTGGGGCGGCGTCGGCGGCGATTCCGAACAGATGTACGTCGGTACTGTACCGGGTCGGGGGCCAACGTGCAAGGCCCCGTCATCACAGGGCCGGGGATAGGTGGGGCCCTCAATTCGCCACCGCTCGCCGGCAACGGGAGGTGCTCACGGATGCGCCGCCTCTGGCGCCCGTCTGGGGGCGAAACCTCCCGCGGGCTCAGGCTCAGGGTCAGGCCCTTACGCCGTGCCGCTCGGGTGGAATGGCTGGAGTCGGGCGATGTCGGCCTCGGTGAGGTGGGCAAAGAGGGCGAGGTCATCGCTCCGGCCCAGGAAGCGGACCTGGAGGAGGACGTGTTCCTTGAAGAAGCCCTCCGGGCGGATCACCACCCCGGCCAGCTCACCGTCGTCGAGAACCAGGTCCTGAACCGTCCCCAGCTTCTGCCCGGTGTGACCGAGCATGACGTTCTCGCCGCGGCAGATCTCCAGCTCGTCGAGGCGCTTGTGCGCCTCCTCGACCAGGTGGGGCGCGTAACCCGTCTGGGCGACCTGGGCCATCAGGAGGCGGCCGGCGTCGCCCTTCTCGGGAGGCAGGTAGTGGTAGGTGAGATAGGGCTCGGTCCGCCGGACCTCCGCGGAGGTGATGGAGAGGGTGATGAGCTCCCGCGCGACGTCCTTCACCGCGCCCACCGGGATGGAGATGTCGTCCTCCATCAGCGCGGTGGCCGCCACGTAATGGCCGGAGAAGTGACGCGTTTCCTTGACGACGATGGCGTGGATGTCGAAGCTCTCGCCGTCGATGATCATGAAGTTCAGGAAGCCGATGTGCCTCCCGTCGGCGGAGACGACCTTGGCTCCGAAGTGGAAGTCCTCGACGGAGCGACGCGGTTGCTGCCCTTGAATGGCCATCGGACGAGTCTAGTCGTCCGTGGCGCCCGGCTGTGCCGAGGAGCCGCGGGCGCCCGACGTCAGCCGGGAGCCCAGGAGGAGGGCGGCGCGCACCGCGGCGGCGCGGTTTGCCTCCCGGCCGCCACTCTCGCGCAGCTCGGCGGCCTCGGTCCGATCCCTGCACCATCCCGCCACGTGGATGAGCCCGACCGGCTTGGCGGTCCCCGCGGCCCCCGGGCCGGCCACCCCGGTGATGGCGATGCCGAGGTCGGCGCCCAGGAGCTGTGCCACGCCGCGCGCCATGGCCTCGGCCACCTCGACGCTCACCGCGCCGAATCGCGCCAGCTGCTCGGGGTCCACGGCCAGGAGGTCGATCTTCACGGTGTCCGCGTAGGCGATGATCCCGCCCCGCATGTAGGCGGAGGCCCCGGGCACGGCGGTGAGCGCGGCTCCCAGGAGCCCGCCGGTGCACGACTCCGCCACCGCCACGGTCAGCCCTCTCGCGAGCAGTTGCCGGCCGAGGCTCGCGCTCTCCGGGAAGTCTCCGGCGAGGTGCGGGACGTTGGGATCGCCGGGATCGGCGTCGGTCCCGGGCGTCACCCGGCTCATATCACGAAGCCGCGATAGCGCCAGAGGTAGTCGAGCCCGCTGAGCACGGTGGCGACCACCGCCAGGTAGACGAAGACCGTCGCTACCGTGCCCAAGACCGGATAGGGCTGCGCCAGGATCACCAGGCCGATCATGCAGTTCTGGGTGAGCATCTTCGACTTGCCCCACGCGGTGGCGCTGACGACGACGCCCTGGGTGGCGGCCAGCGAGCGCAGCCCGGTGATGACAAACTCGCGGGCAAAGATCACAACGACCACCCACGCGGGCAGCAGCGAGTGCTCGACCAGGATCACCAGGACGGTGATCACCATGATCTTGTCCACCAGCGGGTCGAGGAACGTGCCCAGCTCGGTGACCTGGTGGCGGGAGCGAGCGATCCGGCCGTCGAGGGTGTCGGTGAGTGCCGCCAAGGCGTAGGTGAGCACGGCCACCTGGTAGTGGTCGGTGAAGCCGATTGCTATCGAGACGCCGATGACCGGGACCAGCAGCAGGCGCAGGATGGTCAGCTGGTTGGGCAGGTTGAGGTGGCGTCTCACCGATAATTGTTGAACTGCAGGGGGACCTCGAGATCCATCGCGCGCAGGGCCTGGATCACGCCCTGAAGGGCGTCCTTGTCCTTGGAGACGACCCGGAGCTGATCGCCCTGGATGCGGGACTGCACCTTGGGGTGCTCGCTCCGGAGCTTCTTGGTCAGGGTGCGGGCCAGCTCCTCGGCGATCCCCCGGCGCAGCTTGATCACCTGGCGCAGGTTGCCCTTGGCGGCCGGCTCCGCCTTCTGGGGGTCGAGAACCTTGAGGTCAATCCCCCGCCGGTGGAGCTTGCTCTGGAGGACGTCCAGGATGGCCTTGAGCTGCATGTCGCCCTCGGTGAGCAGGATCAGCTGCTCCTTCTCCAGGGTGATCTCCACCGTGATGCCCTTGAAGTCGTACCGGGTCTGGATCTCCCGGCGTGTCTGGTCGACAGCGTTGACCATCTCCTGGTGGTCGAAGTCGCTGACGACGTCGAACGAGTACTCCTGAGCCATCCGGTGAGCAAGGATAGCAGCGGCTGTCAGTAAACCCTGCCTCCGTCCCGTCTAGTCTTTGGTGGGCACACTCCAGGAGGCGGCCATGCCGGACGTGGCGCAGGATCGGGCCTCGGGGCTCGACTTTGTGGGATTTGACATGGCCCTCGACGCCCATCGGGGGCGCCTCTACGGCATCGCCTACAGCATCCTGCGCAACCATGCGGATGCAGAGGACGCCCTCCAGGGGGCATTGCTCAAGGCCTGGAGAGCCTGGCCGACGCTCGCTGACACGAGTGCTACCGGAGCTTGGCTGACCCGCATTTGCGTCAATCAGTGCATTGACCACCGACGCGCCCTGCTGGTGCACCGGCGTCACGAGAGCGCCGAGCCCCCGGGCGCGCCGGACGAGACGCAGCTCCGGGGCTCGCTGCTCGATTTCGATCGAGCCTTCCGGAAGCTCTCCCGCCGGCAGTCCTGACGCTGCACCACCACCACGGCTACTCCATCGACGAGTGCGCCGAGCTCCTGGGCTGCGGCAGCGGCTCGGTGCGAACCCACCTGGCGCGCGCGATCGCCCGCTTGCGCGAGGAGATGACCCGATGAAGAAGCCCAACCGCGTCCCGACCGACGCCGAGATCCGCGGCCAGCTCGACCAGTACCTCCACATCACCAACGGGATGGACGTTCCGCCCCGAATCCGGGAGATCACCGCGGCGAGCCTCAACGACCGCCCCCGCCTGGCCCGGCTGCTCTTCGGAGGTGGCGCGGTGCTGGCCCTCGCGGCGGCCACGGCCGTGCTCGTGCTGGCCGCCCACACCCCCCGCCCGGGACCGGTTGCGGTGGGAGCCTCCCCGAGCGTGTCGGGCACCGCGACCCCAACCCCGGCCGCGACCTCAACGCCGTCACCGACGACCACCGCGACCGCGACCGCGTCACCGTACCCGACTGCGGAGTACCCGACTGCGGACCCGAACCCGTTGCCCACCCCGACCTCGACCGCGGGCTGGGTCACCGTGAGCGCCCCCGCCGGCGGCTTCTCCTTCGAGATCCCCGCGTCCTGGCAGGTCAACGGCCCCTGTACGAGCCCCGGTCAGGCTCCCGGCGACCCTGAGTTCTACGAGGTGAACGTTGGTCCGACCGTGGCAGGCTGCGGAACCGACATGGGAATGAACATCACGGCCGAGAGCTACTTGGGAACCGACACCAGCTACCTGGGTACGGGCATCCGGGACTGCACGTCCTCGTCGACGCTCACCGTGGACGGGGTCCAGGGCACGCAGTGCACCCAGATCTCGAACCAGCCGGGCGTCAACGTCTACTCGTACTACGTCGTCACCGGCGGACGCGTCTACGCGATCTGGGACGACCAGGCACCCGAGGGTGAGACCACGGAGGCGAACGGCTCGTGGAGTCCCGCCGACCCGAACCTCTCCGGGTTCCTGGAGATGATCGTCGCCCAGACCTGGCAGTTCCACAGCTGAGGGTCCCGGAGCCCGCAGCCCCACACGACACCGTTGCCTCGACCTGGAAGACCTCCTCCTGGTAGTCTGCCTTCCCCTGCTGCTTCCAGAAGTCGATGAGAGCCTCCAGCTCGCGGTCCGAGCAGAAGGTGCCAATGCCGCCGCCGCGGCTGACCTCGTCAATGGGCAGCCCGAGTAACCATCACCCCGGGGGCGCCGTTACGCGGTTGATGAAGAGCGTGAGACTGAGCCCGAGGCGCCGCGGTGCCTTCTCAGGGCCCCGGGCGCTGCCGGTGCTGGGCGTCCTGGTCATCACCGCTTGCGCCCCCAGTCCGCGGATGACACCGACCTCCGAGGCATCTCTCTTCCCAAGCGCCAGGATCGGTGCAACTCCGACCGCCCGGGCCACCGCGACCCCGACCCCGAGCCCCACCCCGACTCCGACACCCTGGCCCACCCCGGCCTCCATCGCGGGCTGGGTGACGGTGAGCGATCCGGCCGGTGGCTTCTCCTTTCAGATCCCGGCGTCGTGGCAGGTGAGCGGCCCGTGCCAGTACGGTCCCCAGGCCCCTGGCAACCCTCCCATCTACGAGGTGAACGTTCAGCCGATGGCGTACGACCTGCAATTCGCATGCGGCACAGACTTCGTGGAGAACATCCAGGCCGAGAGTTACGCGGGCAGCGCGCCCGATGACACATACCTGACCGAGAGTTCCTGCACGACCTCGTCCGCGGTGACCGTCGGCGGTGTCGAGGGCACCCGGTATCAGGAGGATGGCGCGTGCCTCGAAAGCGGCAACGCCACCGTGACCGAGTACGTCTTCATCACCGGCGGGCAGGTCTTCGAGATCTATGACCAGCAGAACCAGGCGGGAGCCCGTGGCTCGTCGGGCCCGGGTAGCCCGACCGCACCCGCCGACCCCGACCTCTCCGCCATGCTCGACATGATCGTCACCCACACCTGGCAGTTCCACAGCTGAGCCGCCGGTCGCGGTGGCTGCCCGTCTGGCCGGCGGCGCCGCCCCCGGAGGAGCCGCCGTTCCGCCTACTCCTCCCCCAGCTCAGCCAGCAATTCGTCCACCTGGAGGACGTCCATCAGAACCTCCCGGGACTTGCTGCCCTCGAAGGGGCCGACCACGCGCTGCTCGGCCAGCTGATCGACGAGGCGGGCGGCCCGCGTGTAGCCGACGTTGAGCTTGCGCTGCAGCAGTGAGGCGGCGGCCCGGCCCTCGGCGGCCACGGTGTGGGCGGCCTTGGCGAAGAGCGGGTCGCGCTTCCCGGCGTCGCGGGCCCACGATACCGTCGCCTCGACCTGGAAGACCTCCTCCTGGTAGTCCGGCTTCCCCTGCTGCTTCCAGAAGTCGATGAGAGCCTCCAGCTCGCGGTCCGAGCAGAAGGCGCCCTGCAGCCGCCGCGGCTTGCCCTCGTCGATGGGCAGGTAGAGCATGTCGCCCCGGCCGAGCAGCTTCTCGGCGCCCATCTCGTCGATGATGACCCGGGAGTCGACGCCGCTCGAGACGGCGAAGGCCGCGCGGCTCGGGATGTTGGCCTTGAT
>PLNE01000108.1:0-2057 GCA_003141695.1 Candidatus Dormiibacterota bacterium
CCCACCGGCCCGACCAGCAGCACTGAGTCGCCGTCGCGCCCGAACCCTGCGGTGCAACGTCGCTCCAGGTCCTCCAGGTGGCCCACCATCCCGATCACGGTGGTCGGGTCGATGCTCACTCCCTCGGTATCGTTGTAGAGGGAGACGTTGCCGCTCACCACCGGGACACCGAGGGCCAGGCAGGCCTCGCGCATCCCCTCGATGGCCTCCGAGAGTTGCCAGAAGACCTCGGGCTTCTCGGGATTGCCGAAGTTGAGGCAGTTGGTCACCCCGACGGGGGTGGCTCCGACGGCGACCACGTTGCGGGCGGCTTCGCAGACGGCGATGGCGGCACCCCGCCGCGGGTCGAGGGCGGCGTAGCGAGCGTTGCCGTCGGTGGTGAGGGCGATCGCCCCGGCGGTGCCTCGCACGCGCAGCAGGGCGGCGTCGCCACCGGGGAGGACCACGGTGTCGTCGCCGACCTGGTGGTCGTAGCGCCGGAAGATGGACCGGCGGCTGCCGATGTTTGGACTGCCGATGAGGCGCATCAGGGTCTCGCCCATCGACCACGGCGGCGTCATGGCGAGCGGATCGCCCGAGAGCGCCGCGTCCAGCCCAGCGGGGCGCAGCGCCTCCGGGTGGCGAAGCGGCACATCGTCGATCAGGAGGTCGAGCGGGAGGTCGCAGACCACCTCTCCGGCATCCGTCACCACCAGCCGTCCGGTGTCGGTGACCGTCCCGATCACGTCCGAGTGGAGGTCCCAGCGGTCGAACTCGGCCTGCACCGAAGCCGCATCCTGCGGGCTCACCACCAGCAGCATCCGCTCCTGGGACTCGCTCAGCATCACCTCGTACGGCGTCATCCCGCGCTCCCGCCGCGAGATCCGGGAGACGTCCATCTCGATGCCGCACCCACCCCGGTGGGCCAGCTCGGCGGACGAGCTGGTGAGCCCAGCCGCCCCCAGGTCCTGCATGGCGACGATCCGCGGGTCACCGGCCAGGGTCACGCAGACCTCCATCAGGCACTTCTCGAGGAAGGGATTGCCGACCTGGACGGCGGGACGCCGCTCGCTGGAGGCCTCGTTGAGCTCGACCGAAGCGAAGGTGGCGCCGTGGATGCCGTCACGCCCGGTGTCGGCACCGACCAGCAGGACCAGGTTGCCCGGACCGGCGGCGGCCGCCAGGGTCAGCTTGGACTGCTCGATGACGCCGACGCACATGGCGTTGACCAGGCAGTTGTGCCGGTAGGACTCGTCGAAGTAGATCTCGCCGCCGACGGTGGGGACACCGATGCAGTTGCCGTAGGCGCCGATGCCGGCTACGACGCCATCGAGGAGGTGCCGCTGCGCAGGCTCCTCGAAGGGCCCGAAGCGCAACGAGTCGAGCAGGGCGACCGGCCGCGCGCCCATGGTGAAGACGTCGCGGAGGATGCCTCCGACCCCGGTGGCCGCGCCCTGGTAGGGCTCGATCGCGGACGGGTGGTTGTGGGACTCGATCTTGAAGACGCAGGCGAGCCCGCCTCCGATGTCCACCGCGCCGGCATTCTCCCCCGGCCCCTGGAGCACCCGCGGACCACTCACCGGCAGACGGGCCAGGAGAGGCTTGCTGGTCTTGTACCCGCAGTGCTCGCTCCACATCGCACCGATCACGCCCAACTCCACCTCGGTCGGGACCCGGCCCAAGCGGCGAGTCGACAGCTCGTACTCGCCGCGGGTCAGCGCCACCTCAGCGAGGGTGGCATCGGAGACGGACTCCACCGAGGTCATGGGGCCACCGCGAAGGCGGAGCGCTCGGCCACCGCCTCGACCACGCTGCGGAAGATGCGCATCCCATCGTCGCTCCCGAGCAGTGGCTCGGCCGCGCGCTCCGGGTGGGGCATCATCCCCAGCACGTTGCGCCCTTCGCTGACGACGCCGGCGATGTCGCGCATGGATCCGTTGGGAGAGGCGTCGCCGACCGCGGTGCCATCGCGGGCGACGTAGCGGAAGGCGACCCGCTGCTCGGCCTCCAAACGGTCCAGGGTGGACGGGTCGGCGACGAAGCGGCCCTCGCCGTGGCTGACCGGGATGGCCAGCACT
>PLNE01000108.1:2090-16044 GCA_003141695.1 Candidatus Dormiibacterota bacterium
GCGGCGAACTCCTGCACCGACTCCATGAGCGGGGCGAATCGGGCGACGGCGCCGGTGCGAAGGTGGTCGCCGTAGGCGAACCCGCCGGGGAGGATGACGCAGTCGGAGCCCTGGAGATCCCGGTCTCGATGCCAGAGACGAACGGATTGGTGTCCGAGCACCTCGACGGCCCGCGCACAGTCGCCATCGCTCCAGGTCCCGGGGAAGACCGCGATCCCGAACCTCATGCGGGCGGCGCGGGCGACGCTTCGCGGGAGGGACGGATCTCGATGCGGTAGTCCTCGATCACGGGGTTACGCAGGAGCTTCTCGCACATCTCGGCCACCCGCTGCCGGGCGCCCGCTTCGGAGTCGCCGTCCACCTCCACGCTGATGTGCTTGCCCACCCGCACCTCCGAGACCTCCGCAAAGCCGAGCTGGTGAAGCCCGGCACGCACGGTCAGCCCCTGAGGGTCGTTGACAACCGGCTTGAGGGAGATCACCACCTCAGCGAGGTACCTCATAGCTCCAGCCCGCAGATGCGCCGGGCCGCTTCGCGGTAGCGCTCGGTGGTAGCCGCGACCACCTCTGGAGGGAGCGAGGGCCCGGGTGGCCGCTTGTCCCAGTCGAGCGTCTCCAGGTAGTCGCGGACCGGCTGCTTGTCGAAGGAGACGGCGGCCTGGCCCTCGCGCCACTCGGATGCCTCCCAGAAGCGCGACGAGTCGGGGGTGAAGATCTCGTCGATGAGGCAGAGGTGGCCGTCGATCATCCCGAACTCGAACTTGGTGTCGGCCAGGATGATGCCCCGGCCGCTGCAGTGATGGGCGGCGAAACGGAAGAGCTCGAGCGACGTGCGCTCGAGCCGGCCGGCAAGGTCGGCGCCGATCGTCTCGGCCAGCTGGGCACGGCTGATGTTCTCGTCGTGCCCGCTGTCGTTCTTGGTGGATGGCGTGAAGCGCAGCTCAGGGAGCGGAGATGACTCGCGAAGTCCGCGGGGCAGAGGCTCGCCGGCCAGCGTCCCCCGGTCGCGGTACTCCTTCCAGCCGGAGCCGGAGAGGTGGCCGCGGACAACGCACTCGATGTCGATGCGCTCAGCCCGGGCGCAGCGCATCGAGCGCTCGCGCCACTCCGCCCAGATCTCGGGCGGGACCGCGTCCTCCCGATCTGGGAGCAGGTGGTTGGCCACGATATGCGAGGTCCTCTCGAACCACCAGCGCGATATCTGGGTGAGCGTCCTCCCCTTCTCCGGAATGGGGTCGGGCAGCACGACATCGAAGGCGGAGAGGCGGTCGGTCGCCACCATCAGCAGGCTTCCGTCGTCGAGGACAAAGGTGTCGCGCACCTTGCCGCGCCGGAACACCTCCAGGCCCACGTCCTGAGCCGCCGTCAGCACCGGGGTCATGTGAGCCCTCCTCCAATCCCCGCCTCGACGGCGAGCTGCGGTCGCTCCTCGGTCACCGTACCCAGTTCCGCGTCCCGGATCTCGAGCCCGAGCCGCCGGTAGGTGCCGTCGATGCCGGCCAGGTAGGCGGAGAGGTCGAAGCAGGCATCCAGACCCTCGGGCGTGAGGACCTCCCCGAGCTGGCTGCGCACCAGCGTCTCGAAGCCGGCCTCGCCCCGGCGGGCCCGCTCGGCCAGGGCCTGCACCTCGCGGTACGCCCGCTCGCGGGACCAGCCCGCACCCAGCAGTGCGTCGAGCACGCGTGGCGAGCAGGTGATCCGGCCGAGCGTCTCGACGTCTGCCAACATCTTGTCAGGATTGACACGAACTTGGGTGACCAGACGCGTGCACAGCCTGACCATGTAGTCGAGCAGGGCGCAGGAGTCGGGCAGCACGATCCGCTCGGCGGACGAGTGCGAGATGTCGCGCTCGTGCCAGAGGGCGACGTCCTCCATGGCGGTCACGGCGTAGCCGCGCAGCACCCGGGCCATGCCGCAGACCCGCTCGGAGAGGACGGGGTTGTGCTTGTGAGGCATCGCCGACGACCCCTTCTGCCGCGCCGCGAAGGGCTCCTCCAGCTCCGAGACCTCGGTCTGCTGGAGCAGCCGGATGGTGGTGGCAAGGCGCTCGAGGCTGGCCCCCAGGATGGCGACCGCGGCGACGAAGGCGGCGTGGCGGTCCCGGGCCAGCACCTGGGTGGCAGCGTCCGCGACCTCCAGTCCCAGGCCCCGGCAGACGTGCTCCTCGACCTGTGGAGGGACCGAGGTGTGGGTCCCCACCGGACCGCTCACCTGGCCGACCGCCACCTCCCTCGCCGCAGCGGCGAGGCGGGCCCGGCCGCGACGCACCTCGTCATAGTGGTTGGCGAGCTTGACGCCGAGGCTGAGGGGCTCGGCGTGAACGCCGTGGGTCCGGCCCGGCATCAGGGTGAGCCGGTATCGGACCGCCTGCGCGGCGAGCCCCTCCACCAGAGCGGCCGCGTCCTCATCGATCCGGAGAGCCGCATCCCGGAGCTGGGTGGCCAGGGCGGTGTCGACGATGTCGGAGGAGGTGAGCCCGAGGTGGAAGAAGCGCCCCTCGTCGCCGACGGTCTCCTGGACCGCCTGGACGAAGGCGGCGACGTCATGGCCCTGCTCAGCCTCCAGCTCGGCGATGCGGGCGGGGTCGACGCGGGCACCGGCCCGGAGCCTGGCCGCGGCCTCCGCCGGGATGCGCCCGACGGCCGCCCACCCCTCGGCAGCCAGGAGCTCGACGTCCAGCCACCTCCGGAGCCGGGATTCGTCGCTGAAGACGGCGGCGATCGCGGCCGGCGTGTAACGGGGGATCACGTGGGCCAATTCTATTCGGTGGCGGACTCCGGACCGGATCCGGAAAGGAGAGTTCAGATTGGGCGGGCGCGGCAACTCCTGTGAGGCACCCCGATCGGTCACCGTATACTGGCCGGCGCCGATCCGTCCTGATCAGCCAGCACGCTCGGGGTGGTCGCCGACCGTGCGTGTCCGCAGGCCGCCGCCGTTGACATGAGCCACCCCGTAACCTCCCCACCCGCCGGTCCGTTCACCAGGCACACAGGCCTGGGGATGAGAGTCGTGCGATGACCCTACCCCGGGCCTATGAGGATCAGCTGGTCGAGCGTGCCAAGACGGACGCCGATGCTTTCGGGGAGTTGTACGACCACTACTTCGCTCAGATCTACCGGTTCGCCTACAGCCGAACACGAGATCAAGACGCCGCTGAGGATGTCACCCAGGAGGTCTTCATGAAGGCACTCCGGGCCATGCCGCGCTACCGGCCCTCCGGGCACCCGTTCAGCTCGTGGCTGTACCAGATCAGCGCCAATGCCATCGCCGACCACTTCCGCCAGCGGCGGCCGCAGGCGAGCCTCGACGCGGCTGTCGAGATCGTCGACCCGACTCGCCCGGTGGCGGAGAGGGTGGTCGAGTCGGCTGAGGCCGCTCGTGTCTGGGCGGCGATCGACGGTCTCCCGGAGCAGCAGCGCACCGCCATGACCCTGAAGTTGGGAGAGGACCTCAAGCTGGCCCAGATCGGCGCGATCATGGGCAAGAGCGAGGGCGCCGTGAAACTGCTGGTTCACCGCGGCATGGTCGGTGTGCGGCAGCGGCTGGGAGTTTCCGCGGTCGCCGGAGAGACGCTGTGAGCGAGCGCCGCGACCGCTTCGACGCCGAGCTCTCCGAGCTGTGCGGCGAGGACCCGGACCTGCTCCAGCTCGCCCAGCTGGTCCGGGAGAGCCGGCCGGAGCCGGTTCTGGACCCGAGGTTCCCGCCCATCCTCCGCGCCCGCCTGATGGATGAGGCGCGCACGCTGCTGACCCCCCGGAGCACCTTCCGGACGAGGAGTGCCCCCCGCCGCCTGGCCGTCTGGGGCAGCTTCGGAGCCGCAGTGGCGCTGGCCGCGGTTGCGGTGGTGGTCGGGCTCACGGGCGGCACCCCGCAACCGAGCAGACTGGTCGTCGCCTCCAACGTGAGCCAGAAGCGGGCGGTCGATCCGCACCAGGCCATCACCCTCAGCTTCAACGAGCCGCTGAGCGATCAGAGCGAGGCTGCGGTGGTGAACGCTCTCGAGATCCAGCCGGCCACCCAGGTGACCATCACCTGGGCGAGCGCCGAGACCCTGGTGATCACCCCCACCCACCCCCTGGCCGCCGACACCGACTACCAGGTCACGATCCCCAAGACGGCAATCCAGAATACGGGCGGCCAGACCCTCACCTCCAACGTGACCATCGTGTTCGGAACCCAGGCGGTGGCGACGCCTGTCCCGTCCGCGTCGCCGGTGCCTGCGCTCGAGCCCGCGTCGGTGGGCCCCGCCGCCGGTGACGGGCTGGCCTTCTGGGGCCCGGGGGACACTCCCGGGGTGACCGATTCCACCGCCGGGCAGGCGGTGACCGGCCCTTCGGTCACCTCGCCCGCGCCCTCGGGCTCCGCCTCCCCCGGAGCGTCGGCCAGTCCCAGTGCATCGCGCGCGACCGCGACGCCGACGCCCTCGAGTGGCGTGGCCGGCGCCCCCACCCCAGCGCCGGTCGCGGGTGCGGTCTACTTCCCCGCGCAGCAGGCGCCGGTGCCGCTCAGCGACCTGCCGTCCACGGCGGTGGCGGTATCGCCCGACAGCTTGTATGTCGCCCTCGCTGTCTCCCAGCCGGACGGCACCAGCGCGATCGTGGTCGAGAATCCCGACGGGAGCGCGGCGAACAGCGTCTGGCCGTCGGGTTCGGCCGGCGGCGCCCTGGTGACGGCCCTCGCCTGGGATGGCAACAACCGGATCGTCTTCGTGACCCCCGAAGGGATCTACGCAGTGGACCTGGACGCTCTGCGGTCTCAGCTGTACGCCTTCCCGGCCGGTGGCTCGGCGGCCGGGGTGGTGCTCGCGGCCGACGGGCAGGCCGCCTTCCTCCCCGCCACTGATGTCGCCGGCCAGGCGGGACCGGGGGCGACCGCGTCCCCCGCCCCCTCGGCGACCTCCTCCGCCCCTGCATCCTCCCCCTCGCCAGCGTCCTCCGCATCCCCCTCCGGGGCCGCGTCCCCGACCGCCTCCTCGCCCTCGGCGACGCCGACCGCCACGTACCTTCCGACCGCGGAGGACGGATGGCTGGTCACGCTCCCGACCGATGGCGGCAAGATGCCGACCCCCACCCAGCTGCCCGGGAGCGTCAGCGGGGTGGTGACGTTCAGCGGCGCCGGGGATGAGGTGGCGTGGGTGGACGTGAGCGGGAGCACCTCCACCGTCCTGGAGGCGCCCTTGAGTGATCCGGCCACCATCACACCGGTCTCCGGCGCCCCCACCGAAGGGATCGAGGAGCTGGCGCTGGACGCCCACGGGACCACCGTCGCCTACGCTCTCGACCCCGGCGGGATCGAGGTCGAGACGGCGAGCGGAACGGTGCTGGGCACCACCCCGGACGAGGCCAGCTCGCTGTCCTTCTCAACTGACGGAACCCAGCTCGCATTCGTGGCGGCCGGGAGTCTCGACGTCGCCCAGGTCCAGACCGCCTCGACACCGCCCGGGCCCACCTCCCTCTGCGAGGACGCAGATCAGCAGCTGACCCAATTCGTGGGCGATCAGGTCGCCCACGACCAGGCCGCCATGGCCACCCTGAGCGCTCCCGGAGCCCCGCCGGCCGGCACGCTGACGCCCTCATCGGTCGACCGGGGATACGTCATCAGCTCCAGCTGCACGGCGGCGAGCGCGACGAGCGGCCCCACCCTCACCGCCTCCGCACGGCTCATCGTGGATCCGACCCTCACCTCTCCCGGTCAGATCACCGACGAGACCATCGTGCTCGGAGAGAGCGCCGGCGGCGGGTGGCTGGTGACAGGGCTCACGGTGCCTCCCCTGCACGTCCAGGGCAGCGGGCCCCATGTCCTCAGCGTCAGCGCGACGCCGCCGGTCGCAGGGTCGGTCAACCCGGAGAGTGTCGTGACCGTCACCTTCGACTCCGACCTCGATGCGACGAGTGTCGGTGCTGCCTCCCTCTGGCTGGAGACGGGCGACGGGCAGACGCTGACCCTGGTCAACCCACCGACCTACGACCCCAACACCCGTGAGGCGACCCTGATCGTGTCTGGCTCACTCCCGGCCGGCACCGAGGTCGTCGTCGGCACCTCGATCGCCGACATCGACGGCGGTCACCCGGCCACCGACGCCACCTACCCGGTCGGCGGCTAGCTGCCGGTCACCACCAGCGCGGCAGCGATGGCCGCCACATGGGCGGGGTCGCGGAGCAGGCGGTCGTACCGCTTCCTCCGCTCCTCCCACGCGTGAGCCGCGGGCACCAGCTCGGGGTGGTCCTCGATGAAGTGCGTGGTGTACTCGCCCGCACGGAAATCGGGGGAGTCGAGGATGGCGAGGTGAAAGGCGATGTTGGTCCGGATGCCGGTGATCGCGTACTCGACCAGCGCGCGGCGCATCCTGCCGATGGCCAGCTCCCGCGTCGGGCCCCAGACGATCAGCTTGGCGATCATCGGGTCGTAGCTGGGGGAGACCATCCCCGGTCCGGTGAGCGCCGCATCGACCCGGACCCCCGGACCGGAGGGTTCGTGGTAGCCGGTGACCCGGCCCGGCGAGGGCATGAAGCCGTTGCCGTAGTCCTCGGCATTGATCCGGCATTCGATGGCGTGACCCCGGGGCACCACGTCCTCCTGGCGGAGCTGGAGGCGCTCGCCGGCCGCGATCCGCAGCTGTTCGGCGACGAGGTCTACGGAGTACACGGCCTCCGTGACGGGATGCTCGACCTGCAACCGCGTGTTCATCTCCAGGAAGAAGAACTCACCCTTGGAGTAGATCAGCTCCACCGTGCCGGCGTTGACGTAGCCGACCGCGCGCGCGGCGGTGACGGCGACCTCGCCCATGCGCTCCCGGGTCTCCGGGTCGATGACGACCGAGGGCGACTCCTCGAGGATCTTCTGATGGCGGCGCTGGATCGTGCATTCGCGCTCGCCGAGGTGAATGACATTGCCGTGGGAGTCGGCGAGCACCTGGACCTCGATGTGCCGCGGTTCCTCGACGTAGCGCTCGAGAAAGACGGTGGCGTTGCCGAAGGCGCGCTCCGCCGTGGAGCGGGCGGCTTCCAGACCGCTCCGCAGCTCGGCGGGGTCGCGGGCCACCCGCATACCGATCCCGCCACCCCCGGCGGAGGCCTTGATGAGGACGGGGTAGCCGATCTGCGCGGCCACCGTCTGCGCCTCCTCGGAGTCGCTGAGGGCCCCGCTGCCGGGGACGACCGGCACTCCCGAGGCCAGCATCCGCTCCCGGGCAGGCACCTTCTCTCCCATCGCGGCCATGGCCTCGGGAGGAGGGCCGATGAAGACGATGCCGGCGGCGGCACAGGCCCGGGCAAACGCCTGGTTCTCGCTGAGGAAGCCGTAGCCGGGATGAATCGCCTCAGCGCCCGTGGACCTGGCTGCCGCCAGGATCCGCTCGATGTCGAGATAGGACTGGGACGGGGCGGCGGGGCCGATCTCAACCGCCTCGTCGGCGAGGATGGTGAAGGGAGCCCCGCGGTCGGCCTCGCTATGGACCGCCACGGAGGCGATGCCGAGGTCGCGGCAGGCGCGGATCACCCGGACGGCGATCTCACCCCGGTTGGCGACCAGGACCTTGGAGAACACGGCTCCATGGTGCCATCCGGAACGGTGGGGCCGGGCCGCGCGGGGCCGGGGTGACGGGGGCGCGGGGCGCCTCGTGACCGGGATGCCATCATGGGGGGAACCGGAGTTGAGCAGGAGGCGCACGATGCCGCGAGAGAGAGACGAGGCGTGGCACGAGGTGGGCCGGCACGCGGCCGAGCTCGGCTCCCAGCTCCGAGAGCACTACCGGTCGCAGCAGGGCGCGGACACGAGCAGGCCGCCGATCGAGTCCGCCCTGGAGGCCATGAGCCGCCAGGCGAGGACCGCCCTCGAGGCGACGGCCCAGGCGCTCCGGGACCAGCAGGTACGCGACCAGGCGCTCCGGACGTCACGAGCCATCGCCGATGCGGTCGAGGTGTCCGTCGCCAGCCTCAGCGGCGAGGTCAAGCAGGCGCGCAAGCGAGCACCCAAGCGCCGCGACCGGTAGGGGCTCGCCGGAGGCCGTCTCGATGCGTGGCCCGGGCGCGTAGCATCGGGCTCCGATGCAATACCGGCGCCCCTCGCCCCGGATGTGGCTGGCCCGCCAGACGGTGCTCGGACTGACGAGCCTTCTGCTGCTGGCCATCCTCGGGGTGTCGGGCGCACTCCTCTGGGGCGTACCGGGTGGCCTCGCCGGCATCGGCGTGAGCCTGGCGTTCGCGGTCACCTCCTGGCTCGTCGAGCGCGGGCGGTACCGGTCGTGGGGCTACCTGGAGCGGGACGAGGACCTGGTGGTCAAGCGCGGTCTCCTCTTTCGCCGGCTGACCGTCGTGCCCTTCGGCCGGATGCAGTTCGTGGATGTCACCGCGGGCCCGGTCGACCGCCTCTATGACCTGGCCACGGTCCAGCTCCACACCGCGGCCGCGGCCACCGACGCCCGCATCCCGGGGCTGCGCAGCGCCGACGCCGCCCAGCTCCGCGACCGGCTGGCCACGCTGGGCGAGGCCCGGACCTCGGGACTCTGATGCCCCCGGGCAGCTCCCAGGCTCCCGCCCTGGCCGGCACCTGGTGCCGGCTTCACCCCCTCTCCCCGGTCGTGAGGATCGGGGTCACCCTCGGCGCGGCGCTGGTGGCGGGCGTCTCCTGGGTCTCCGGCGACCACAGCTCGTCCGGCCGGACCGTGGACACTCTGGTGGTCGCGGCCCTGGCGGTGATCGGAGTGGCCGCCGCTGTGGTCTCGTGGCTGGTCACGCGCTGGCGAGTCGTCGGCGATGAGCTCCAGGTCGACACGGGCCTGGTGTACCGCCAGTCGCTGCGGTTCCCCCTCCGCCGCGTTCAGGCGGTCGATGTGGTCGCGCCGCTCACCGCGCGCATGCTCGGTCTCGCCGAGGTCCGGATCGTCTCCGCCGGGACCGGCCACCACCAGCACGGGCGTCTCGCCTACCTGAGCAATCAGGACGCCGCGGCCGTGAGAGCCCAACTGCTGGCCCTGGCCCACGGGCTCGCCGCCGAGACCCCTGAGCCGCCCGCATTCCCCCTTTTCCGGGTGGAGAACGGCCGGCTGATCGCGGCGAGCCTGCTCCGGGGAACCTGGCTGCTGGTGCTCGTGGTGATCGCGGTGGGCGCGACCGTGGCCGCCGTCGATCCGGCCGGGGCGGCAGGCACGGTCCGTCAGGGGGGCACCGAGGCCGCCACCTCACTGATCAGCGCGCTCGCGACCGGGCTCCTCGCCCTCGGCCTCGATGTGGCCCGCTCTGTGAACGGTGACTTCGACTTCACGATCGGTCAGGCGCCCGACGGCCTGCGCCTCCACCGGGGCCTCCTCCAGAAGCGCCACGAGACCATCCCCTACGGTCGCATCCAGGCCGTGCGGCTGATCCAGCCACTGCTCTGGCGGCCGTTCGGCTGGGCCCGGGTCGAGCTGGATGTCGCCCGGCAGCCGGAGGCCCGGCATCAGGGTGAGGCGCGCCAGCTGGCCCACCTCCTCGCCCCGGTCGCGACCCTGGACCAGGCACGCTGGTTGGTCGCGCAGGTCGCGCCGGGCGCGCCCGCCACCCTCGCCCGTGCCGGAGCTCCGCCGCGACGGGCCTGGTATCGAGCTCCCCTCTCCTACCACTATCTCTCCGCGTGGCACGACGACCGCTGGCTGGTGACCCAGACGGGGCGCGTACGCCCCGCGACGGTCATCGTGCCCCTGGAGAAGGTCCAGAGCATCCGGCTGAGCAGCGGGCCTCTGCTTCGGGCCCTCCACCTGGCCGACCTCCGGATCGACACTGCGGGACGGCGGTGGGTGGCGGCCGCGCTCTGCCGGGATGCGGACGAGGCCACGGCGCTCGTCCATCAGCTCGGAGATCTGGCGTGGCGAGCCCGACGGCTCAGCTGGTGACGGGCTCCGGGGCGCTTGGCGACCGGGCGTGTCGAACCCGAGGCTCAGTTGGTGATGATCACCGGGGTCCCGAGCGGCGTCCAGTTGTAGAGCCAGGGCATGATCGCGGTCGGGAAGTGGACGCAGCCGTGGCTCGCGTAGTCCTGGGCCACTTCGTTCTCGCTACCAGGCCCGAAGGCGTTCTGGTTTTCCCAGTAGGCGTCGTGGAGGAAGTAGCCGTCAGCGAACTCCAGGACCCACTGCACCACGGTGGTCGGATACCAGTCGGGTGACCCCGGTGGCCAGGGGGAGACCATCGTGAAGGGCGAGGTCTTGTAGAAGACTGCGAAGTTCCCCGTCGGGGTGTTCAGGCCGGGCCGGCCGGTGGTGATCGGGCTGGCGCCGACGACGCAACCGGTGTTGTAGAAGACCGCCTCCTGGAGGCTGAGACTGAGGGTGATCACCTTGCCCGACCCCCCACCCGCATCGTGGCCGCATTGGTCGGCGGCCAGATCCGCGGCGAGGGCGTTCTGGATACCGGTCACCTGGACCTGCAGAGTGCTCATCTGGTCGTAGGTGGTGTCGGCGAGGAATCCCTGATCCACCTGCTGGTACTGGGCCTGCAGGCTCGCCGAGTTGGGGGTGTCCTCGGCTGAGGCCTGGTCGGCGAGCAGCATCAGCGGCCGCATCTCGCCGTTCAGCTGGTCATTGAGGGAGACGAGCTGGTTGAACTGCTGGAGGGCCGTGTAGAGGAGGCCGGCGGCCTGGGTGGTGTCGGCTCCGCTGGACTCCTGGCTCTGGAGCCGAGTGGCCAGGTCGGAGATGTCGCCCGGGTCGAGGTTGTCGTTGCCGGCTGTGGTGAGAGCGGTGCCGGCCTGGGAGACGAGCGCGGAGGGGCCGCCGGCGGTGGCAACGTCGGTCTGGATCTCGGCCTGCTGCTGGGCGGCCACCACCGCCGTGCGGGTGGCGTCGAGCTGCTCCTGCCAGGTTGCGGCCAGAGAGGCGAGCTGGTCGGGGGTGGTGGCCGCGTTCAGCTGAGCCGGCCAGCCCTGGCCGGCCGAGATCTGCGCCGCGGTCATGAAGCCCCGATCCTGGGTCAACTCCTGCTGCCAATCGGTGACCACGAGCTGAGCCCTGTCCCGCTGGGCGGTCATCGCCGCCGCGTAGGCGGTGTCGCTGGCGTCGGTCAGCGCCGTCAGCAGCCTCTGGTCGTCGGTGGTCCACCACACCGTAGCCCACCACTCATCCTGGGGCCGCTGCTCACGCAGGCGGCTCTGGAGGGGCGTGATGCTCGCTGCCGGCACCCCGACGGCGAGGTCGTGGGCCCAGGTCCGCTGCAGGCTCGTCGCCTGGTAATCGAAGGTGGTCCTGCGCTGCGATCCGACCGCGGCCATGCTCAGCACGCCCGCGATCAGGCAGGCGATGAGGGCGAGGGCGGCGAAGCGGAGGGCGCGCTTGGGGGTCATCAGCTCTTGGGAGGGAACGTCCCGACCGCCTTCGACGTTACGCCACCTGCCCGGTTGGAGAGCCGTGACGATTCAGTGGCCACCGGTGGGGCCTGGCTCTCCCGGCGCTTCACCGTTACTCGATGTCCGCGATCGGGGCCTTGGGGCCGACGACGTCGCCCTCCCGCACGTGGACGGCAACCACCGTTCCGGTCCGGTGGGCGACGATGTCGTTCTGCATCTTCATGGCCTCGAGGACGGCGACGACATCCCCGATCTGGACCCGNNGGCCCGGCACCGAAGACGCGGACGTCGTAGGTCTGCCCGTCGACCTCGACCCGCAGCTCGCGGACCTCGACCGCGGGGTCGCCGTGGGCCGCGTCCACCGCGCCGGCCTCCTCATGGGCCGGACCGGCGCCCTCGGTGTCCGCGCCGCCGATGGAGGTCCCGCCCGCCTCGTCGGCGAGACGCTCCACCGCAGCCTCCCCTCGGACGGAAGCGAGGAAGTCGGGACCGAAGAGCGCATAGGTGACGAGCGCCTCCGGATCGCCCCGAACGCCCTCCCGGGCCAGATCGCGGGCCGCCGCGGGAAGTCCCGGCTCCAGGAGGTCGGCCGGGCGGCAGGTGATGGGTTCCTCGCGCCCGTTCACCAGCTCGCGCACATCGGGGTCGATCGGCTCCGGCGGGGTTCCGAAGAAGCCGAGGCAGTAGTCCTTGATCTCCTGGCTGATGGTGGCGTAGCGGTCGCCTTCGAAAACGTTGTAGACGGCCTGGGTGGTGATGACCTCCGGGAAGGGGGTCACGAGCGGCGGGTTGCCGAGCTCCCGGCGCACCCGGGAGATCTCGGCCTCGACGTCGGGCAGGCGGTCGAGGGCGCCGCGCTCACGCAGCTCGGCCACCCCGTGGCCCATCGCGGAGGCGGGGAGCAGACCCCGGAGCGCCGATCCGTCGTACCGGAAGAGGGCCGGGTCGACCGAGTCCGCGTAGAGGGGCGCGATCTCGTCGAGGAAGTGGGCGACCCGGATGACCGGCTCCATCTCGATCCCCGTGGCGTCCTCGGTGCCGGCAAACCCGGCGATCACCGCCTCCGCGGGAGGGAAGGCCGCTCCACCGCCCAGGGGGGAGACCGAGACGTCGGCGCGGGTGGCCCCGGCCCGGTGGGCCGCCTGGTAGGCGAGCAAGGCCTGGCCGGTCTGGGCGCAGAAGCTCACGGTCACGGGCAGGCCGGCGGCCTCGCCGGCCGCGGAGACGAGAGCCGCTGCCCGGGCCGCGCCGGCGGCTCCCAGGGGATCGCGGAGGCAGATCGCGTCGCATCCGAGCCCGGCCAGACCCCGGGCCACCGCTGCCAAGGCGGGGATGGGGGCGTCGGAGCAGACCACGACGCCCTCGACCACAGCGCCCGCAGCCTTGGCTGCGCGGACCGCCGTGGTCAGGTTGGCCACGTCATTGAGCGGGTCGAGGAGCCGGAAGACGCCGATCCCGGCCTGAGCGGCCAGACGGACAAAGGCCTCGACCACATCGTCGGGGAGGTGGCGGTGGGCGACGAGCATCTGCCCATGGAGGGTGGCCATCAGCGGCGTCCGCGGGGCGGCCGCGGCCAGCGCCCTGAGACGTTCGAACGGGTCCTCACCGAGGAACCGGAGCTGGGCCTCGAAGGTGGCGCCGCCAAAGACCTCGAGAGCCGAGAAGCCACAGGCGTCGAGGAGCTCCGCGGCCCGCACCGCGTGACGCTGGCGAAGGCGGCTCAGCATGAGTGCCTGCTGCCCGTAGCGAAGCGAGGTCTCGACGAGCTCCAAACGCGGCATGACCGACCGATTGTATGGGGGATGAGGGTGCGCAGAGATCGGTGCGACCGGAGGCCATCCAGGACAGCATGGTGGCGACGCTCCCCGGCTCGCTCTGACCTGGGACTCGCGGAGCGCGGGTGCCTGCCCGGGGGTGATCGGGATCCTCAGGCCGGATCCGGCCCACCTGCGCCGGCATCGAAGCCCTCGGGGAGCCGCACGCGACCGCTCATCTCCTGGCGCCGCACGCGCAAAGCGGCGGCCACCTCGGGGTCGCTGAGCGCCAAGATCCGGGCCGCGAGGTGGCCGGCGTTGCGGGCACCCATCTCACCGACCGCGACGGTCGCGACCGGGACCCCCGGAGGCATCTGCACGATGCTGAGGAGCGAGTCGATGCCGGACAGCGGGGTGCCGGCGAGAGGCACGCCGATCACCGGCAGCGGAGTCAATGAGGCGAGCACGCCCGGGAGGTGCGCCGCCGCACCCGCCCCGGCCACGAGCACGCGCAACCCCCGCGCCTCTGCCTGCGAGGCGTAGGAGCGGACCACCTCCGGGGCGCGATGGGCCGACATCACCGCGATCTCCCAGCTGATGCCGTACTCGTCGAGGACCTCTCCGCACAGCTGCATGGCCGGGAGGTCGGACTCGCTGCCCATCACGATGCCGACACGGGGGCTGCTCATGGTCTCGCTCCGGCGGGGAGGGCGGCGATGTCCGAACGCGACCACATCCCCGCGAAGTGGACACGCTCGAGATTCTCATAGGCCCGGCGCCGCGCGGTCGCCACGTCATCGCCCCGGCCGACGATGCCGAGCACGCGCCCCCCCGCGGTCACCAGCTGTCCACGTTCGTCGTTGGCGGTGCCCGCATGGAAGCAGA
>PLNE01000230.1:0-2287 GCA_003141695.1 Candidatus Dormiibacterota bacterium
CGTCCTCGCTGTCAAGCCAGCCTCTCGCTGCTACTCGGCAGGTCGAAAGCGCATCGGCGGCTTCGAGCAAGAGCCCCTGAAGCGCCCGTGAAGAAGCAGGATCGGCAACCGCGAAGGCCACGCCGTGGTCGGCGAAGATCCCCGCATGCACGGCGAGCACCCGCACCCGATAGGCGAGCGGGTCCATGCCTTCGGGCAGCAGGTCGAGCCCCTCTTCCCGGAGCGCTTCGTGAACCCGCGCATGATGGTTGTGCGGCGGCGCCGAGCACAGCCAGATCCGCAAGGCCAGATCGAAGTAGGCCGCGCTAGGAGCAGCTCGTCGGGTCGGGTGATGCCCGTGCACGGGGCCGCAAAAAGCGCAATGCAGTCGGCCGGCGCTCATCGCCGCCTCCGGGGAGACGGGCGCCTGCGGCCGGAGTCGATCCAGCTTTCCCGCTCTTCGCCTCGCTCCATCTCGGCGAGCACGAGCACAGCCGCCGGGTCCGAGAGGAATCGGACCTGCCCGCGCAAGCCTGGAGGGTCGAGGATGGTGACCGGNNGTAACGGCCGACCCTGCGGGCATCGCGGCGGCTGACCGTCACATCTTCGAGCAGAGCCGCCCCTGCACCGAGCTGGGCAAAGAACGTGACAGTCGGCAGGACATCGCCAGCCCGCTCGTGGCCGAGCGCCTGCCGGACCGTCAGCTCAGGATGGTGTGCGCGCCGCCGCTCATAAGTGATGCGGTCGACGACCGAGCGCTCGGGCGAACCTGGCTCGGTGTTTGCACGCGTGATCTCGCCTTTGCGAGCACGAGTAAGAAGCGCGGGATCATGCTCGTGCGGAGCGGCCATCGTCGCCCCAGTGACGAGAGCGGCAGCCGCCATCATCAGAATCACCGGGTCATGGAACGCCGGCAGATGTGCCACGGCCGCCTGTTTCCAGCGGCGGCGCTGCTCGCGGGAAGAGAGGCGCTTAGTCGGACGTGCCATTGGCGTCGGGCGTCGTGTGAGCCGTCGACGCCATAAGACGCCCAGAGGCGCCTATACTTAGCGTTGACGGTGGTCGAGAAGAGAAATCGTTAGGGGTGCCCCGGTGAACCGCCGGGGCGCTGCCATTTGCGGAGTCAGGTATGGCGAGCCGCCTCCTTTCCCGAACGATGCGTCGGGCAGCCGCGGCGTCCTGTGCCAGCTGGTCTCGGGCTGCCTCAGCGATGGCTCCGGGCAGTCGTTCCGCGGCAAGATCACCAAGCAGATCGGCGACGGGAAGGCCGGCCCGCCGAGCCTCCTCCTCCGCCGAGGCGAGCAAATCCCGCGGGAGGTGAACGCTGACGACGAATCGAAGGTCCGGCCTGATGCGCGGGCTCACCGCAGGTCACCTTCGGACCACGCCCGTTCGATCAGATCGACGACCACCTGAAGGAGACGTCTCGCACCGACGATGTAGACGAACCCCGGTGGCAAGGCAACCTCTGCCCTGACGGTGTCCTTCTTTCGTGTCGGCGTCATTGAGGCCATCGAGTACATCGTTCATGACGGGAATTTCCTAACCGGCGCCAAATCGCTGCCACCCTGACCACAGCCGTAAAACCAGTGCCCTCTCTACTACGTAAGCGCAGCTCAACAGCTAGGACACGCTCTACACGAATCGTAAAGCGGTGCTATGATCTGCGACGGTGAGCGAACCGTCGACGGAAGACATCCGCATCTCCGAGCTCGTCGGAGGGCGTCTGAGTCCCTGGCAGGTCAAGCGGGCACGCAAGGGCGGCCGGGCACCGATGCTGCCCTTGAGCCCGGCCCGTGAACTGAAGCACTGGCAGCTCGTCGCTGAGGTCGACGGACCTGGCAACGATCCCCAAGTCGTTCTCGTCGAGCTGGCGGAGAAGGGCTTCCCTGCGCAGGGCTCGGGTGCCGCGATCCGNNAACGGCCGACTCGGAGGACTACCCCTTCGACGATATGGTCAAGCTGGCGGAGGACCACAACTCTGCGGACTACAAATCTGCGGCCCGATTTGCCGCCGAGAAGGCAGATCGCCCGGAGATAGCGGTTGCAGAGTTTGGTCAAGAGATCTATGACGCCTTCAGCTCCGGCACCAGCGCTGACCTCGAAGCCGCCCTTCTCTCCAGGTCAGACGAGGAGCTCGCTTTGGACGTACGGCGGGCTGCGTCCGTGGCTGACGCCTTCATCGAGTCCGCAGACTTGCACCTCAACCAAGGCCAGCGAGCGACCCTCATCTCTCAGTTCACCGTTGCATGGCCTATGTGGCGTGAAACGCTGAAGGCGACGCTCAAACTCGGCTTCGACTTGCCTG
>PLNE01000230.1:2297-2980 GCA_003141695.1 Candidatus Dormiibacterota bacterium
TGGGCTACGGGGCCATCGACGAGGCCGTCGATGTTTACGAAGCACTCGCGGGAATCTCAGATCCCGAGCTGCCAACCGGAGACCTTCACCCTTCGACCCCCCACCAGCCAACCGGCTCCGAATGACTGCATGGCTGATTGTCACCGGTAGCGCCCTCCAGATAGTCGGCGTTTGCTTTGCCGCATTGGGCATCCACGAGGTTCGGAAGAGCTGGACTGACCTGCCAGGTATCGGCGGGACCGTCAGGCGGCGCGCCAAGACAATGGGCAGGTGGGGACGCGGGAAGCTCGCACGCGTGTTCCCGTCTCTGGGAGAGCACATCACGGGCCTAGCCGGTACAGCGTCCGCCAGTCCTTCGGCGTGGGGGGTGGCCAATGGGAAGGTCACGCTTCCGCCAGTTCCCGCAGATCCTGCCGGTCGAATTATGTGGCTCATTCACTGGGTCCANNGACAGGCAGCAGATCGCTGACGAGTTCGACAGCTTGAAGAAGGACCTTCAGTCCGAGCTCTCCAAGCTCGCTGCCGGCGGTCTCCGCCTACAAGCGTGGGGCGTGGGCTTGCTCCTTCTCGGGATCCTGCTCACGATGCTCGGGGCACTCTTGTAGCCCCCCCTTCACCGCCCCGCAGCCCGCTGACCGCCACCTCACCCACCACCCGCCGGCTACGCCGCCACGTGGGCGAAC
>PLNE01000084.1 GCA_003141695.1 Candidatus Dormiibacterota bacterium
GGGCGTCCGCAACCGTGAACGGGGGACTGAGTTAGCCATGGCACCCATCGAGAACGACCCCGAGGCCCCGGTCGTGGCTGCCGGTCCGGCCCCCGACACGGCGGTCGACCTCACCGCCTCCGCCGAGGTCGAGGTGCCGCCGGAGCTGGTCGCCCAGACCCTGGGTCAGTACCTGCGCGGCTGGTGGCTGCGAGTGAGGAACGGCGACAGCGGGGTGCTCCCCGTCGTCGTCGGCATCGTCGGGATCGCGATCGTCTTCCAGATCCTCAACAGCCGGTTCCTCGAGCCCCTCAACCTGGTCAACCTCTTCTCCCAGAGCTCCATCTACATGGTCCTGGCGATGGCCGAGATCTTCGTGCTGCTGCTCGGCGAGATCGACCTCTCGGTGGGATTGGTGATGGGCCTGGCCGCGGTCGTCGTCTGCGAGCTGGTGCAGCCAACCGTGGCCTGCAGTGCCGCCAGCGCTGCCGCCGTCCAGTGTCCACCGAGCGGCCCGGGCTGGCCGTGGTGGGCCGCGGTCGTCGTCACCCTGGTCATCTGCGCGGGCATCGGCCTCATCCAGGGGAGCATCGTCGCCCGGCTGAGGATGCCCGCGCTGGTGGTCACCCTCGCCGTCAGCCTGATCCTGGAGGGGGTGACGTTCATCATCCTCAGCAGCTCGGGGCTCGTCGCCCTCTCCAACCGGCGGTTCGCCAACGAGCTCGCCCTCTACAACATCTTCAACGGGAAGTTCGCCCCCGCGGTGGGATGGATCGCCCTGGTCGTGATCGCGGGAGCGGCCGCAGCATGGCTCTGGCTGCGTGATTCGCGCCGCCGGCGCAGCGGCCTGGTGGCCCCCCCGCCGGGGCTCTCCCTGGCCAAGATCTGCGTCATCGCCGTGGCCGGGGTGGTGGTGGTCGTCATCTGCAATACCAACCGGGCTCACGCCGGCGTCATCGAGGGGGTTCCCTACATCATCCCGATCGTCCTCGGCGTGCTCGGCCTCTGGACGCTGCTGCTCCAGCGCACCCGCTTCGGGCGCTACGTCTACGCCATCGGGGGCAACGCGGAGGCGGCCCGGCGAGCCGGCGTGCGCCTGCCCGTCATCCGGACCTGGAGCTTCGTGCTCGCCTCGGTCACAGCCGGCGTGGCGGGCATCCTCTTTGCCTCCTGGCAGGTGGAGATAACGAGCAACATCATCAAGACCGCCAACACCTACGTCCTGCTCGCCGTGGCGGCGGCGGTCATCGGCGGCACCAGCCTCTTCGGCGGCCGGGGCAAGACGCTCCACGGCATCCTCGGCGGGCTGGTGATCGGGATGATCTACAACGGCCTCTACCTGCTCGGGGTGGCCAGCTGGTGGATCGACGTCACCACCGCCGGGGTGCTCCTGGCGGCGGCCATCGTTGACGTCGTCTCCCGGCGCGGGGCCACCAGCGGCAGCGTGACCCGGTTCTGAGCTCCCCTTCTCGGGGGCCCCGTCGAGCGGGGCTGCCGTCCTGTCTCGCGACAGGGCGCCGGTGCCGTCCCGATCGCGCGGCTGGGCCCGCCCGCGGCGAAGCCGGCCAAACCTCTACTTGAAGCCGTACAGCCCCTCGTGGAAGTCGCCGGTGGTGATCCACCGCTCGATGACGAGGTCGACCATGGCGTCATCGACCTCGGTCGCGCCCAGGGTCCGGGCGTTGCCCTCGATCGCCTCCAGCACCTGACCCCGGACGAACTCGGGGATCCGCGAGAAGCGGTCCACCGCCTGGTCGGTCCACGGCAGCCCCTCCCGCTCCCGCTCCTGGATGGCGTGGGAGACCCGGCCCCACAGCTCGTACTTCACCTCCATCTCGTGAGGGGTGATGGTGGTGCCGAGATCAAGCTTGTGCGCCGTCCACTCCACCCGCCAGCGGGTCAGCTCGCGGCAGAACTCGGGGACATCGGCGAGGCGGGTCTCCGCCTCCGGGGTCCAGGTGAAGCGGAGCTCCTCCCCCTTCTCGCTGAGGGGGTGACCGTAGCCGAGCTTCTTGCCGAGGGTGCGGAGGAAGAGGGCGGTGATCTCCGCCTGGCGGCCGGCCGCGCGCTCTTCGGCAACGCCGCGCGCCAGCTCCTCGCCGCGGGCAGGGTCGCCGTGTGACCAGATCTCCGCCCGCTCCCTGATCACCGCCTCGGCGTCGGGGGTCCATGGGGGGGCGCTCGCCGGGTGCGAAGGGCGCGCAGGCTCCGCCGCAGCCGCTGATGCCGGCGGCGACGTGGCCACGCCGACGACCGGGCAGGCTCCCGCGCCCTGCCCTGTGAGCGCCGGATGCGCTCCCGAAGGCTGGGCTACGGCGCCCTCGCCGTGGGGGAATGGACATGCTGCGCCGTCGACCGGCGCGGGCGGAGCGTCGCGTCGTCCGGCTGACGGAGCCGCAGGGGTAGTTGGTCCATGGTCAGATACGATTGCATGGTTCGCCACGATCAGGTCCTCCGGCCTAGCAACAACGCACCCATATGGCTTATGTTCCTACAATTGCCTCACGCACCGTATCGGAGCGCAGAGGGAGGCGCGAGCGGCGCCGGGGACCGACATCGAGGGAACGATGAGCACGATTGGCGGCTACTCCAACGTATACGTCCCGCTGGACAATTCGGAGCACTCTGACGCTGCGGTGGGGCTGGCGATCGATCTGGCGTCCGCCTGGGGGGCGCGCTGCGTCGGGATGCACGCCTACGCGGCGCGGATGCACGACTTCCGCTTCAAGCAGATGGAGTACACCCTCCCCGAGGAGTACCAGGATGAGGCCGAGCTGCTCCGGCAGCGCCGCATCCACGACTCCCTGATCACGACCGGTCTCGAGCTGATCAGCGACAGCTATACCGATGTCATGCGCTACCGCTGCCTGGAGCGCGGCGTCGAGTTCGAGGCCCGGCGGCGGGATGGCCGCAACTGGGAGGAGATCGTCACCGACGTCGCCGAGGTGAAGCCGGACCTGGTGGTCATGGGCGCCCTCGGCACCGGCGCGGTGCGCGAGTCCACCCTGGGGTCGGTGGCCGAGCGCGTGCTCCGTCGCATCCGGACCGACGTCCTGCTGGTCCGGGACCTCGACTGGCAGCGGGAGGGTGACATCGTGGTCGCCGTCGACGGCTCACCCCAGAGCTTCGCGGGGCTGCGCGCTGCGCTCGAGTTGGGCAAGCGCTTCCAGCGCCGGGTGGAGGCGGTGGCCGTCTACGACCCCTACCTCCACTACGCCGTCTTCAACGGGATCGTCGACGTCCTGAGCGAGAAGGCGAGCAAGGTCTTCCGCTTCAAGGAGCAGGAGGCGCTCCACGAGGAGATCATCGACACGGGCTTGGCCAAGATCTACGAGTCGCACCTGCGGGTGGCCGAGGCGACGGCCAAGGAGGCCGGGATGGAGCTGCCCATCACCCTCCTCGACGGCAAGGCCTTCGACCGACTGCTCCGCCACTGCCGCGAGCGGAAGCCCTGGCTGCTGGTGATGGGGCGGATCGGCATCCACTCCGACGCCGGCATGGACATGGGCAGCGCGACTGAGCAATTGATCCGCTTCGCCCCCTGCAACCTGCTGGTCATGAGCGGCACCTATCTGCCGCCGCTGGACATCCGGGCGGAGGCATCGGTGGTATGGACCCCCGAGGCGGAGGAGCGGATGGCGCGGGTGCCGGCGGGTGTTCGCGGTCTGGCCCGCACCGCGGTGCTGCGCTGGGCGACCGAGCGCGGCCACAGCGTGGTGGCGAGCGGCGACGTCGACGAGGCCCTCGACGAGCTGATGCCATTCCAGAAAAAGATGCGGGTGATCGCGGAGGCCCGGACCTCCCTCGAGGGCGCCGAGCAGGCGATGCTCCAGGAGCCGGCCGCCGAGGAGACCCGGGCCATTTGCCGGGTCTGCGGCTATGCGGCTCGGGTTGAGCATCCGTCGCAGTGCCCCGTGTGCGGAGCCGGAGCGGCGGAGTTTGAGCCCCTCGACGTGGCTGCTCTGCGCGCTGCCGCCGACCAGGAGGGCGACGCCGCCGAGATCGGTTTCGACGGGCACAAGCTGGGCTGGACCCTGGAGGCGCGGCGGGTGCTCCAACAGCTCCCCGCCGGCTATCTCCGGCGTCGGGTCAAGGCGATGGTGGAGAA
>PLNE01000209.1:0-2728 GCA_003141695.1 Candidatus Dormiibacterota bacterium
TCCGCCCTCTCTCGCATCACCAGCAGGCCGAGATGCCCGGGAGGAGCCTGGCGTGGCGTGGTCGCGTTGAAGCCGGCGCCGTCGTCCTTGATCTCCACCATGACACCTCCGTCGTACTCGCTCATCACGACGTCGACACGGCTCGCGCGGGCGTGCTTGCAGACGTTGGAAACGGCTTCCTGGGCTATCCGGTAGACGACCGTGCGGGCTTCTGGCTCCGGCTCCCCCTGCAGCCGGTCATCGAGCGAGTACTCGAGCGCGGCGTCCTCCGCGACCTGGGCCAGGAAGGCCTGCAGGGCGGCGGCGATGCCGTGGGCTTCCAGGGCCGGAGGCCGGAGCACGAACATGAGGCGGCGGAGGCGGTTGATCGACTGGCGGACGTCGTGCTCGAGGCTGAGCAGCAGCGGGTCCAGATCGCCGGTGGCGAGCCGGCGGCGAAGCGTGGCGAGGCGCAGCGCGACCGCGGTCATCACCTGCACCGAGTCGTCGTGGATGTCGTCGGCGATGCGCTGACGCTCCTCCTCCTGGGCTTGGACGATGTGGGCGAGGAGGCGGCTCCGATCCTCGGCGCTCTTGCGCAGCTCGTCGACGGAGAGTCGCAGCTGAGCCTGCACCCGGGCGCGCTCGCTGGCGAGCGCCACCACGTTCGCCAGGCCACGGGCAAAGGCGACGTCATCGTCCGAGTAGGAGGCCGGGCGATGCGAGACGACCAGCAGCACGCCGGCCATGCGGGGCCCGGTCCGGATCGGCACGATGAGCACGCTGCCGGTTGCGAGTGGGTTCGACCCGACCTCTGGATCGACCCTCACGTCGGGGACGACGAGCGGCTCCCCCCCGCGCATAGCCCGTGCGGAGAGGGGCGCGGCGAAGGCCAGCTCGCGGGCGAGCGACTCGGGCGGGCAGCCGACCCCGGCACTCGGGACGAGACCATCCGGGCCCCGCTCCAAGACGGCGACGATGTCCGCGTCGAGGTTGGCGGCGGCCCCGTCGCAGGCGGCGCGGGCCAGCTCACCCAGCTGCTCACCGCCACCCAGCGCGCCGCGCCCGAGGGCGGCAACGGCGGTCTGCTGCCGCAGCCGGCGGTCGGCCTGCTCGGCGGCCCGATGGCTCCGCTCGACCGCGGTGAGAACGCGGGCGATACCGGCGAGCGTCTCCGGAGCCCCGGTTGGGAAGGTGCCGCGCTCCCGTGCGGCCACGAGCACCTGGGTGATCCCCTGGCGCCCGAGCCCGGCGGTGACCGCCGTCCGCTGCCCGTTGAGGTGAAGGAGCGCCGCGATGGCGCCCGACCCCTTGCTCATGCTCGGGGTGAGAGCCGCGTGCTCGGCGCCGACCAGCTTCAGGTCGGCACCGCTGCCGATCAGGCCGTCCGGGGAGTGGCGCAGGCCGCGGTGGGCGAGCACCGAGATCTCGCGATCCGCAGGTCTCACAGCCACCAGGGCTACGACCTCGGCCCCGGTCCGCGCCGCCACCATCTCGATGATCTGATCCTGTAGGTCCCCGAGGCCGCCGCCGGCCAGCGCAAGCAGCGCGGCCTCCGCGACGACCGGGTCCGCGGTGACAGGGGGCGAACTTCGGGAAGCGGGTCTCAGCGCGCGTGTCGCGTCGTCCGCGTCTCTCGCGCCCCTACCCGAGGACATGCAGGTTCCAGACCACCGCCCCGAAGCCGATCAGGACGGCGAGAAACCCGAGGGCCCGGCCAGTGCGACCACGCAGCCTGGCCATGTTGACGGCAACGACGGCGGCGATCACGACCTTCTCGGTGAGCAGCCCCAGAACTCCCCACCGGGCGATCACGGCGGCGCTGAGCGGGTTGCCCTCCGGCCAATTATTCGCAAGTGCGAGCATCGTCGAGGCCGCGTCAGCGAGCTGTGACACCAGCACGCCGACCAGCAGCCAGGCGGCCACCAGGTCCGCATTGAGGGCACCGAAGTCTCCGATCAGGCCTTCGGCGTAGGCGGTGAGATCACCGCGGCAGCTCATCCACAGCCGAGCCACGAAGCCGGCTCTCTGGTTCGGGAGACTGACGGTGGTGATCACGTTCCGATCCTCGGGTAGCGGGAAGGTTCGCCACCATCGTGGCCCCGCCGGCCGGGCCTGCCCAGAAGCGGACGACCGGGATTTCCCTGGTATGCCTGCACTAGCGGGTCTGACCGCGGTGGCGCGGTCGGTGCTCTCTGATCCGGCGATCAATCTCGGCGACCCCGTCGAAGGCACCGATCGCGGGTCACGGAGATGCAACGGCCCACCGACCCGGACACGCGATCGTGACAGTCCAACGAAAAGCACTCCCCGCATCCGGCGATCCTCGAACAATGACGGGCGAGAGACGTGGGCGCCGCGATCCTTCGAAGGAGACCTCCGTGCCGGGTGCGCTGTCCCGAACGATTCGAGTGTTCATCATCGATGACCACCGCATGTTCACCCAGGCGGTCGCCGCTGCCCTCACCGAAGAGCCGGACATGGATGTCGTCGGGACCGTCGACAACCTGGCCGATGCGCGGCGCGAGCTGAAGAACGTCGAAGTGGACGTCATCCTGCTCGATCAGCGGCTCCCCGACGGCCAGGGCACCCACGCGGCCGCCGAGTTGCGCGCCATCCGGCCCGGGGCCAAGGTCGTCCTGGTCACCGCGGCGATGGATCCGAGCGTCCTCAACGAGGCCCTGGCCGCCGGTTGCGCGGGCTTCGTGACCAAGGGCGACAGCATCGACGCGCTCTCCGCCGCGGTCCG
>PLNE01000209.1:2736-5171 GCA_003141695.1 Candidatus Dormiibacterota bacterium
CACACGCTGCGCAACCACATCCAGAGCATCATCAGCAAGCTCGGGGCCCACTCCAAGCTGGAGGCGGTGTCGATCGCCATCCGCGAGGGCCTGATCACCGCACCGGGCAACGATTACTGAGGACTGACCCCGGCGGGCGGCTTGGCGACCACTGATCCACCGCCGCGCGCCGCCATTGATCCCACCGCCGCGCGCCGCCATTGATCCCACCGCCGCGCAGGGGGCACTGATCCCGCCGTCGGGCGGCGAGCGCTGATCCCCTGTGCTGGTCGAGCCGGGATCAGCGCGCAGGAGGGAGGGAGACCTCCGGGGCGGCGAGCGGGAGCCTCATCGCCACCTTGGTGCCGCGTCCGGGCGTGGAGGTGACCTGGAGCACCCCGCCGGCGTCCTGCACCCTCTGCTCGACGAGCAGCAACCCCATGTGGCCGCTTCGCTGGCGCTCCCCGAGGGCCCCGAGGTCGAAGCCCTGGCCGTCGTCGGTCAGGGCCAGCCGCACCGTGTCGCGATCCTGGGTGACGGTGAGCTCGACCCGGTGGGCCGCAGCGTGCTTGGCGACGTTGCGCACCAGCTCCTGGACGACCCGGTGGATCAGGCTCCGCACCCGCGCGTCGCAGTCCAGCTCACCGACGGAGATGTCGACCTGGATGCCGCCGTCCGCCAGCGGGACCAGCAGCTTGCTCAGAGCGCCGGTCAGCCCGCCACTCTCGATCTCGTCTCCGGCCAGGGCCCCCATCAGACCCCTGAGATCCGCAGTCACCGCCTGGAGATCGACGGTGATCCGGTCAAGCCCCTCCACCGCCGCCGTGACCCGCTCCGGCGTCTGGCCTCCCTCCCGGCGCAGGCCCCGGGCGAGGGTCGCGGTCCGGAGGGTCACCGCGCTGATCAGTTGGATGACCCCGTCATGAAGATCGCCGGCGAGCTGGCGCCGCTCGCGGTCCGAGGCGACCAGGGCGTCGTGAAGAAGCTCCTCGCGCTCCTCGGACAGCTCGGCCTCCCGCTCGGCGGAGCGCTCCGCCTCCTGCCACCAATGGCCGGCCTGCTGGCCGGCCAGGCGGGCGAGGCGCATCTGGAGCGGCAGCACCACCAGGCTGACGGCGAGGACCGCGCCCCCCAGTCCGAGGGCCATGAGCTCCGCCCAGCTGGTGGCGTGGAGAATGACCGCGGCTGCCGCCATTAGCGGCGCAGCGACCAGGCTGACCCCGATGGCAGCGATGGGGATCACCCATCTCGAAGCCCGAGTCACCCCGCCGCCCGGCGGCAGAGAGGGCACGACGGCAGCACCCACTTCGGGCCGCGATCGGCCCGACGGGGGCGTCGGAGCACCAGCCCCCCTCTCCGCCGCCAGTTCCATCGGCACGGCACAGGCTACGTCGACGCGGTAACGAACGGGGGAGATCCCGGTCGCAAACCTCTATGCATGCGGCGACGGAGGCGGGGACGCCGGCGCGGTGGCGGGCTGCCCCCGGGTGCCGGTCAGGGGCCCGGACGCCACTGGCATCCCCAGGTCGGCGAGCATGGCAATGTCCAGCTCCGCGCTCCTGCCCAGGGTGGTGAGGTAGTTGCCGACGATGAGCCCATTGGCCCCGGCCAGCATGCCGTAGGCCTGGAGATCGCGAAGGACCAGCTCGCGCCCGCCGGCATAGCGGACCACGGCCCGGGGATTGACCAGCCTCATCATCGCGGTGCAGCGGAGGGCGTCGAGAGGGCGCAGCGGTGTCTCGCCGCCGAGCGGTGTCCCAGCCCGCGGGTCGAGGAAATTGCAGGGGATCTCCCGGGTGCCGAGGTCCCGCAGGGCGAAGGCTAGGTCGAGCCGGTCACTCCAGGTCTCGCCCATCCCGAAGATGCCGCCGCTGCAAAGCTCCATGCCGGCGGCGATCACCCGGTGGCAGGTCGCCACCCGATCGGCGAAGGTGTGGGTGGAGCAGATCCTGGGGAAGAAGCGGGGCCCAGCCTCCAAGTTGTGGTTGTAGCGGTGGATGCCGGCGGCGGCGAGCTGCTCCGCCTGGCCGTCGGAGAGCAGCCCGAGGGAGGCGTCAACCTCGATGTCCACCTCGGCGCGGATGGCACGAGCGGCCTCGCACACCTGCTCGAGCAGGCGGCTGTTGGGCCCTCGGACCGCGACGACGATGCAGAATTCCGTGCTCCCGAGAGCCCGGGTGTGGCGGGCGAGCTCGACCAGCTGGGCGGTCGCGAGCATCGGCTGGCGGGTGACGTCGGTCGCATAGCGCGCCGACTGGGAGCAGAAGGTGCAGTCCTCGGGACACCCGCCGGTCTTGGCAGAGATGATCGACTCGACCTCCACCGCGGGGCCCATCCAGCGGAGGCGCACCTGATGGGCGAGCCCGATCAACTGGGGCAGCTCGTCGTCAGGGGTCAGGACGAGCTGCTCGGCGAGCTGGCGGTCGATATCGTGTCCCTGCTCGATCAGGAGGTCG
>PLNE01000147.1 GCA_003141695.1 Candidatus Dormiibacterota bacterium
GAAGGCCCGTCAAGGATCAGCCGGAGCCCTTTCGTCAAGGGTCAGCCGAATCCATACACTCGGGTGGAGCCGATGGAGAGACTCGAACTCTCGGCCTGCCGCTTACAAGGCGGCTGCTCTGCCAGCTGAGCTACATCGGCTCGGGGGCCTCGAGAGGATTTTCGCCAACCCTACATCGCCCCGAGGACCTGGGCACCTATCGTGATCACCCACACTCCGGGAAGGACGAGCGCCGGGCCGCGAGGCGACAAGCGGGCGATTCATGGGGATCAGGGGCCGGGGCGGCCGTCGACGGAGGACCTGGCCGCCGCGGTCAGGCGGCCTCAGCCGGCTGCAGCTGCAGGCCACGCAGCAGTCTGATGAACAAGACCCAGAAAGCCAGCTGGAAGACCGCCTGCGCCTGCAGCTCGAAGCCCCGCGATTGTGGCAGGTAATAGGCAGCCGCGAGGCCGCCCAAGAGCATGATGCCAGTGAGCAGCGTCATGTGCCGGTCGCTGCCGCCCAGCCATTTGATGGCCAGACAAGCCAGCCCCAATTGGACCAAGAACAGCGTTGACCCGAAGAATTCATGGGCATCGCCTGTCACCGATCAGCCAAATGCGGCCACTCGTGATCAGGTGAAAACCGGCCACCCGAGGAGCGTGCTCATGGTGGCGTCAGCCGGGTTCGTTGGTCAAGTCCTTCGATGAGCGTCGCTGCTGCCGGTCGTGCATCCGATAGCTCTTGCCCTGGAGCTGGACGACGTCGGCGTGATGGAGGAAGCGGTCGAGCATGGCGCCGGTGGCGGCGGTGTCACCGAGCAGCTGTCCCCAGTCTTCGATGGGTCGGTTGGAGCTGACCACGGTGGCGCCGACCTCGTAGCGGCGGGTGAAGACCTCGAGGAGATCCTCGGCCGCCGTCGCCGGCAATCGGCGCATCCCCAGGTCCTCGATGACCAGCAGGTCGGCGCGGGTGAGCCGGTGCATCAGCTCTTTCCGAGTGCCCAACGCCGCCGCTTCGGAGAGGTCCTCGGCGAGGTCGAAGGTGGAGCGGTAGAGGACGGTGTGCCCGGCGTGGATGGCGGCCAGGGCCAGGCTCAGGCAGATGTGGCTCTTGCCCACTCCGGGTGGACCGATGAGAAGAACGCCGCCCCGTTCGGTGACGAAGCGGGCCGTGGCCAGGTCGACGATCAGCGCCTTGGGCAGACCGGGGTTGAAGCTCCAGTCGAAGTTGTCCAGGGTCTTCATCTGGGGCAGTCCGGCCTGGGCGATGCGCCGGGCCAGCAGCCGATCGCGACGGCGGTTGAGCTCGTCTTCGACGAGCAGGTCGAGGAAGTCGACGTAGGCGAGGCTGTTGCTGATTGCCTCCTGATTGCGCACCGGCAGCATCTGAGCCATGCCGGTGAGGCGGAGGTGGCGCAGGCGGGTGTCGAGGTCGGGCTGCATGGTCCTTCTCCCCAGGTGTCAGTGGTCGCGGGCCGGAGCTTTCGCGGCTCCTGGGCCCGCACAGCGGCGCGGGTTCGGCGGGGTCGGCGAGGTTGCTGCGGTCACGTCAGCACCGCGGCGTAATCGGCCAGGTCGCGGATCAGCTCGTGGTGCTGGAGAAGGCTGGCCGTGGGGGCTCTCGCCGCGGCGGCCTCGACGATGCGGCGCAACGCCTGGTAACGGAAGCAGCGCCGCTCCAGGGCCACCCCGCAGGCCCAGTCCACCCGCTCCCGCGGATGCCGTCGGGTCAGCGCGACCACCCCCTGGAGCAGCCGGTAGGAGCGGACCTCGCGCTCCACCACCGCCTCCTGCGCCCACGCCAGGGCCCGCTCCCCGATGCGCTCGATCTTGGCCAGCAGGGCGGCTTCGTAGGCGCTCTGGCGGGCCGGCTTGTGGGACGGACGATGCTCGGGCCGGGTCCACCACGATCCCGCCGGCCCCCGGCTGTGCACCGCCACCGCCTGGCCGTCCAGGTAGATCCGCACCAGATGCTCGTCCCAGTGGACCTTCACGCTCCGCCCCACCAGGTGGTGGGGCACCGAATAGAAGGCCGCCCCGACCTCGATGTGACCGTCGGGATGGACGCTCCGGGTGCCCACCTCGAAGAGCGCGAAGCGCTCCGCCGGCAACGGCCGCAGCACCGGCCGCTCGACGGCCAGGAAGTGGGCCAGCACCTGCTGGCGGGTGGTGCCGTGGATGCGCAGCTGGGCCACCGTCCGGTTCCAGTGCTGGAGATGAGCGTTCAGCGCCTCGAGGCTGTCGAAGCGGCGGCCCTTGAGCCCGTTGCTCTTGACGTAGCCGCCACTCCGTTCCTCGACCCCGTTCTCCTGCGGGTGCCGCGGTCGACTGGGGAGCGGGACGAAGCCCCAATGCCCGGCGAAGGCGGTGTAGAGCTCGCTGACGTCGGGGTCGTACAGGCAGCCCCGGACCACCGCTGCCTTGAGATTGTCATGGCGGACGACCTCGACCACGCCCCCAAACGCGAGGAAGGCGTGCTCATGGGCGCGCAGGAAGCCGCGCCGGTCCTGGCGCCACAGCGCCTCCTCGTACCCGTGCCGGCTGCAGCTCAGCGTCATCCGGAAGATCCAGGGTCGCCGCCACTTCCCGGTCATCGGGTCCAGCACCAGGGCCGGGCTCTGGAAGTAGTCCACCTGGGCCTCCTTCCCCGGCGGGTGCTCCATGACGTCCACGACCTCGGGCCGACGGCCCCGGATCCCCCGCACGAACCGCTGCACCGAGAGATACCCGTAGGCGAAGCCGTGCTCCTCGCAGAGGTCCTGCCAGATCCGCTGAGCGGTCAGACCCCGCTCCACCCCGGCCTCGATCACCGCTCGGAACGGCTCGCAGGCGCTGGCCGGACCCGGCCCCGAGCCGGCGATCGGGTTTGGCCGGTTTTGCTCCCCGAGAATCCCAGCAGCGCCAGCGCCATCCCCGGAGCCGGCGATCGGGTTGGCCGGTTTTGCCGACCGCCTCGGGTCGTACCCGGAGATCGTCTCCCGCCGGATCCCGGTCTCCTTCTCGATCCGGCGGTAACTCCAGCCCAACTCCAGCAGGGCCAGAACTCGTTGTCTGTCAGGCACTTTCAGGTAGTTCCCCACGTCCACCTCCGTCGTTTTCGACGGAGTGTGGCGGGCTTCGGAGCTACCTCAGGTGGCCGGTTTTGACCCGATCATCCCTGGCCGGTTTTGCCTGATCGCCGACATTCGCGAGGCGAGGTGAGCCGAGCCCGGCTTCGCCGGGCCGGCGAGGGGCGGCGAGCCCCTGTGAGAACAGCGAGGGGCCCCCATCAGGCCTGCCTGATGGGGACGTGGACCGGCGGGGACTCGAACCC
>PLNE01000187.1 GCA_003141695.1 Candidatus Dormiibacterota bacterium
GGCCAGGTGTCCACGGTCCACCTCCCGCCGCATCGCGCCCCAGAGGCCTTCCTACGGCCACGCGATTGCTCGCTTCGCGCCATGGGCGGCGTTCTGCCACCACGGAGGTTGACTTAGGGCTACTCATGCGACTCCCACCATTGCTGGAGCGATCTGGAGGACGTGCCGCGCCAGTGCGGCGTAGGCGTCGACCGCCTGCGTCAGCGTGTGATCGCGTCGGTTCCCGTACCGATCGCGGTACTCACGAAGGGTCATGTGAAGGGCGCTCGCCTCGATGACCCGGGGGCTGAAGGGGACGATGTCCGGGGCGAGCACCGCCCCGAACTGGTTACGGATGAGCCCGAGGCCATCGGACTCGATCCCCGCGGTAGGGCTGCGCCGGGTGACGCTGATGGCCACCCGCCGAGGGCTGCGGAGCGAGGGGAGGCGCAGGTCCTGGCGCATCAGGTCCGCCTCCTCGAGCATGTTGATGAGGTGGTCGGCGTCGAGCTTGGCCGGGGTGGTGGGGACCACCAGCACGTCGATGATCGTCATCACGTTGAGTTGGACCATCTCGGAGTGGCCGACGTCGATCAAGATGTGGCGGTAGTCGGACGTCAGATCCAGGAACGCCTCCTCGAGGACGTACTCGCGCCGGGTGCGCTGGGCGAGCTCCCGGTCCGCCCTCTTCATCTGGGGGTGGGTGCCGATCAGATCGATACCCGGCGCCACCGAGCGGATGTAGCCCCGCGCCGAGGGTGTCGGAACCTGGCGGAGGATGGCATCCATGCCGATGTTGGGCTCCGACTGCACGCCGCAGAGCTCGGTGAGGTCCGCCTGCTTGTCAGCGTCGACCAGGAGCACCGGGGGCTCGAGAAGGGCCAGCTCGGCTCCCATGTTGTGGGCGGCGGTGGTCTTGCAGACCCCGCCCTTGTCCGCCATCAGGCCGATGATCATGAGCCGACGTTTTCCAGCAGGTCGGCCAGATCAGACGTGTCGACCTTGGAGACGGCGGCTTGAATGAGGTCACTGTAGGTCGGCTTGCGAAAGCCGGCGGCGAGGGCCCGCGCCTGCAGGTCAACCAGGCGCGCCACCGTCTCCCGGGGGACATAGAGACGCAGCTGGTGGCCGGCCGGAGCCGAGGGGGACGTGGACAAGACGGTGCTCTCCAGAAACGGCGGTCCGTTGCTTTGGGCGGAATCATACCGGGGAAAGACCGAGCGCGTCAAGGCATGACGCACACACGCCTTCCAGAGGACTCGGTGATGCTTGCCTCAGAAAACTACCCGGTAGCGCGCTGAGGCATCAATGCGTGATGTGATGTATGCCTCACAAAACTACCCGGTAGCGCGCCGTCCCCTCCCTGCCCAGCGCGGTCTCGTNNCCGGGCACAGAGCGCCTCCCAAACATCTGACGACCGGCGCCACCGGAGACGGCGAGGAGGCTCGCGTCGCGCACCATCCCGCGCCCGCTCTAGCCGCACTACATGTGGACCGCCACCCAGCTCGACCCACAACATCTTGACACCTGGCCTGCCATCTGCCAGGATACGGCCGACTTCCGACTTCCAGCTTACGTTTCACAACACGGGAGGCACGCCATGGGGGCGAGTGCACCGGCGAGCATGGGCCTGCTCCGCGCAACGCAGATCGCGCAGGAGATCGGGACACTCCCCTCGACCGTCAAGCACTACCGGAATCTGGGCTTGCTCTCCCCCGTGGGAGCCACCCCCGGCGGGTACCACCTCTTTGATGTCCACGCACTGGACCGAGCCCGAGAGATCCGGCGCCTCCAACGAGAGGAGCGACTCACCCTCGAGGAGATCGCTAGCCGTCTCTCGGCGGATGAGCGGTGACGGAGGCGCTGCAGCCGGTCAGCCCTGATCTCCTGGAGAGGAGCCGACGGCTCATCGGCCTTGGGCCCCGCACCCTGGGCCAGGACCTGGCCCTGGCCCGGTCCCCGATCTGGCACCTGGTGTCCCGGACGCTCCAGCCCGGCGACCTGGTGAATCCCTCCGGGCCGCTCGTCCACGTGGCGGGCCCCTCGCTCACCATCGGCGACCAGCGGGCCTTCGCAGAGCTGTTCACCTCCTGGGCGCGACGTGGCTTCCCGGCCGATCACCGCGTCTCGTACACCATCGCGGAGCTGGCCGCCGCTCTGGGGCTGCAGGGGCGGGGGGGCCAGCAGTACGCGCTGGTCCGTGCCTCGCTGCGCCGGCTCACCAGCGCGGTGTTCGCCGACGTCCAGGCCGACGGCCTCTACGAGAAGGAGGCCGGAGCGGCGCTCCTCGCCGACTACGAAGCGCGCAGCCGCCCGGGCGCCCGGTGCACGGCGCGGATCAACGAGCGCACGGCCCGCACGCTGCTGCGGTACCCGATGACGTACCTGGACGCACCGACCTGGGACGACATCATGGCCCGCGACCTCCTCGCCGCCCGTCTCTGGGTGTGGCTCGAGGGCGAGCGGATCCGCGACGAATGGCGCTGGAGCCTCTTCCCGGACGGTCGGGAGCCCGTCGTGATGGGGTTGCAGCCCCAGGGCCGGCGGACCACCCCCATCGCCCATCTGCTGACCATCGACAGCTGGTCACGCCGCCGAAAGATCGTCGAGCGCGTCCGGGCAGCCTGCACCGTGGTCAGCGCGGTCGACCACCGCTACGACCTCACCGTCGAGGCGGCGATCTCTGATCGGGGCAACTACGTCCTGCACTGCCGGCGCTCCTCGCCCGCGGCCGCGGCAGCGTCTGATATCCAGATCGCACCCGAGGTCGGCGCAGCGTGGCACGCGACGTCTCCCCGTCGCCGCCCGTCGGCCAAGCAGCTGGAGATCCTCCGCGGGCTCGTCGCCGAATGGGGGGTCACGCCGGTCGTGGACACACTCTCCGCTGCCGCAGGCGCCGCCGATCCCTTTGCCGAGCTGCTGGACGCGGCGGCCCTGTGGCGCGACCGCCGGGAAAGCGCCTGGGAGGAGAGCAAGGCCGACGAGAACAGCACCGCGCCCGACGTGCTCCAGAAGATCCGGGAAGGCGTCGTGCGTCGTGCCGCCGCTGTCTCAGCGAGCCCCACCGGCGAGGCACGTGGCGGCCCGGCCAGCATCGGCGAGCTGCTCGGGAAACTGCGATGAGCCCGGCAGGCAACCCGTGTACCTGGAGGGGCGCACTGTCTCGCAGCCGTGACGAAATGGTGACGGAAGGATGACGAAACCCCCTCTCGGCGGTGACGAAGGGTGCGTCTGGGTGACTTTGGTCACCCTTTCATCACCTTCTGTCAGGGCGAAGGCTGCGGTGTACCCGGAGGGGCGCGAGCGAGTACCGGCA
>PLNE01000095.1 GCA_003141695.1 Candidatus Dormiibacterota bacterium
TACGTGAGCGGCCCCAAGGTCGTCAACGAGACCAGCCGCCAGGCGATGCGCGCCCTGCTCAAGGACATCCAGGACGGGACCTTCGCCAAGCGCTGGATCGAGGAGAACGAGCTCGGACTGCCCAACTTCCTGGAGTATCGCGACGAGGATCGACATCACCCGGTCGAGAAGGTCGGCGCCGAGCTCCGCTCGAAGATGAGCTGGCTGGGGGCCAAGACCGCGCCGGGCATGGAGGAGGTGCTCGCATCCGAGGGTGACGGCACCGTACAGAGGACGGAGTCATGAGTGATTCAGTCAGCCTGGGCAATCCGCTCCTCGTGAAGCGGGCTCCGGAGAAGCTGGAGCCGCTCACCATCCTGGACACCACCCTGCGCGACGGCGAGCAATCGCCGGGCGTGACTTTCAGCGCCGAGGACAAGCTCGCCATCGCCCACCAGCTGGCCCGGCTTGGCGTGGACGTGATCGAGGCCGGATTCCCCTACAGCTCCCCCGGCGACTTCGCCGCCGTCACCGCCATCGCCGAGCAGGTGGAGGGGCCGGTCATCGCCGGCCTCAGCCGCTGCTTCGAGGAGGACGTCCGCTCCTGTGCCAAGGCGCTCGCGAAGGCGAAGCGCGCCCGCATCCACGTCTTCATCGGCACCTCGCCCATCCACCGCGAGGGTCAGCTGCGGATGACCCAGGCCGAGGTCTACGAGCGCTCCGTGAGCATGACCCGCCTGGCCAAGTCCTTCCAGGATGACGTCGAGTACTCGGCCATGGACACGACACGCACGGAGCCGGACTACCTGGCCCATGTGCTGAACGGCTGCATCGAGGCGGGGGCGACCACGATCAACCTCGCCGACACGGTCGGCTACGCCACTCCCGACGAGTGGCGCCAGCTCATCGAGTGGCTCTACGTGCAGGTCCCCGCCCTGAAGGACGTGACCGTCTCGGTGCACTGCCACAACGACCTGGGCCTCGCCACTGCCAACTCCCTCATCGGCATCCGTGCCGGCGCCCGCCAGGTGGAGGGCTGCATCAACGGGATCGGCGAGCGCGCCGGCAACACCGCCCTCGAGGAGGTGGCCATGGCCGTAAGGCTTCACCCCGAGGTCTTCGGGGTGGCCACCCACTTCGACCACACCCAGCTCTTCCGCACCTCCCGGCTCGTCTCCCAGCTGAGCGGCATGCTCGTACAGGCCAACAAGGCGGTGGTGGGGGGCAATGCCTTTGCCCATCAGGCCGGGATCCACCAGGACGGCATGCTCAAGGACCGCCGGACCTTCGAGATCATGGAGCCGCACGAGGTCGGAGCCGGCTCCAGCCTGGTGCTCGGCAAGCTGAGCGGGCGCCATGCTCTCCGTGAGCGCCTCGCGGCCCTCGGCTACCGCCTGGACGACGAGGACCTCAAGCGGGCGTTCGTCCGCTTCAAGGAGCTGGCCGACCGCAAGCGCGAGGTCACCGACCGCGACCTCGAGGCGATCGTCGCCGACGAGCGCCAGGCGGCGGCGGAATCGTTCCATCTCGAGCACCTCCAGGTGAGCTGCGGGACCAACCTCCGGCCCACCGCCACGGTGCGGATGCTCCTGCCCAGCGGGGAGAGCCGGGAGGCGGTGGCCCTCGGCGACGGCCCCATCGACGCCACCTACCGGGCCATCGACGCATTGGTCCAGGTGGAGGGTGAGCTGGACGAATTCGCGGTCCAGGCGATCACCGCGGGGATGGACGCGGTCGGCGAGGTGACCGTCCGGCTCCGTCACGAAGGCACGCTGAGCGCCGGCCGCGGCGCCGACACCGACATCATCGTGGCCGCGGCCAAGGCCTACGTGCAGGCCCTCAACCGGGTGGCCGCATCCAAGAGCAGCGGTCCGCGCCTCACCCCCGAGCGGATGGGCGCGGAGCGAGTCGGGACGGAGGTCGCCAAGTGAGCTGCAGGTGTCAGAGAGCGGGAGCGCCCGCCGCGTGGGAGAAGGGCCGATGACGGAGGGCGCACGGACTCTCTTCGACAAGATCTGGGACTCCCACGTCGTGGTCGAAGAACCGGAATCCCCCGCGCTGATCTACGTCGACCTCCACCTGGTCCACGAGGTCACCTCGCCGCAGGCCTTCGAGGGGCTCAGGCTCGAGGGACGCAAGGTGCGCCGGCCGGGCCGGGTCGTCGCCACCATGGATCACAACGTGCCCACCACCCAGGACGTCCTGGGCGGCGCGGACGAGATCAGCCGGACCCAGATGGAGACCCTCCGCCGCAATTGCGAGGAGGCCGGCATCACCTGCTACGGCGTCGGTCACAAGTGGCAGGGCATCGTGCATGTCATCGGACCGGAGCTGGGCCTGACCCTACCCGGCACGGTGATCGTCTGCGGCGACTCCCACACCGCGACCCACGGCGCCTTCGGCGCCTTTGCGTTGGGGATCGGGACCTCCGAGGTCGAGCACGTGCTGGCCACCCAATGCCTCCGCCAGTTCCGGCCCCGGGCCCTGGAGGTGAGGATCGAGGGCGCGCTGGCGGCCGGGGTCACGGCCAAGGACGTGGCCCTCGGCGTGCTCCGCACCATCGGCACCGCCGGCGCCGCCGGCCACGTGGTCGAGTACACCGGGCAGGCGGTCCGCGACTTCTCCATGGAGCAGCGGATGACCCTCTGCAACCTCACCATCGAAGGCGGGGGGCGGGCGGGGATGATCGCTCCCGACGCGACCACCTTCGCCTACCTCGAGGGCCGGCCGTTCGCACCCCGCGGCGCCGACTGGGAGGCCGCGATGGCCGCCTGGAGCGAGTTGCGCACCGACCCGGGTGCCAGGTACGACCAGACCGTCATCATCGACGCGGCCTCGCTGGAGCCGACCGTCACCTGGGGGACGACCCCGGCGCAGTCGGTGCCGGTCACCGGCCGCGTGCCCGACCCGGAGAGCTTCGGCGACCCGAACGCTCGGGAGTCGGGGCGGCGCGCGCTCGCCTACATGGACCTCGTGCCGGGAACGGCGATCGAGGACATCCCCGTCGACGCCGTCTTCATCGGCTCCTGCACCAACGGCCGGATCGAGGATCTGCGGGTCGCCGCATCTGTGCTCGAGGGCCGGACGGTCAAGGACGGGCTGCGTGTCCTGGTGGTCCCGGGATCCGCACAGGTCAGGGCCCAGGCCGAGGCGGAGGGCCTCGACCGGATCTTCCGCGCCTCCGGTGCGGAGTGGCGCAACACCGGCTGCTCGATGTGCCTGGGAATGAACCCCGACATCCTCCAGCCCGGGGAGCGCTGCGCCAGCACCAGCAACCGCAACTTCGAGGGTCGCCAGGGCCGGGGCGGCCGCACCCACCTGGTATCCCCCGCCATGGCCGCGGCCGCCGCCGTCGCCGGTCACTTCGTCGACGTCCGCCGGCTCGACCGCTTCCAGGAGGAGCACCCGTGAAGCCGTTCCACTCCGAGCACGGAGTGGTCGTCCCCCTCGACCGCTCCGACGTCGACACCGATCAGATCATCCCCAAGCAGTTCCTGAAGCGGATCGAGCGAGCCGGCTACGGCACCTTCCTCTTCAACGACTGGCGCTACGACGAGAGCGGGGCGGAGCGACCGGACTTCGTCCTCAACCGGCCCGAGTACCGGAGCGGCACCCTGCTCGTCGCGGGGCGCAACTTCGCCTGCGGATCGTCGCGCGAGCACGCCGTCTGGGCGCTCAACGACCAGGGCATCCGGGCGGTGATCGCGCCCTCCTTCGCCGACATCTTCCGCAACAACGCGCTCAAGAGCGGACTGCTGCCCGTGATCCTGCCGGAGGACCAGGTCCGCCAGTTGCTGGACGTCGCGACCGAGGAGCCCGGGGTGGTGGGGATCGTCGATCTCGAGGAGCAGTCGGTGAAGGTCGGGGACCTCAGCTTCCACTTCGAGATGGACCCCTTCGAGCGCCGGTGCCTCCTCGACGGCCTCGACGACATCGGCCTGAGCCTCATCCACGAGCCGGCGATCACCGCCTACGAGGCGCAGCGACCGGCTTGGATGCCCGACCTCTCGCGCGGCGTGGAGGCCGGCTGATGGGCGCGCTGAGCGCCCATCTGGGGCGGGGTGAGCCGGGACCGGCTTCGCCGGGCGCGGCGGGGGGCGGCGAGCCCCCGTCAGAGAGGCAGGGGCCCCCCCGCGGCCTGCCGCGTGGGGAGGCTGCGCACGTCGTATCACTGCCGGGAGACGGGGTGGGTCCCGAGGTCACCGGCGTGGCGCTGGGGGTTCTCTCCACGGTCTGCGCCGAGGCCGGGATCGACCTCCAGGTCGAGGAGCGGCTGGTCGGGGGGCGGGCCATCGACGAGACAGGGGTGCCGCTGCCCGCCCCGACCCTCGACGCCTGCCGCGGCGCCGACGCCGTCCTGCTCGGAGCCGTCGGCGGGCCCAAGTGGGATCACCTCCGCGGCGCGCTGCGTTGCGAGGCGGGGCTGCTCGGACTGCGCCGGGGGATGGGCGTCTTCGCCAACCTCCGCCCGGTCCGGGTCCATCCGCGGCTCATCGAGCACACCACGATCCGCCCCGAGGTGGTGCGGGGGACCGACATGGTGATCGTCCGCGAGCTGACCGGCGGCGCCTACTTCGGCGAGCCGCGCGAGCGATCCGGGAGCGGGCCCGAGGAGATCGCCCGGGACAGCACCGTCTACACCGCCGCCGAGATCGAGCGGGTGGCCAGGATCGCGTTTGACCTCGCCGCGGGGAGGCGGCGCCACCTGACCTCCGTCGACAAGGCCAACGTGCTGATCACCAGCCAGCTCTGGAGGGACACGGTGACCCGGCTGGCCGCGGAGTACCCGGCGGTGACCCTGGAGCACCAGCTCGTCGACTCCTTCGCGATGCGACTGGTGCAGCGACCGGCCAGTATCGACGTGGTGGTCACTGAGAACCTCTTCGGCGACATCCTGAGCGACGAGGCGGGAGTGCTCGCCGGGTCGCTCGGGATGCTGCCCTCCGCGTCGCTGGGCGACGGTGGTGCCGGCCTCTACGAGCCCATCCACGGCAGCGCGCCGGACATCGCCGGCCGGGGCATCGCCAACCCGTACGGGGCGATCCTCTCCGTCGCCCTGCTGCTCCGCCATTCGCTCCGGCGCGACGACCTCGCCCTGGCCGTGGAGGCGGCGGTCGACGACTGCATCACCGACGGGAACCTCTCGGCCGACGTCGGCGGCTCCCTGGGGACCGAGGCGATCGGGGCCGCGGTGCGGCAGAGCGTGGTGCGGCATCTGGCCGCGGCCGGGTCCCCGCGATGAGCGCGCTGCAGATCTACGACACCACGCTGCGCGACGGCGCCCAGGGGGTGGGGATCAACTTCTCGGTGTCGGACAAGCTCCGCATCGCAGAGCAGCTCGACCAGCTCGGTGTCTCGGTGATCGAGGGTGGCTGGCCGGGGTCCAACGCGACCGACACCGACTTCTTTGCGCAGATGCGCGGCCACCGATTCGACCACGCTGTGCTGGCCGCCTTCGGCGCGACCCGGCGCGCCCACGTGCGGGCTGAGGACGACCCCCAGCTCCGCGCCCTCTTCGAGGCCGGGACCCCAATCGTGACCCTGGTGGGCAAGAGCTGGGACCGGCAGGTGGCGGACGTGCTGCGCACCACCAACCAGGAGAACCTGCGGATGATCTCCGACTCGGTGCGCTGGCTCACCGAGCAGGGCAGGCGGGTGGTCTTCGACGCCGAGCACTTCTTCGACGGCCAGGCGAGCGATCCCGACTACGCGCTCCGCTGCGTGGAGGCAGCCATCGAGGCGGGGGCGGAGACCGTCGGGCTCTGCGACACGCGGGGCGGGATGCTGCCCGACCACATCGAGCGGGTGGTGAGCGAGGTCGTCGCGCGGTTTGGCCCGGTGGCGGGGATCCATTGCCACGACGACTCGGGCTGCGCCGTCGCCAACACCCTGGCCGCGGTCCGTGCCGGCGCGACCCAGGTCCAGGGCTGCGTCAACGGCTACGGCGAGCGCACCGGCAACGCCAACCTCTGCACCCTCATCCCCGACCTCCAGCTGAAGATGGGGATGCCGGTGATCAGCGAGGACCAGCTCAGCCGGCTGACCGTCATCGCCCGCGACGTGGCCGAGATCGCCAACGTGGCACCGCCCCACTCCGCACCGTACATCGGCACCTCGGCGTTCACCCACAAGGGCGGGCAGCACGTGGACGCCATGGCCAAGGCGATCTACACCTACCAGCACATCGACCCCGAGGTGGTGGGCAACCACCGCCAGACCGTGGTCAGCGAGCTGTCGGGCCGGGCGACGGTGCTGACCAAGGCCGCCGATTTCGGCGTCGACCTCGGCGACGACCAGGCACTGGTCCGGCGGGTCGCCGAGCAGGTCAAGCAACTGGAGCACCGCGGCTACTCGTTCGAGGGGGCGGAGGCCTCCTTCGAGCTGCTGGTCCACCGCGCCCGGGGACACCAGCCGCCATTCACCCTCATCGACTACATCACGCTGATCGAGCAGCGCGAGGGACGGACGATGGTCTGCGAGGCGACCGTCAAGGTGCAGATCGACGGTGAGACGGTGCACACGGCCGGTGAGGGCAACGGCCCGATCAACGCCCTCGACGCCGCCCTGCGCAAGGCGCTGACCCCGACCTTCCCGGCCATCGGCGAGACCCAGCTCTTCGACTACAAGGTGCGCGTCCTCGACGGCAAGGACGGCACCGCGGCGGGAGTCCGGGTGCTGATCGAGAGCGGCGACCACCGCCGCCGCTGGAGCACGGTCGGCTGCAGCACCAACGTCATCGAGGCGTCGTGGATCGCGCTTGCCGACGCCTTCGAGTTTGCCATCGTGGAATGCCGCCGGCACAGCGGCGGAGCCCAGCCGGAGACGGCGGAGCCGGCCGGTCAGAGCTGAGCAGACGGCAGACGGCCGCGCAGCAGGAGCGCGCCCGCGTCGTGGGCGCGCTCCTCAACTCGCCGCGATCTGTCCGAGATCCCTCAGGACCCGGTGCTCTCCAGGCGGGAGCTCAAAGACCCCGGCCGAGAAGGCCGCCCATCATGCCGCCCATGGCACCGCCGGCCATCCCGCCCTGCACTGCGGAGCTGCCGCCGCCGCGGTACTCGTCGAGGGAATGCGCCAGGATCGAGAGCGGCATCGACTGAAGCCAGACGCGGCCCGGGCCCGCCAGCTGGGCGAGGAAGAATCCGTCGCCGCCGAAGATCTTGTTCTTGATGCCGGGAACGGTGGTGATGCCGAACTGCACGGTGTCCTGGAAGAGGCCGACGTGACCGGGATGCACCCGCATCACCTCGCCGGCGGCCAGGTCAAAGATGATGATCTCCCCGGACAGCTCGATCCAGGCACGACCCTGCCCATTGATCCTTTGGAGGATGAAGCCGTCGCCGCCGAAGACCCCGGCGCCGAGGCTCTGCTGGAATCCGATCCCGAGGTTGACGCCCTGGGTGCCGCAGAGGAAGCCGTGGCGATGGGCCATGAAGCTCATGCCCGGCTGCGGAGCCACGTCGACCGGGAAGATCGACCCGGGTATCTTGGCCGCGAAGGCGACCATGCCCGGCTGACCCGCGGCGGTGTACTCGCTCATGAAGATGGAGCCGCCGGCGACGGCCCGCTTGAAGACGCCGCCGATGCCACCACCACCACCCGCCTGGGTGGAGGTCCTCATCTGGACAGACGCCGTCATCCACGAGAGCTCGCCGGACTCGGAGAAGACGACCTCGCCGGGGTCGAGCGCCACCTCCAGGACCGGCATGGTGGTCCCGACTACTTTTGCGTCCATCTTGAGTGTCTCCTGAATCCGAACTGAAGACGTGATCTTAGTGTCATGGACCCGGGTACGATCGACCTGCCTGGGGCGCTCCTGGCGGGACCTGAGCGATGTGCCGCTGCCAGCATCGTACGCGGGGCGATCGCCGGCCACGAGAGGGGCGCGTCATGATGGGACGAACGACCAGAGGGCGGCGGGGCAGCCCGCCGGCCGGCAGCGCGCGGGGGATCCCGGCGTGCCGCGCAGCCGGGGTGAAGCGGCCTACGCGGGCGCCGCGGGCGCGGCGGGGAGCCGCTCGATCTGGGTGACCACCCAGCCGCAGTGGGCGACCATCCAGCCCTCGTCGCCGAACTTCAGGGTGTGGTCGCGGTCCGTCTGCGAGCTGTCCATCGAGGGGTCGCGTTCGAAGCGCCAGCGCTCCGACCAGCGGCGCACCGTCGCGTCGCCCGCGACCACTGCGGCGGTGGCGTCGTCGCGCTCCATCTCCTCGCCGGCGACGTCGAGGCGCACGTCGATCACCTCCCTGCCGCCGACGACGGACGCCGCGACCATGGTGGCCCCGTCCACCTCCAGCCCGGGCAGGAGGCGGTGGCGATGGGCGGCGACGTCCCCGCTCACCTCCTGGCTCACCTCGGCCTCCATGGTCGGGCTGAGCAGGGCATCCGCCTCGCCGGTGCGCTCCGTGCTCCGCGCCTCTCGTACCTTGTTGAAGGTCTCCCGGGCGATGGTGCGGAAGCTGAAGTCGTCGAACTGCGGATCGACGGCCCGGATCGCGGCGAGGTCCACGCCGGCGGCCTCGACCGGGGGCTGGTCGTGGTATTCCTTGCCGAGGTCCGCCACCATCTGCTGGTCCCGGGGGTCCTCCTCGCCGAGGACGGCGGCGGCCTCCTCCAGCTTGCTGACCATGCGTCCGCGGAAGGGCACCAGGTGCTCGGCTTCACGCACCACCCCGCTCTCGCTGAGGCGCGTCAGACGGTCTTCCTGCGGGGTGGGATCGTCGACGGCATCGGGCATCTGCGTCTCCTGAACGGCCGAGGTGTAGGCCAGCGTGAGGATAGGAGGGCCGGAGGGCGCCCGCAAGAGGGCGTCAGCGATCTGCGACAGAGCCGGTGCGCAGGCTGGCGGGGGGCCCGAGGGTCGTGCCCCCGGGCCCCCGCCGTCCCCGCCTCACGGCAGCCCTCTCGGTCCTATCCCAGGAGCTGGTTCGCGTACGCCTCGACCTTGGCCAGCGTCGTCGTGGTCATCGTGCAGGCGATGCCGACGAACGTCGTCCCCTTGACGGCGATGATGCCGAGGGCTGTCCCCGACGTGATGTTGTACGAGTAGGTGTACGCCTGGTCCCCCACCCCGGACAGAGGGGTGAAGGCGAAACCCGTGGTCGTGGCGGCGGCCTGCATCGACGCTTCAGCCGTGGTGAGGTACCACGTGCTGATGCCGTGGACGATGCTCACCACCACGTCGAGCACGGGAGGGTCTCGCTCAGGTAGTTGCAGGCCACGCCCGAGGCGCTGGTCCCGATCGTGGTGGGAGCGGGGACGGTGATGCCCAGGGCGGCGCCGACGGCGCTGGCCGTCGGGCACGACAGGGTGGTGGTGCCCGAGGCCGGGGTCGCGGTCGCGGCCGGCGTTGCGATAGCTGATTGAAATGTCATGCGATGACTGTATCAGTTCCCTCCGTCGCCGCCACGCCAGCTCGACGGCGGGTCGAGGCCACCCCAGCAGGCCGCTATCCTGCTGTCACGATGCGAACGTGTTGGAATGGACAGGCGGGCCGCGCCACCCGGAAGCCGGCGACGCCATCCGGTGGGCTGACGTGATCAACGGCAGCGCCTGGCCGGTCCTCGGGGTCACCTCTCTGGAACGCTCCCTGGGCTTCTACTGTGGAGTGCTCGGTTGCCGCGTGGCCGGCGGGGAGGCGCCGCATGGCGGCGGCGAGGGACGCGCCCTCCTCACCACCGAGGGCCGCCCATTGATGCTCGAGCTGGTCGCGCGCCCTGAACCGAGCGCCTGGCTCAATGACGACCTCCAGAGCGGCATCCGTCACGTGGCCTTCAAGGTGGACGACATCGACCGCTGGGCGGCGCGCGTGGCGGACGCGGGGGCTCCCTTCACCCTGGAGCCGCGCGACGTCATGGGTAAGGTGCGCATCGCCTTCTTCCTCGACCCGGACGGCTCACACATCGAGCTGGTCCAGGGCAACGTGCGCTACAGCCACCCGTGGTCGGAAGAGCTGATCGCCGCCGAACGGGCAACGCCTGCCCCGGCCTCGCCCCGGGTCGACCACGTCGCCGTCTCCGTCGCCGACCTGGAGCGGACCCTCGCCTTCTACCGCCGCGGGACCGGGGCCGAGGTCATCGGGCAACTGCGGGCCGGCGATGACCCGCGCGGCTTCCTGATCACGTACGTGCGGCTCGGAACCGGGCCGGCGATCCTGGAGATCTTCAGCTTCGACGTCCCGGTGCTGCCCAACCCCTGGCAGCCCCACCGAACGCCGGCCGGCCTGCTCCGGATCGCCCTCTCGGCCGGTGGCACTGCGGACGGCGCCAGCCCCGGCGGACAGGTGGTGCTGGACCCCGACGGCACGCCCCTGGAGATCGTCGGCCGACCGGAACCGCCGGTGGGCTCGGGCGCGGCCGGGCCGCATCCGCACGCCGGGAGCTGACGGGGGGATCACGGCGCGCGGGCGCGATTCCCTCCCCGTCGAATACTCTGTGGCCGCTATGCGGATCGCCATCACCGGGGGCACCGGCTTCGTCGGCTCGCACCTCGCATCGCACCTCTCCGAGCAGGGTCACGAGCTGGTCCTGGTCTCGCGGGGCAAGCGCCCGAGCGACCCCGCCGGGCCCGCGGTCACCCGGGTCGCCGCCAACGTGGTGAGCGGGTCCGGCCTGGTGGAGGCGTTCGCCGGCTGCGACGCCGTGGTCAACCTGGTCGCGGTCATCGTCGAGAAGCGAGGACAGACGTTCGACGCGGTCAACCGCCAGGGCGCCGCCAACGTCGCCCGCGCCACGGTCGAGGCCGGGGTCGGGCACCTGGTCCACCTGAGCGCCATCGGCGCCGACCCCGATCCCCGCTTCGGATACCTCGCCAGCAAGTGGTCCGGGGAGCAGGCGATCAGGATCAGCGGCATCCCCCACACCATCATCCGATCCAGCCTGGTGTTCGGCCCCGGCGACGGTTTCTTCGTCAAGCTGGCCCGGCTGATCCGGCGCACCCCGCCGCTCTTCCCCCTCCCCATCGCCGGTGACGGTCGCACCCTCTTCCAGCCCATCGCCGCCGAGGACATCGCGCGCTGCATCGGCCTCGCGCTGGAGCGAGGCCCGGACCCGCGCGTCTTTGCGGTCGGAGGTCCGGATCACCTGAGCTACGAGCAGATCGTCGACATCATCCGGCGCGAGGTGGTGTCCCTCCCGCGGATCAAGCTGCACGTTCCCGTGCCGGCCATCCGGCCGGTGGCCGCGCTGATGGCGGCGGTGATGCGCGACCCGCTGGTGACCCCGGCGCAGCTCGACCTGCTCGGGCACCACAACATCACCATCCCCGGGGTGGTGGCGGCGGTCTTCGGGTTCGAGCCCCAGCGCTTTTCCGACCGGGTCGGCTACCTGCGGCGGCGGGGCCGGTGACCATCAGCCGGCGTCTCACCGAGCTGGGGATCTCCCTGCCGCGGGCGACAGCGCCGCTCGGCAGCTACGTGCCGGCACGGCGGGCGGGCCACCTGCTCCACCTCTCCGGGCACCTGGCCAAGCGGGACGGCCGGGTGGTCACCGGCCGGGTCGGCGCCGAGATCGACGTGGAGACCGCCCGGCTGCTCGCCCGCCAGGTCGCCCTCGACCTCGTGGCCACCGCGGCGGAGGCCGCCGGTGGCGTGGACGCGCTGGCCGGTGTGATCAAGCTGGTCGGATTGGTGCGGAGCGCCCCAGGTTTCGACCAGCAGCCCGCGGTCATCAACGGAGCCTCCGACCTGCTCGTCGAGATCTTCGGCGAACCCGGCCGCCATGCCCGCAGCGCGGTCGGGGTGAGCGAGCTGCCGCTGGGCGCGGCCATCGAGATCGAGGCGATCTTTGAGCTCGGGTGAGGCCGCCGCGGCTGTCGCGAGGCCACTTTTGACCGCCACGAAGGTGTCATCGATTGGAAAGACACAGGGGGTAGAGTGAGCGTCACCGTGATGAACGACAACACGACCCCACCCCCTGACGACAACCAGACAGACCCGGAGAGCCCATCTCCCAGCACTGACCCCGCGACCGGAGGCGGGCGGCCGCCGATGGATGCCGGGGCCGCCGCAGGCTGGGCATGGAACGGCCACCAGTGGGTCCCCGGCAGCGCCGGTGCTCCCGGCTGGGGCCAGCCATGGAGTCACCCCTCGGGAGGGTTCGGCCCGGCCTACGGGTGGTCGAATGATCCCTGGGGCGGCTACCCCCCCTACGGTTCGCCGGCCGCCTACCCGCCGGCTTCGGGAGCGCCGGCCGACTACGCGTCGGTCGCGCCCTCCAGGCCGTCTCGCATGGCCCCGGTGGTGATCGCCGTGGCCATCGTCATCGCCCTGGTCTCCGGGGTCACCGGTGCCGGCATCGGCCTCGCCCTGCGACCCAGCTCGCCGAGTGTCGTGACACCAGGCGGCTCCTCGTCCAGCACCAACCCGTCCTCGGGCACCAGCTCGTCCTCGGGCGGCACGTCCTCCGGCGGTAGCAGCGCCACCGCCTCCGCCATCGCGGCCCAGATCGACCCCTCGGTGGTGGACGTCGTGAACACGCTGGCGGGCGGCTCCGGCCTCGCCGAGGGGACGGGGATCATCATCAACTCCTCGGGCGACATCCTGACTAACAACCACGTCATCGACGGTGCCCAGTCCGTCAACGTCCAGATCGACGGCAGTGGGCCCCAGCTCGCGGCCACCGTGCTCGGATACGACCCCGTCGACGACGTCGCCCTGGTCAAGATCAATGACCTCTCCGGGCTCAGCCTCAAGGTGGCGCCGCTCGGCAACTCCGACGAAGTGACCATCGGCGCCACCGTGGTCGCCATCGGCAACGCCTACGGCAAGGGCGGCACACCGGCCGCGGTGTCGGGGACGGTGGCCGACCTCGACCAGTCCATCACCGCAAGTGACGGTGACGCCTCCGAAAACCTCACCGGCATGATCCAGATGAACGCCGACATCGTCTCCGGTGACTCCGGCGGTCCGCTGGTCAGCGCTGCCGGCAAGGTGATCGGCATGGACACCGCCGGCACTGAGACCGGTGCGAGCTTCAGCGGGCAGTCGAGCACCACCCAGGGATTCGCGATCCCGATCAACACCGCGCTGCAGGTGGCGCAGCAGATCGAGAGCGGGCAGTCCAGTGGGAGCATCAATGTCGGACCCGGGCCGTACATCGGCGTCGAGGTCGCGACCACCAACTCCGTCTCCGGCGCCGTCGTCGACGTGGTCGAGGCCAACACTCCGGCTGCGAGCGCGGGCCTGCAGGCGGGCGACGTGATCGTCTCGCTCAACAACACCCAGATCACCTCGAGCGGCGCCCTCAGCACCGCGCTGGAGACGCTCCACGCCGGAGCGACCGTCCAGCTCGGCTGGCTCGACAGCTCGGGCCAGCAGCACACCGGCTCGATCACCCTGGCCTCCGGCCCGCCTCGCTGACAGCCGTGGCGCGGCAGGGGAGCGCCTCGATGCGCTCTCCTGCCGTGCTCCCCTCACCGCGGACCGGCCGCGGATGAGGATGGGGCAGGTGTCGGTCACCGCGCAACGGGTGGCGGCCCGGCGCCTGAGCTTCCCCCGGGTGCCGGCACCGTACGGTGACCCGGAGGCCGACCAGCGGCTCGGCCGCGACGTCGCCGGCCCGGTGGCGCTGGTCGACCCCTACTCCCCCATGACCGTGCACCTGGCGGCGCGCACCGCGTACTTCGACCGGGCTACCGTCCGAGCGCTGGACGGAGGCATCACCCAGGTGGTGGTGGCCGGCGCTGGATACGACGGCCGGGCGCTCCGCTACGCAAAGCCGGGCGTCCGCTGGTTCGAGATCGACCATCCGGCCACCCAGGCGGACAAGGTCGCCCGGCTCGCGCGCCTCGCCATACCCACGCCGCAGCTCACCTTCGTCGCCGCCGACTTCGCCACGGACGACGTGGGGGCGGCGCTCGCCGGGGCCGGACACGACCAGGCGACCCCAACCCTCTTCCTCTGTGAGGGGGTGGCGGTGTACCTGGACCTGGCGGTGATCGTCTCCCTCCTGCGCGCCCTGCGCTCCGGCGCGGCGCCCGGAAGCCGGCTCGCGATCAGCGTGTCGACGGCGACCTCCGACGAGCGCCGCCACCAGTTCCAGTCCGCGGTGGGCGCGCTCGGCGAGCCGCTCCGCACCATCCTCACCGCGGAGGCGGCGGCGGAGCTCCTCGCCTCGAGTGGCTGGCAGGAGTTGCCGTCCCCCCCGGAGAGGAGAGCGCGCAGCCTGCGAGCAGGCTTCCTCAGCCTCGAACCGGTCTGACGGTTACAGGGGCTGGACTCAGTCCCTCCGCAGGTCGCGCAGGGGGCGCCCGCTGCGCGCCACACGTCGCCACGCGTGGGACGGCGCGCCGACGCGCCGGTGTACCTCTACCCCCCGGAGGGAAGCTCCGCGTGGCCGCCGAACTCGCGGCGCATCGCCGAGAGCAGCCGGTCGCCGAAGTCGGCCTCGCCACGCGAGCTGAAGCGCTCGTAGAGGGCGGCGGTGAGCACGTGGGCGGGGACACCCTCGTCGACGGCGGCGATCGCCGTCCAGCGACCCTCCCCGGAGTCGGACACCCGGCCCGCCAGGTCGGCCAGCTCCGGCGAGCGGAGCAGCGCTCCCGCGGTCAGATCGAGGAGCCAGGAGGCGACCACGCTGCCCCGCCGCCACACCTCGGCGACCTCGGGGATGGGCAGGTCGTACTGGTAGTAGCGGGGATCGCGGAGCGGCGTGCTCTCGGCGCTCGCCTGCTGCTCGGTCAGCCCGACATTCGCCTTGTACAGGATGTTGAGCCCCTCGGCGTAGGCGGCCATCAGCCCGTACTCGATGCCGTTGTGGACCATCTTGACAAAATGTCCGGCCCCGTGAGGTCCGCAGTGGAGATAGCCCTGCTCCGCCGGCGACGGCTCCCCCTCCCGGCCGGGGGTGCGAGCGGCGGCGTCCACTCCCGGAGCGATGCTGCGGAAGATGGGATCGAGCCGTTCGACGACCAGAGGCTCGCCGCCGATCATGAGGCAGAATCCCCGCTCCAGCCCGTGCACCCCGCCGCTCGTCCCGATGTCGACGTGGTGGAGGCCGAGGGCTGAGAGCCTCTCGGCACGCTCGATGTCGTCACGGTAGTAGCTGTTGCCCCCGTCGATGATGACGTCCCCCTCGCTCATCCGCGAGGCGAGGGCGTCGACGGTGTCACCGGTGAGGGCGGCGGGCACCATCACCCACGCCGTCCGGGGCGGGGTCAGAGCCGCCACGAACTCGTCGAGCGAACCGGTGGCGACGGCGCCCTCGGCCCTGAGCGCGGCGGCGGCCTGCGCGTTGACGTCATAAACGACGCAGTCGTGCCCGTCCCGCATCAGACGGCGGACGAGATTGGCGCCCATCCGCCCCAGACCGACCATCCCCAGTTGCATGCTCGGCTCCTCCCCGGCACCTGCGATTCCGGCCCCACCACCGCCGCAGGGCTGAGAACAGTATGGTTCAGAGGCGACTGTTCCCGGCGGCACCCCAGTGGGAGTGACGATGGCGACTGGCCCGGCGCGTGACAACCGTACCCTCCGGGGTGGCATCGACCTCGGCGGCACCAAGATCCAGGCCGTCGTCATCACGCGCACCCATCGGGTGGTCGGCGAGGCGCGCCGACCCACCCCCGCCGACGGCGGCCCGGAGGCGGTGGCGACGGCGATGGCCGAGGCGCTCGGCGAGGCGGCATCGACGGCCGGGATCGTTCCGCGCTCTCTCGCGGGGGTCGGCGTCGGATCACCGGGCATCGTCGACGCCCGCGCCGGGACCGTCTCCCAAGCCGGAAATCTGCCCGGTTGGGACGGCACCTTCCCTCTCGGTGACCGGCTCAGCCGCCTGCTGGGATGCGCGGTCTGCCTCGGAAACGACGTCCAGGTGGCCAACCGGGCGGAGATGCGGATCGGGGCCGGGCGCGGCCACCCCTCCTTCATCGGCGTCGCCTGGGGGACCGGGGTGGGCGGCAGCGTGGTCCTCGACGGCCGGCTCTGGTTGGGCCGGGGGGCGGCCGGCGAGATCGGGCACGTCGTGGTCGTCCGCGACGGTGCGCTCTGCACCTGCGGCCGCCGCGGCTGCGTCGAGGCCTACTCGGGACGGGCCGCGATGGAGGCGGCCGCCCGCAAGCGCGTGGATCGAGGCGAGAAGACCCAGCTGTTCCGGCTCATGAAGCAATTCGGCCGGGGGCGGCTGACCAGCGGCGTCTGGGCTCGGGCCCTCGATGACGGCGACTCGATGGCCCATGACCTCATCGACCGCGCCGTGGGCGCGCTCGGCACGGGTATCGCCTCTGCGATCAACCTGATGGACATCGGGACCGTGATCATCGAGGGTGGGCTGGGCATCCGGCTCGGCCAGCCGTACGCGGACCGGATCGCCGAGGCCATGCTCCCGCACCTCTTCGTCCCCGAGCGGGCCCCCGAGGTCAAGGTGGCGGCACTCGGCGACCTCGGCGGGGCGATCGGGGCCGCCCTTCTGGTGGGCGCCCCCTGATCGGTTGGGTCGGCACTAACCGTTGTGCCCGTTGACCGGGCGCCGCCCCCTACCGAATCCTCAGATGGTGACCGCCGCCCAGGTGTGGCCTCCGTCGCGGGTCATCAGTAGGGTCCCGAGGGAACTCGTTGTCGAGGCCTCGATGGCCACCCCCTGAGTGGAGGTGGTGAAGCCCACGTAGTCGAGGCTGGAGCTCGCAGCGCCGTCGTAGGTGGTGCTCCAGGTGGAGCCGTCGTCGAAGCTCGCCAGGATGTCCCCACCGTCACCGACGGCGAGCACCGATGTGCTCGGGCTGGCGGCGGCCGGGGGGCTGTCGCTGTACGTGCCGACCTGGGCCGAGGTGAACGGCAAGGCGGACGCCAGCTCCGTGAAACTCAAGCCAGCAGTGGTGGAGACATAGGCTCGGACACTCTCCGGCCCGGAGGCCCAGATCCCCTGTGAGCACGCCGCAAAGAGGTTCTCGGCGCTGGACGGAACAAGCACGGCGGGGCCGCCCGTCGTGGTGCATGGCGGCGTCCAGGTCGACCAGGAGCCGCTTTGCAGACGGGCTCCACCGGCAACCATCCGGTCGTTCTCGACCACCCAGCCGCTGGAGCCCTGGAGAGCCAGCTGTGCATCGGGGACCGGCCCCGCGCCATAGGGGACGGTGGTGGGGGAGGTGGTCCACGTGTTGCTGCTCACCGTGGCGGTGTCGATCAGGAATCCGGAGGTGCCGGTGATCACGGCATCGACCGACCCGGCGGAGGTCTCCAGCTCCTGGATGGGGGTGGCCCCGGAGGACGCGTTGACACCGGGAAGGGCGACCTGGGTCCAGCTGGCTCCGCCGTTCTGAGTCGCGAAGAGGTCATAGCCGTAGGCCCAGCCGTCCTGCTGGTTGGCGAAGCGGATGCCGGAGACCCCGGTGCTCCCGGACCCGGTGTAGAAGGCGGTGGGGGGCGGGGTGACGCTGGTCCAGGTCGTGCCGCCGTCCTGGGTGCGGGCGAGCGCCAGGCTGCCGCCGACCGTGCCGAGCACCCAGCCGTCCTGGGACGAGACGAAGGTCACGGAGGCGGCCTCGAAGCCGGCGATCGGTGTCACCCGGACCGCGGTCGCCGACGGCGAGGCGGTGCCCACGGGCGATGCCGAAGCTGTCGCGGTGCCGCTTCGGGTCGGCGTGGAGTGGGTGGTGGTGCCTCCACACGCCGCGAGGAGCGCCGCGAGCGCCAGCAGGCTGGGGGCGGCCCCCCACCTCGGACCGTGCATCCGCGTCATGGGAGAGATCCTCCTCTCGGGCGGCGTCTGGGCTCGCCGCCAGGACCGGGCGCCGTGCGCCGGGCTGGCAGCGCCGCCGAGTCACTCAACCCTAGCCGATCACACCCGGCCATGACGTGCGGTGACGCAGCACCTGTGACACCCACTTCGTTCCTCCGCTCCTGCTACCGTGGCGCGGTGCGGCCCTACATGCGGCTGGGTGAGCTGCCCCGGAAGCGTCATCAGCGCTTTGCGATCGACGGTGCCCCGGTTTACGAGGAGCTCTTCAGCCGGGAGGGCTTCACCGGCCCCTCGTCCCTCCTCTACCACCGCCACATGCCGGAGGCCGTCCAGGACGTCGTCGAGGGCGACGCGGACGACATCTCCATGGAGAACGAGAAGGTCCACCAGCACGCCCTCCTCCAGGGGTTCCGGCTCCCCGCCCACGGCGACGCTATCACCGGCCGCCAGTGGCTGCTCGTCAACGACGACATCCGGATCGGGCTGCTCATCCCCCAGCGGCAGCAGAAGGCCTTCCTCGTCGACGGCTCGGCCGACGACGTGCTCTTCGTCCACAGCGGGTCGGGGACGCTCCACACCCAGTTCGGGAGTCTCCGCTTCGACCACCACGACTACCTGGTGATCCCGCGGGGGACCGTGTACCGCGTCGAATTCGACCATCTGGAAGACACCCGGGTGCTGGTCATGGAGGTCGCCGGGGCGGTCGACACCCCGGACCGCTACCGCACCTCCAACGGTCAGCTCACCGAGTTCGCCCCATACAGCGAGCGCGACTTCCGTGCACCCGAGGCGCTGGAGCAGGGCGAGGGCCCCTCCCAGCTCTGGCTCAAGAGGGCAGGCCACATGTCCTGCTACTCGCTCGACCACCACCCCTTCGACGTGGTGGGATGGGACGGCACCGTCTACCCGGTCGCCTTCAACATCCACGACTTCGAGCCGCGGGCGGGGCGCTTCCACCTGCCGGCGGCGGCTCACCAGACGTTCCAGGCCGCCAACTGCGTGATCTGCTCGTTCGTGCCCCGAAAGCTGGGCTGGGACCCGGAGGCGGTGCTCCTCCCCTACCACCATTCAAACCTCGATTGCGACTCGGTCCTCTACTACCTGGAGGGCAACTACGCGTCCCGCCGGGGGGTGCAGCAGGGCTCCCTCACCCACCACGTGAGCGGGCTGGCCCACGGGCCCCAACCGGGGGCGCTCGAGGCATCGCAGGATCGCCCCGCCGAGACCGACGAGCTGGCGGTGATGGTCGAGACCTTCCGCCCCCTCCACCGCACCCAGGTCGCCCGCCAGGTGGTCGACACCACCTACCCCTTCTCCTGGCATGACGGGGGTACACGGGGGCCGGGACCAGCCAAGCGGTGAGCGCGGGGCCCGGCGACGGCGCCGTCACCGCGTGGGTCCGGGGGGAGATCGAGGCCGGGGGCTGGGTGCGTGCCGGCGCCGCGACGGCACAGCGGCTGCGAGAGCGGTACGGCGCGGAGGCGGTCGCCGACCTCTCCCTGGGCCAGCCGCTGGAGGCGCCCGAGGCGGTGCGCCAGGCCTTCCAGCGGGCGGCCGCGGCGGTCCGCCCACGCCGGTTCGGCTACATGCCCAACCTCGGCTACCCCGAGCTGCGCGAGCGGATCGCCGAGGACGTCGACGTCGCGGGGGTGACCGCACAATCGGTGGCGGTCACGGTGGGGGCGGCGGGCGCGATCTCGATGGCGCTCCGGGCCTTCGTGGAGGCGGGCAGCGAGGTGGTGGTGATCGCCCCGTACTTCTCCGAGTTTCGCCTCTACAGCGAGGTCTGCGGCCACCGGTTGCGGGTGGCCAGCTCGGCCGAGGACGGCTCGCTCGACCTGGAGGCGATCGCCGCCGCGCTCACCGACGCGACCGGCGCCCTGATCCTCAACACCCCCTGCAACCCCAGCGGCCACGTCGCCACCGAGGAGGAGCTGCGCGGTCTGGCGCCTGTGCTCGGCGCACATCGCGGGCGGGGCGGGCGCCCGGTGCTGCTCATCGTCGACGAGGTCTACCGCCGGCTCATCTACCCGCCCCACCGCCGCGTCGAGCCCTTCCACCACTACGAGCACAGCGTGCTCTGCCGCTCCTTCTCCAAGGACCTCGGGGTGGCGGGCGAGCGGATCGGCTACCTGGCGCTCCACCCGTCACTCACCGGTGCGGAGAGCGAGGCGGGACTGGCCCTCTGCCAGCGCGCCCTCGGCTACGTCAACGCGCCGGCCACCCCCCAGCTGGCCCTGCTCGAGCTGCAGAGCTGGGAGGCCAACGCGACCCCCTACCGGGAGCGCCGCGACATCATCGCCAACGCCGTGGCGGCGGCGGGTCTCCAGGCCGCGGAATGCCAGGGCGGCCTCTACCTCTGGGTGCGCAGCCCCTGGGAGGACACCATGGCCTTCACCGCGGCGCTGGCGGAGCGGCGGGTGGTGGTGGTACCGGGGGTGGCGTTCGGGGTGCCCGACCACTTCCGGATCTGTTTCAGCGTGGAGCGGCCGGCCCTCCAGGTCGCGGCTCAGGCGCTGGCGGAGGCCGCCGCGTCCCGGGAGGGGTAGGGTCTTTAGGCCTTGTGCACAAAGCACATGGACACCCGGCACGTCACGGGCGCACAATTCGCGACCAAATGCACGCTCTCCCTCAACCCGCCCACCTCAACCGCGCCCGGCGCGCCGCCTTCGCGGCCCTAGCCCTTCCCGTGATCGTGATGAGCGCCTGCGGGAGCACCAGCCCGATCCTGACGAGCCCGCAGCCCGCCACCCAGTCGAGCATCGCCAACGAGATCCCGGCGGCGGTCAAGAAGCTGGAGCCGTTCGTGATCGCGAGTGACGCCTCGTATGCGCCAAACGAGTACGTCAACGCCAACGGTCAGGTGGTCGGGTGGGACCTGGAGCTGGCCCAGGACGTCTGCTCGGTGCTCGGGGTGTCGTGCACCATCCAGGACGTCACCTTCGACGACATCATCCCGGCGCTGCTGGCGAAGAACCCCAAGTACGCGATGAGCTTCTCCAGCTTCACGCCCACCGCGGATCGCGAGTCCTCGGGCATCGACTTCATCACCTACTACCAGGCCGGGGAGTCCTGGCTGGCCCGGGTGGGCGGGCCGACGATCACCGCGGCCTCCCAGATGTGCGGCAAGTCCGTGGCCGTCGAATCGGGCACGGTCGAGGAGTCGGACGCCTACGGCTACATGGGCCAGAACCCGGGCGGGGGGGCGATCAAGGGGGACACTGACCACTGCACCGCGTCGGGTCTCAAGGACATCAACGTGGAGAGCTTCCCCAGCCAGACCAACGCCAACGCCGCCCTCATGAGCGGGCGGGCCGACTACGGGTGGGCCGACCAGCCCGTCGCCGACTACCAGGTCAAGCTGGAGCCCGGCAAGCTGACGATCAGCGGCCAGCCCTGCAGCATCTACCCGTACGGGGTCGCCGTCGCCAAGAGCCTCGGATTCGACAAGGCGATCGAGGACGCCCTGACCTACGTGATCAACCACGGCTACTACGGCAAGATCCTCAGCAACGCCGGTGTCTCGGACGGTGCCGTCACCGCCTCGGCCGTCGACGTCAATGACAACAACCCGGTCGGCTCGACCTGTGTGCCCTCGTACTGAGGTCACCGTGCAACCGGCCGGCGAGTGAATCGCAAGGCGCGGGGAGAGGACCGGTGGGTCGGCCCAGGGTGAGGTTCGCGTGACCGAGCTCAGCGCGGACCCACCCGTCCCTCCCGGGTCCACTCGGGTACGTCCCGAGGCGATCAGGGCGGTCCCCCTGCGCCATCCCTGGCGGTGGGTCTCCGCCGTGGTGGTGCTGATCGTTCTGGGGGCGGTCGTCGACACGTTCGCGACCTCGAGTCTCCACTGGTCGGTGGTGGGCCAGTACCTCTTCGACGCCCGCATCCTCCAGGCGGCCGTGGTCACCCTCTACCTGACCGCCATCGCGATGGTTGTCGGGGTCGGCCTCGGAATCCTGCTGGCGGTGATGCGGCTCTCACCCAACCGGGTGATGGCCTGGGTGAGCTGGCTCTACATCTGGTTCTTCCGGGGCACCCCCGTGCTGGTCCAGCTGTTCTTCTGGTGGAACATCAACACCATCCTGCCCTACCTCTCGATCGGCATCCCCTTCACCCACGTCATGGTGCAGGCCTCCACCAACACCCTGATCACCCCGCTCCTGGCGGCGATCCTCGGTCTCGGGCTCAACGAGGCCGCCTACATGGCCGAGATCGTCCGGGCCGGCATCATCTCGGTGGATCAGGGGCAGACCGAGGCGGCCCACGCGCTGGGGATGAGGCGCTCGCTGGTGATGCGCCGGATCGTTCTGCCCCAGGCGATGCGGGTGATCGTCCCTCCCACCGGCAACGAGACCATCTCGATGCTCAAGACGACGTCGCTCGCCTACATCGTCACGCTTCACGAGCTCTTCACCGTCCAGCAGGACATCTCCAACTTCAACTACAAGATCATCGAGCTGGTCATCGTCGCCAGCATCTGGTACCTGGCCATGTCCTCGGTGCTGACCGTGTTCCAGTACTACATCGAGCGGCACTTCGCCCGGGGGTCGGTGCGCGGGCTTCCGCCCACTCCCATGCAGCGCCTCCGCCGCATGCTCTTCCAGTTCCACGCCGCGCCGCCGTTCGGGAGCGCTGCTGAGCCAGACGGCGAGCCCTGGCTCCCGCCCGCCATGCCTCACTCGGGAATGTGAGCTGATGGCCACCCCCATGGTCCGCGCCGAGGCCGTGCACAAGAACTTCGGCCGCAACGAGGTGCTCCGGGGCATCGACATCGAGGTCGCGCCCCGCGAGGTGATGTGCATCATCGGGCCCTCAGGCTCGGGCAAGAGCACCTTTCTCCGCTGCATCAACCACCTGGAGAAGATCGACGCCGGGAGGCTCTGGGTGGACGGCGAGCTGGTCGGCTACCAGGAACGCGGCGGCCGGCTCCACGAGCTGCCCGACCGTGAGGTCTGCCGCAAGCGCTCCGAGATCGGGATGGTGTTCCAGAGCTTCAACCTCTTCCCCCACATGACGGCGCTGGAGAACGTCATCGAGGCCCCCGTCAGGGTCAAGAGGGAGTCCGCGGCGGTGGCGACGGAGCGGGGCCGGGCACTGCTCGACCGGGTCGGCCTGGGGGACAGGCTCGACGCCCATCCCCGCCAGCTCTCCGGCGGGCAGCAGCAGCGGGTGGCGATCGCGCGGGCGCTGGCCATGCAGCCCAAGCTGATGCTCTTCGACGAGCCGACGTCCGCCCTGGATCCGGAGCTGGTCGGCGACGTGCTCAACGTCATGCGCGATCTCGCCCACGAGGGGATGACCATGATCGTGGTCACCCACGAGATGGGTTTCGCCCGCGAGGTCGGCGACTCCCTGGTCTTCATGGACAGCGGGATGATCGTGGAGGCGGGCAACCCACGCGACGTGATCGGCAACCCGCAGCAGGAGCGGACCAAGGAGTTTCTCTCCAAGGTGCTCTGAGCCCCGCCGGGCCGGGGCAAGCCCGGTGTCCGAGGCGGCCGGGCCCTGCTGGGGCGGCGTCAGATTGGCGGGAAGGGAGGGATTCGAACCCTCGGAGGAGCTTAACACCCCTCACCCGCTTAGCAGGCGGGCGCTTTCGGCCGCTCAGCCACCTCCCCGCGTGCCGCCAGTATAAGGTCCGCCACGGCGACGTCAGCGGGAGATCATGCAGAATCCACAATCTCGCGACCGCCTCATCCGCACCACAGGAGACCGCCCCCCGCCTCGCTCGCCGGGACCGGCATCTCGCAACCCTCACCGCCCACCTGTGAACGCCACCTCCCCCGACCCGGCAGCGGACTTCCAGCGGCGTCTGGCTGCGGTCGAAGTCCGGCTGCGCGACCTCTCCCGGCGACGGCTGGACGGTCGCACCAACCCCGACCCCGCCACTGGGGTGCGATGGGACGCCGGGCAGATCTGGGCCCACCTGGAGGACTTCATCCCCTATTGGATCTCCCAGGCGGAGCGGGTGCTGGCCGCCGACTCGCCCGACCCGGTTCTCTTTGGCCGCGCCCGGGCGAGCGCCGACCACATCGCGGCGATCGAACGTGACCGGCACCAGGGGCCCAATGCCCTCTGGCATGACGTGAAGGAGGATCTCAACGACCTCCGCGCCTTTCTCGGCGACATCTCCGATCGCGCCTGGCACACCAAGGGCGTCCACCCCACCCAGGGCGTGATGACCGTCTCCCAGCTGATCGAGGAGCTGCTCATCGGCCACATCGAGCACCACGCGACCCAGCTGGAGGGCCTGCGGGCGGGCTGAGCCGCCCCTGCGAGCGCGCGGCTGCCCGGCCGGCGGCGTGGGACACTATTCCCGGCGCACGGAGGGATGCCGGAGTGGTTGATCGGAGCGGTCTTGAAAACCGCAAGGGCCGCCAAGCCCTCGGGGGTTCGAATCCCTCTCCCTCCGCCAAAGCATATTCAGAGATAAGGGATTTCGGGCAGTTACAGGGCGCCGATCGATCGCTCCAAGAGTCCCACTTCTATCTCGGCACCCCTATCCTACCCCTACTAGCTGCTAGACTCACCCCAGCTTCGGCGGGTTGTGGGGTACGGAGTGGCCAGGAAGCGGGCATCCGGGGAGGGCGCGATCCGGCAGCGACGTGACGGAGTCTGGGAGGCCAGGGTCACCGTCGGCTGGGTCGAAGGGAAACAGGTCCGCCGCTCCGTCTACGGCAGGAGCCAGCGGGAGGTGCTGGAGAAGATGCGCCCGCTCCTCGCGCAGGCTCACGGCGAAGAGGCGCCGCAGTCCGGCAACCGGACCGTCGCCGCCTTCCTGGAGGAATGGATGGCGGGGCTAGACCTCCGCCTACGGCCGTCGACCGCCAAACGGTACCGGGACATCCTCCGCCTCCACGCGATCCCGGTCATCGGCAGGGTCAAGCTGGCCCGACTCACCCCGCAGCAAGTCGAGGCGCTGCTCGCGGAACGGCGGGCGGCTGGCCTGGCACCAAGAACGGTCTGGCATCTCCGAGCCGTGCTGCGGAGTGCCCTGACCGACGCACTCCGAGCCGGTGAGGTCACCCGCAACGCCGCGAGCCTCGCTCATCCGCCAAAGGTTGAGGCCTACCACGTCGAGCCGATGACGCCCGCCCGAGCTCAGTCCATCCTCCAGGCCCTTGCGGGCACCGACCTGGAGGCGCCGGTAAGTCTCGCCCTCTGGACTGGCCTGCGCCAGGGCGAACTCCTGGGCCTGCGATGGGCGGACATCGACCTGGCTACCCGGCGCCTCAGGGTTGAGGTCACCCTCCAATACCGCAAGCGCGAATTCTCGGTGGAGCCTACCAAGACCCCGAAGTCCCGGCGCACCATCGGGCTACCGGCGCCGGCGGCCGAGATGCTAACCCGCCACCGGCAAAAGCAGCTGGAGCAGCGGCTGCTGGTAGGTCCGGAGTGGGACAGCCGGTTCGACGGGCTCGTCTTCACCAACCCTTTCGGGCGTCCCCTCGACGGGCGGTACCTGACGGTCAGATTCCAGAACCTCGTCTCCAGGGCCGGCCTTGGAGCCATCCGCTTCCACGACCTGAGACACGCGGCTGCAACTCTCATGCTGGCCAGCGGCACCGACCTCAAGGTGGTCAGTGAGGTGCTGGGCCACTCCGCCATCGCCACGACCGCCAACGTCTACGCCGGCGTCCTCGACGAGCTAAAAACCGAAGCAGCGGATCGACTCGCCCGGCTCCTTCGTCCAATCCACTGATAGCCACTTGGGGATTGACGGGATTGGCACCAGTAGGTGCAGCTTCGTGTTATGGCTGTCGCCCGACGGTGCGCCCTGCTGTACTGCAGTCGGCCAGCTTGATAGTCAAGCCGCACACTCGGGCATCCACAGCCCCCCGTGGCGGGGATCGTTGCAGACCCGCCATCCTCCCGAGTAGACTTGCCACTCGAACATTCGTGCGGCCTGGGCAAGCAAATGGCTGAACTAGGACTTGGAGCGCATCGTGTGGCGGCGCATTAGCGAAATCGCGATCATCGTGGGGGCATGCGCGACCATCGCCTTGCTGGCCTTACAACTGTCGGGCGACTCCCCGGGGGCCCGCCTTGGCGTCGTCGTCGCTTTGGCAGTTCTCGCGGGGGCGATCGTCGTCGCCGGCATTGTCATCAGTGTCCGTCCACAGCGCTTCTGGCAGCCGACACGGCGCCAAATGCGTAAAGTCATTAACGTTATAGTGCACACGCCAACCGGTCGGAGCATAGTCGGTTTGGCCGCGCTCCTAGTCGCAATGTGGATGATGGCAGAATTTGCGATATCGGCCGAACAGGGGGACAATGTCGCAGCTTTCGAACGCTGCGGCGTAGCGCTTCTCGCGGCGCTAACCAACTACCTCCTGCTGACGGCTTCACCTGATACGTCGGAGTCCACGGCGTCGCTACGCCGCCTTCGTGCCCATCACGTCTTCATTAAAGAAGATGAATCCGGTCCCGTAATCGACCTCGAGCACCACCATCACGTTCGATTTCGAATCGAACCCCGAGTGGGGGCATACTGGCGATTTGGTTTCAAATTCTCTCAGCTTCAAGGCGACTCGGCTAATGGTCGGTTTGGGACGGGCTTTCCTCTTTGGCACGTGGGGAAGGACGCTGAGCGTGACGTCCTATTCATGGCCTACTTTGATGAGCACGGGCAGCAGGCGACACCTCCGACACCCGTGATTTCGCCGTATCAGAAGCAGGAGGTTGCAGTGAGCGTCGATGTTACGGAGCAGCTACGCGTGACTGTCGGCGTCGCAGGCTCACCGGGCTTTAGCGAGTCATACGACCTCCAAACGCATCGCTACCTGCGGCCGTCGGCGTGGGCAGACGGCCAGAACGACTTTCAGATCGTCGTGTCACTGGGTCCCCACTGAGCCACCCTCCGAACTCTGCGCACCGCAGGACGAGCCTGCTGTAGGTACCGTTGCGCCAACAGCGCACGTGCTGCCCCGATTCTTCAACGCCGTCGACCCCAACCGGTCCCGGCGAGTGCCGGTCCCCACGACGCCGCAGGAGGGGAGGCCGTGAGCCGCGGCTATCGCATCCGCCAGCTCAGCTGTTGATCGACATAAGCATCCAGGTCCGCGCGCCGCACTCGGAGCGCACTCCCAATCCTTATCACTGGGAGGGCCCCCGACCAAATGAGCTGGTAGATGAGCGTGCGGCCGATGTTCAGCTCCGCCCGCACCTCCTCGACGGTGAGCAAGCGGGGAGACGTTGCGTTCCATGCACCCCCTGCCGATTCGGGCGGGATGACTGTGTTCAACTCGGCTTCCTGAGGTCGCCTCACGACGTCACGTCCAAGCGGCGTTGCCGCTTGGTAGCGACCAGCTCCGCGAAGGTAACACCCCGCTGCGTGAGGTAGGGCCGAACACTCGGCACCGTGGCGACGAGCGCCCCGCCAACGCCGTGCCCCGCTCGCGCCGCCTCCACCGAGGTCGCGTAGCCGACCAGCCCCTGGGTGAGCCGGCGGACCTCCGCCTCCCGCACCCGGTCGCGGATCAATGGCACAGCGGAGCCGCCCACGCACGCCCCGGCAAGCTGCGCCCACGCCGGGGCCAGCGGCCGACGCCCCCGGTTGCTGTCCGCACGCTTCTCCCGCAGGGAGAGCCAGCGGGTGCCGTAGTCCCAGAGGCCCTGACGGTGGCGGAGGACGTCACCCATCCCGGTGAGCCCCAGTGCCGCCAGCACCGGCCGGCGGTACTGGAACTCCACGCGCCACACCGGCAGGTCGGGAGCGCGGCCGGTCCAGAGCAGCTCCGGCCAGGTCTTGCCAGTGACCGCCGATTCCAGGGTCTTGTCGTAGATGCGGGCGACCAGGTCGTCCTTGCCGAACGTGAAGCCAGAGAGCCGGCTCCCGTAGCCGTGCTCCTGGCGAGTCACCTCAAACATCCGCCGGCGCATGGCCCGGCAGCGAAAGTGCGCGAAGTCCGAGGCCTCGGGGATCCAGCCCTGCTCGTCGACGAAGACGTCGACTCGGGAGGCGATCGCCCGGCAGCCGCGCGGGAAGAGGTCGGTGACCAGCATGGCCTCAACGTCCTGAACCGCCTGCTCCACTCCGACGGTGTGGATGTGCTCGGCGTGCAGCTGGACGTACACGGGCGGCACGGGGTCCGGCCCCCCGACGAAGAGCTCCCACCGCGGGGAGCTGAACCACCAGGGGTAACCCCTCCAGCCGTGGCTCCGGAGCAGCAGGTCAGGCTGCCCGCAGCCCAGGCTCAGGGGGATGTCGCCGTCTGGGTTGAGGGCCCGGAGGTCCCCGAGGAAGAGTAGCAGTCCGTCGATCAGCTCGCCCCGGACTGAGGCGTAGAGGCTGTCAATGCCGCTGGCCAGGACGCGGAGGTCGCTCATCGAGCACCCTCCGTTTCTCCCGTATCGGGAGACCCCCAGGGAGTTGACTCGATACCTGGGAATTCCGACCTTCCGGAGATTGAGCCCGAGTTCAGAGATGTATCGAGAGGGCCTGGTGTTACAACAACCGGCCCTCCCCCAGACAGCTCCTGCGCACGAACGGCCAGGAGCCGCTGAGCCTCATCGGCAATCAGGTGGATGGCCTGGAACTCCTCGAGGCGCTCGTGGGCCCAGATGGCTCGACCGGGGTGATGGGGGAGCAGAGCGGCCCGGTCGCTCTCTAGGAGGATGTGGCTGTTGACCTCGGACCTGACGCGGAACGCCACAGTCCCGGCGAGGTTGGCCTTGAGCTGGCCGGGCACGGCCTCGGCGTCGGGCCGCTGGGTGCAGAGGATCAGATGGATGCCAACGGCCCGTCCGAGCCGGGCGATCTCCGCCAGCCGCCCTGTCGCTGCCTTCTGGGCCGCGACGGCGGCTGGGGCGGCTCCCAGCTCGCGGACCGTCAGCTCCGCCAGCTCGTCGACGACCACGAGGATCCGCGGCCACGGAGGCCGGCCGGTCTCATCCCAGGCGTCGATGTCGCGCACGCCGGCGTTCCGCAACGCTTGGAGGCGCCGGTCGACCTCGTCGCGGACGGATCCGAGCGCCCGGGCGGCTCCGTCGACGGAGGTCACAACCTCCTCGAAGGAGTGCGGGATATCCGAGAAGGCGCCCAGCTCGATGCCACCCTTGAGATCGACACAGACGAGGCGGAGCTGGTCGGCATGGTGGGTGAGCACCAGGTGGGTGAGGGCCTGGGTGAGGAAGACGCTCTTGCCGCCACCGGTCATGCCACCTACCAGGAGGTGGGGGAGGATAGCCAGGTCGACCCAGAGCCGGCCGCGATGGCTCTGCCCCAACCCGATGACCAGCCTTCCCGGTGGGGGCGTGGCCTCGTAGAAGCTGGAGAAGGACACGTGGTCGGGGATGGGAGCGCGTAGCACCTCCATGACCAGGCGCCGGTGTTCGACCCAGCAGACCATCTCGGAGTCGGTGGCCTGCTCGAGGGCCTCCTGGCGGTCGAGGACATCGCTGAGGGTGACGCCCGGCGGTAACCGCCAGGTGAGGCGGGCATGGTGGCGTGTGACCGGATGCCAGCCGCTGCAGCGGAGGCGCTGGACACGTCCTCGTGGGGGCCGGTGGACAAGCCCGAGCTGCGTGGTGACCCGCCGGATCCGCGCGGGCAGGCTGAGCAGGTCCCAGTAGACGGCGATCCCCACCGCAGTCAGGCAGCTGCCGGCTACGAGGGCGATCTGCGCCGGCGCGGCGCCGAGAGGGAGGACGACGAGGATCGTCAGGGACAGCATCACGGAGAGGCCGACCGGGTTGCGCAGCACGCGCCAGAGGATGGCGGCCACTCCGAGCCGGTACCAGGGCTCGCCAGTGGTTGCGGAGGCACGAGATCTCATGGCCGTGGCTCAGCACCCCGGCGCCACGAGGGCGCCGGGGTAGAGGGGCTGGATCAACGCCTGGAGGAGGGACAGCAACGCACCCCCGCGCCAGAGCTCGATGAAGAGGAAGGCGATCACGATCGCCATCAGGGGGCCGCAGCCCTCGTAGTGGCCGGTGAACACCTTCGCCATGGCGATCACGAAGCCGACGGCGAGCAGTACCTCGACGAAAGTGAGGGCGATCTCGCCGAGCGCAGAGAGCAACGTGGTCATCACTTCCCCGACTTGCTCACCGGAGCTGCTGGGGCAGCCTCGGCCCGGGGCTGGGTGAGGTAGTCGATGCCGTCGGCGACCACGGTGGGGTGGAGGCTGCCGCCCCGCTCCTTGCCGTTGGGGTCGTAGAAGCGGCTGCGCAGGCGTCCGCTCACCGCGATCCGGGATCCCTTGCGGTTGAAGCGAGCGAGGTTGCGGGCCTGAATGTTCCAGGTCTCGACCGGGACCCAGTCCGGCTCCCCACCCTTGGTCGGAGGGGGGACGGCGAGCAGGAAGGAGGCCTTGACCATGGGCTCGGCACGCTTGGTCGAGGGGAACTCGCGCAGACGAATGTCGGTGGCGATCTTGCCGACGAGATGGACGGTGTTCACAGGGCTTTCCTCCAAGGGTTGAGTGGTTCTGTCAGTGGGCGTGCAAGCCCACGGATGGCCCAGGGGGCAGGGCGCCAGCACCGCGGCGGGTGGCGCGTCGGGTCTCAGGCCGCGACTACGGCGACGGCGACCCGGTCAACTGTTGGTAGGTGACGGCAACGCTCACGTCGGGCCAGGTCACCTTGTCGTTGAGATGTCCGAACTCGATGCTCTCGGAACTCGTGACGGCGCGCATGAGGTAAGGGGTGGTCCCGGTCGTGACGTCCACGGTCTCCCCGTCTGCACTCAGCTGGTACACGGGCTGTCCCTCAAACGTCGTCCGGGTACGGGAGATGGTCGCCCCATACGGGGGCATCGGCGGGAGGACGGCGTCGAGGCCCACAGGGGGCTCCGCCGCCATGTCGAGCAGCCCCGACATGATTGAGTCCTCTCCGCCCGCCTCGGTCACGTCGAGCCAACCGTCTCCCAGAGCTTGCGCCTGGGCGGTGGTGAGGAAGTAGTCGGAGGCCACCGATACCAGGTTGGCGTTGCCCCGGAGGTAGTAGTGACCGTCGAGGTCTGCCAGGGTGATCGGCACGCCGGGAGTCTCGACGCTGGTGGCGGTCCCGAACCAGCTCCCGGGAGGCCCAACGCTGAGGTGGAAGCTCACCACGTCGGAGATGGCGACGGTGCTCGAGTACGAGACCGTGTACGACTGCAGGTCACCCAGGTCCTGAATTGCCTCGCCCCAGAGTGTCGCGTCGTCCAGCTGAGAGGTCGGCCCGCTCGAGGTAGCGGGAGGCGGCACCCACGGCCGGACGGTGGCCACGGAGATCCAAGCCACGGCCAGGGCGACGGCGACGCCGCCGGCCAGGAGGGTGTGGCGGTTGACCGCACCCCATCGCCCTCGGCGCAACCAAGAGTGCGGTGATGCCGCTCCCGTTCCAGCGGAGTGCGCGGCCGCCAGCTTGGCGGGCCCCAGCGCCATCGAAGGAAGGGCGGGTGCGTGCTGGGCACTGGTGGGTAGGGCCGCAAGGATGATGGCCCCGAACAGTTCCTCCGGCCGGGTCAGCTGGAACGCAAGGGCCCGGCAGGTGGGGCAGAGCCGAAGGTGATGATCGACCGCCCGGCGCTGCTCGACGGTGCGCGACCCGGTGCCACGAGGGGCGAGCACCCGGAGGTCCGGACACGATCCCGAGTTCCGGGCGACGAGGAGGAGCTGCACTGCCCGGCCCAGGGCCTCGCGACTCCGGATGAGGAGGTCATGGGCCCGGGCGGGCCGAAGACCCAGGACGTCCCCGACTTCCCGGTACGTGAGTCCGTGGCGGAGGCTGAGGTTGAGCGCCTCCCGGTGCTGGGGCTCCAGCGACTGCGCGGCGGACCACACGAGGCGCGTGGCATCGTCCGAAATGGCCACATCCTCAGGGCCGGGCTCGCCGGCTTCCGGCTCGGGTATCGCCTCCAGGGGGACCGCGGTACGGCGCGAGCGCAGGTGATCCTGACCGACGTGCCGAGCCAGGGCGTACACCCAGGCCTTCACCTTCGCGGGGTCCTGCAGCGACGCCAGGCTCTGCCAGGCATCGAGGAAGGTTTGCTGGAGAAGGTCTTCTGCTGCTGACCGATCGCCGGCCAGTACCACGAGGTAGTCGAAGACCTTGGGCGCGAGCTGTCGGTATAGCTCGGAAAAGGCGTCCTCGTTGCCCCCGCGCGCCACCTCGACCAGCCCGCCGAGATCCGATGAGACCTCCGCTTGGTCCAGACCCGTCATTGGCCGCGCACTATGCCCTACCAGCCGCCCGTCCGTCAGGAAGTCGGCCGCCTCCGCGTTGCCGGTCATCCCGGGTACCTCCTCAAGAGTGGTCTCGGGGGGTATGTCGGGATTCCGGGCCGATTTGTGCCCTCAGCTTTCAGATTGCGCTTATCGCGCCGTTCGGCTCGTTAGTAAATGACCCCGTGTCAGTCTCGGACGGTCTTCCCGACGGAGGTGCCGCAAGTGAAAGTCGCCCCCGAATGGCCACTGTTCACAAAAGGGCAATTCACGCAGAAGGTGTGCGGATAGAATTCGCCACTGTGGGCTCTGACGAGCACGATTACCTAGCCCGGGAAGCCCGGGCCAGGAAAGAGATCGACCAACAGCTGGTCGAAGCCGGGTGGTTGGTGCAGGACAAGAAGAATGCCAATCTCGGCGCTGGCCTTGGTGTGGCTATCCGCGAGTTCACCCACAGCGTCGGTCACGGGCGATCCGACTACGCCCTCTACGTCGGTCGCAAGCTGGTCGGCGTCCTAGAAGCCAAGGCCCAGGGCACCACACTGAGCGAGGTGGAGGCCCAAACCAAGAAGTACGTTAGTGGCGTCCCCGACGCGATGCCAGCCCCCCTCACGCCGCTGCCCTTTGGCTACGAGTCCACGGGGGCCGAGACCCGCTTCACGAACTTCTACGACCCCGAGCCACGTGCCCGGCGAATCTACACGTTCTTCCGCCCGGAGACCCTGTCTGGCTGGCTGGAGCAGATGTTGCGGGAGCCGGAGCAAGGAACGCTGCGCGCAAGACTTCACAACATTCCTGCTCTCGAGAGGGGGAATCTGTGGGACGTTCAGCAGCGCGCGATCGCGAAAGTGGAAGAGTCTCTCGCTGAAGATCGGCCCCGGGCTCTGATCCAAATGGCGACGGGATCCGGCAAGACCTACACAGCTGCGAACCTCAGCTACCGCCTCGTTCGGTATGGGAAGGCGCAACGGATTCTCTTTCTTGTCGATCGTGGCAACCTGGGGAAGCAGGCCGAAGGAGAGTTCAAAGGGTTCGACATCCCCGAAACCGGCCGGAAGTTTACCCAGGAGTACAACATCCAGCGGATGCAGACCAACACGATCGACACCACATCGCGGGTCTGTATCTCGACCATCCAGCGGATGTACTCCATCCTCCGTGGAGATGCGGCGATAGATCCCGAGCTGGACGAGCAATCGGCCGACACCGTGGCACCACAGCGGCCGGTAGAGGTCACCTACAATCCGAAGGTGCCGCCCGAGATGTTTGACGTGATCATCATCGACGAGTGCCACCGCTCGATCTACTCGGTGTGGCGACAGGTGGTCGAGTACTTCGACGCCTACCTCATCGGGTTGACCGCCACGCCGACCAAGCAAACCCTGGCGTTCTTCCAGAAGAACCTCGTCATGGAGTACCCCCGAGAACAGGCCGTATTGGACGGGGTGAACGTCGACTTCTCGGTCTACAAGATCCGCACGGAGATCACTGAAAGGGGTTCCACCATCGAAGCGGGCGAATACGCCGGCTATCGCAGTCGAGTGGATCGGAAGACTCGTTGGGAGCTAGTGGACGAGTCCACCACCTACACCGACAAAGAGCTGGACCGGAAGGTCGTTGCACCGGATCAGATCCGCACGGTCATACGGACGTTCAAGGAACGGTTGTTCACGGAGATATTCCCGGGACGATCGATCGTCCCTAAGACGCTAATCTTCGCCAAGAACGATTCTCACGCCGAGGACATCGTGGGCATCGTTCGGGAGGAATTTGGAAGGGGCAACGAGTTCGCCCAAAAGATCACCTATCGCACTACCGATGGCGACCCTGACGTCCTGTTGGCTACCTTCAGGAACTCGCCGAATCCCAGGGTGGTGGTAACCGTCGACATGATCGCGACCGGGACGGACGTCAAGCCTCTGGAGTGTCTGATCTTCATGCGTGACACCAAGAGCCGCGCCTACTTTGAGCAGATGATCGGTCGCGGATCTCGGATTATCGATGACACGGACTTCCAAAGCATCACTGGGGACGCGCAACACAAGGATCGGTTCGTCGTCGTCGACGCCATTGGCGTGACTGAGGGGCGGTTTCCCGAATCGGCGCAGCCGCTTGAACGGAAGGCGGGGGTGCCTCTTGAGAAGATCATGGCGAAGGTCGCGCTCGGCGCCAAGGTTGACCCCGACATCGCCTCCTCACTGGCGTCGCGTCTGATCCGGATGGACTCCCGGATGAGTCCTGCTGACCGAGGGAGGATCGCCACCCTCAACGGCGGTGCGACGCTGCATGACCTCGCCGCAGAGATTCTTAACGCCCTGGATCCCGACCGGCACGTACCGGCGGCGACAGGCGACGGGCCGGCTCCGACGGAGGAGGAGATTCAGGCTACGGCCGCCGCGATGCTGGAAGCAGCCCTGCGGCCATTGGCCGATAACCCCGCACTGCGGAACGAGATCATCGAGATTCGGAAGTCGCTGGAACAGACGATCCATGAAACGGTTGACACACTTCTCGACGCTGGGTACTCGCCCGAGGCACGTGGGAAAGCAGAGAATCTGGTGAGGTCCTTCAAGGAGTACATCGAGGCCAATAAGGACGAGATCCGCGCGCTGCAGATCCTCTACAGCCGTCCCTATAAGGAGCGGCTGACGTTCGCTGAAGTCAAGGAGCTGGCGACCGTGATTCAGCGGCCGCCGCGGCGCTGGACTGCGGACAGCCTCTGGCGGGCATATGAGCTGATAGATGAATCCAAAGTCCACGGCTCAGGCGGAAAGATGCTCACCGACATTGTCTCGCTGGTGCGATTCACGCTGCATCAGGATGAGGAGTTGGTGCCGTATCGTGACCAGGTGGAGGCACGGTTTAGCTCGTGGCTTGAGGGTCAGAAGCAGAAGGGCGTGGAGTTGTCCTCGGACCAGTTGCAGTGGCTGACGTGGATGAAGGAGAACATCGCCAACGAGTTGGGCATCAGCGCTGAATCGTTCGAATACACCCCATTCAACGAGCACGGCGGCATCGGAAGAGCCGTCCAAGTTTTCGGGGATCGCCTCAGCCCCCTCATGGACGAGCTATCCGAGGCGCTTGCCGCATGAGCGAATTGCCCGACGGTTGGATCGTAGCAAACCTCGATGACGTTTTCGCAGTATTCCAAGATGGGCGAACCCTACATCAAGGCTGGAGTCCTCAATGCGAGCGAGCGCCCTCCGGGTCAGAGAACGAATGGGGCGTCCTGAAGACTACGGCGATTCAACCCGCCTCATTCCTGCCCGAGCACAACAAGCGTCTACCTGAACATCTCGCCCCTCGGCCGCAAATAGAGGTCTTTCCAGGAGATCTGCTGATTACCTGCGCCGGACCTCGGGCGCGGTGCGGCATCGCTTGTCTCGTTCGTGGCACTCGGCGGCGCTTGATGATGTCTGGCAAGATGTACCGCTTTCGCATGCCAGAGCAGCACGTGTCGCCACGGTACATGGAATTCTATCTGCAAACGGCGCAGGCTCGTCTCGCCATTGATGTGATGAAGACCGGCGGCAGCGACAGCGGTTTGAATTTAACCCAAGATCGGTTTCGGCGCCTTCCTGTTCCGCTGGCGCCTCGGGCGGAACAGGAGCGGATCGTCGTTGCCATCGAGGAGGAGTTCTCGCGGCTCGATGCCGGAGTGGGTGCGCTGGAGCGCGCCCGACAGAACCTTAAACGGATGCGGGCCACGGTTCTTGAGAGGTCTACTACCGGTGACCTGGTGGACCCCGAGCCATCCAGCTGGCGAACAGTTGCAGTCGGCGACGTTGCCGAGGTGTCAGGTGGAATAACCAAGAATCCGAGGCGAGCTCCAAGGGCCAACCCAATACCCTTCCTTCGTGTCGCCAACGTCCCTCGTGACGGGTTGGACCTTGCGGATATTCACTACATCGAAGTGTTCGATGGTGAACTGGAGCGCTTTAGGCTGCGTGACGGCGACCTCTTGGTGGTAGAAGGCAACGGGAGCCCTGACCAGATTGGCCGGAGTGCACTGTGGACGGGAATCATCGACCCGTGCGTCCATCAAAACCATCTGATACGCATACGGCCGAGCGACGAAGTCGATCCTCGATATCTGAATCTCTTTTGGAACGCGCCGACGTCCATGCGCACAATCCAAGCCCAAGCGAGCTCGACGTCTGGGCTGCACACGCTCAGCACTGAAAAGGTACGCGCGATCTCCGTCGCGCTGCCGTCCATCTCTGCACAGCGCCAGATTGTTGATGAAGCGTCACGGCGACTCTCAAGCATCGGAGACGTCGAGGCAGTCGTTGACGATCAACTCAGGCTTACTCGTAGCCTTCGGTCGTCCATCCTCACCGCGGCGTTTAGTGGCAAGCTCGTTCCCCAAGACCCCGACGACGAAGACGCGGCGGTTCTCCTTCGACGGCTCAATGCCGAACGAGCGTCGTCCAACGGCCAGAAACCAGCCCAAACACGCAAGTTACGTACAAGGGTCCCCGCATGAGCGACAGCGCCACCCTCGTCCAGAAGCTCTGGAACTACTGCAACGTTCTGCGAGACGACGGCCTATCGTATCAGGACTACATCGAGCAGTTGACCTTTCTCCTCTTCCTCAAGATGGCCGACGAGCAGACCAAGCCACCCTTTACGCGCTCATCCATAGTCCCCGAGACGCTTGACTGGACATCGCTGGTTCGTCTAGATGGCGATGACCTCGACGTTCACTATCGGCACATCCTGATCGAGCTGGCAAAGTCTCCCGGCACACTGGGCGTCATCTTCCGCAAGGCGCAGAACAAGATCCAGGATCCTGCGAAACTCAAGCGTCTGGTGTCGGATCTAATCGACAAAGAGCAGTGGATGATCCTCGACGTCGACGTCAAGGGCGACGCCTACGAAGGCCTCCTCGCGAAGAACGCCGAGGACGTCAAGTCGGGCGCAGGGCAGTATTTCACGCCACGCGCTCTGATTCGCGCGATCGTCGACGTCATGCGGCCTGTGCCGGGCAACACGCTCTGCGACCCAGCGGCTGGTACAGGTGGGTTTCTTCTTGCTGCCTATGACTACATGAAGCAAGGGCAACTGGACCCTGACCAGAAGAGGTTTTTGCGGGACGACGCGTTGCGGGGTTGGGAGATCGTAGACGCCACCGCCCGGCTGTGCGCGATGAATCTGCTGCTGCACGGGATCGGCCATCCGGAGGGCCGCAGCCTGATTACCGTGGACGACGCCCTGCGTGCCGCGCCTTTTCAGCATTTCGATATGGTGTTAACCGCGATCATTCACGCAGGTCCC
>PLNE01000101.1 GCA_003141695.1 Candidatus Dormiibacterota bacterium
GAGGTGCAGGAGAACAGCGACGTGACCTTCCGCCTGCACGACTGGGATCGTGTCGACCCCGTGACCAGCCTGCCGCGTGCTCTGCAGGTCGATGAGGCTCTGGCCTGCATCGACTTCGCCCAGGGGGTGCTGGCGCCGGTGGTGCCGGTGGTGGAGGCCGACGCACCTGCGCGGCGCGAGCGACTCTTCGACTGCGAGCACTTCTGCCTCTGGCGCGTCCAGGGTGAGCTGCCGTTCACCGTCGGCGCCGGGGGCCTCCCGCGGGTCCTCGTTTGCATCGCGGGCGCCGCTGAGGTCGAGCACGGCGGCTCGTCTCACCACATCGGATTCGGCGACGTGATGCTCCTGCCCGCGGTGGTCGGCGAATGCTGGGTCCGGCCCTGCGGGCCCGTCAGCCTCCTGGAGGTTGCCTTGCCCGAGGTGCCGGCAGCCGCCGGGGCGGACGGTCCGCCGGGCTCGGCAGCGCTCCTCGGACTCGCGGCCCGGAGGGCATGAGGCAGGCGTGAAGAGACTGATCGTCTTTGACCTCGACGGCACGCTCGCGCCGAGCAAGTCGCCTCCCGACGCCGTGATCGCCCTGCTGTTGCACGACCTGCTCGGGATCGTCAAGGTCGCCGTCATCTCCGGGGGCAGCTGGCCCCAGTTCGAGAAGCAGCTGCTCGCCAAGCTTCCGATCGACCAGGGCCTGGCCAACCTCTACCTCCTCCCCACCTGCGGAACCCAGTTCTACCGGCACGAGCAGGACTGGGTGCGGGTCTACTCCGAGGATCTGAGCTCCGACGAGAGGCAGAAGATCGTCAGCTCGCTTCAGAAGGCCTTCGACCTGACCGGCTCCGCGCCCGAGAGGGTGTGGGGAGAAGTCATCGAAGACCGGGGCAGCCAGATCACGCTCTCCGCTCTGGGCCAGCGAGCTCCCCTGGCGGAGAAGGAGAGGTGGGACCCCGATTTCTCCAAGAGGAAGCAGATCGCGGCCGTCCTCGACACCCTGATCCCGGAATTCTCCGTCCGCATGGGCGGCGCGACTTCGATCGACGTGACCAAGCCAGGGATCGACAAGGCCTACGGCATCCGGAAGCTCCGCGACATCCTGAGCATCCCGCTGAGCGAGATGCTCTTCATCGGAGACGCCATCTTCGAGGGAGGCAACGACTACCCGGCGGAGCAGGCGGGTGTCGACTGCATCCCGGTGCGCGGCCCGGATGAGACCAAGCTGGTGATCGAGACGATCATCGCGTGCCTGGGCGCCGCCGGAGACGGGGAGGCCGCCACGCCGGTGGAAAGGCCATGAGCGGCTTCCAGATGCGGCGCCTCTGGCCCATCATGACCCCCGAGCCGGGGAATCCCCAGGAGGCCGAGGGCGTCCTCAACCCGGCCGCCGTCCGCGGCCCGGATGGAGAGCTCTACCTCTTCCCTCGACTCGTCGCCCGTGGCAACTATTCGCGCATCGGCCTCGCGCGGGTGCTCTTCAATGGAGACGGCGATCCCTTTGGGGTCGAGCGGCTCGGCGTGGCCCTCGAGCCCGAGGCCGAGTACGAGAAGCGGCCCGACGGCGGGGGCGGCTGTGAGGACCCTCGGATCACCTTCGTCGAGCCGCTGGGCAAGTATGTGATGACCTACACGGCCTTCTCGTCCGCCGGCCCGCGCATCGCCCTGGCAGCGTCGAACGATCTGCGCCAATGGGAGAGGCTGGGGCTCGCCCGATTCGGGCCGTATCAGGGCATCGAGCTGGACGGTGTTGATGACAAGGACGCGACCCTCTTCCCCGTCTTCATCCCCAATCCGTCCGGTCGTCCGGAGCTGGCCATGCTGCACCGGCCGCTCTTTGCAGGCGCTCGCCGGGACGGGAGCGGTGCTCCGGAGCCACCCGACGGCAACGCGGATCTCGACCGCGAGAGCATCTGGATCTCGTACACGCGGCTGACCCGGGAGAGCGACGGCTCACACCGTCTCGGGCGGTTCACCTCCCATCACCGGTTGGCCGCCCCCCTCACCGCCTGGGAGCGGCTGAAGATCGGCGTCGGGACCCCGCCCGTTCTCACCCGTCTCGGTTGGCTGGTCATCTACCACGGGGTGAGCGAGGTGGAGGCGCCCGCGCCGGCTCGTGGCGGAAGGTCACGCTGCTACTCGGCCGGCGTGATGGTGCTCTCGAGCGCGCACCCCCGCGTGATCCGCTACCGGTCGCCGGATCCGCTCCTCGCCCCGGAGCTGCCCGAGGAGCGCCTGGGGACGGTCGGCAATGTGGTGTTCCCCACCGGCATCGACCGCCGCGACGATCTCGGCTCTCCCGACCGCTTCGACGTTTACTACGGGATGGCCGACGACCGGATAGGGGTGGCGCGCCTCGACCTGCCGGAGGTGCTTCCCGAGGTGCGCCGGCCTCACCCCGCCCCGGCCCTGGGGCAGGTCACGCCCGGCTCCTGAGCCCGGCAACGGCCTCGTCGACCGACGCGAAGAGGTGGCCGGCGCCCAGCCACGACGGGCGGTAACCGCGCAGGGTGGGCAGCAGCCAGCCTGGCCGCGCCGGACGTCTCACGCAGGCACGCTCGGCTGAGGCATGGCCGCGAGCAGCTCCGCCAGCGCGCGGCCGAGATCGGGCCGTACGGAGTAGGCGGGGTTTGCCTCGTCCCCGGTGAGGACCAGTGCCCCGGTGGGGGAGAGGCGGTCCAGACGGTGACGGACCTCGAACGGCGGCTGCCGGGTGAGCTTCGCCAGCTCGGCAACCGTTCGTGGCTTCCCCAGCAGCAGACTGACCATGCGCAGCCGGTCGGGGTCGCTCAGGGAGCGCATCAGCTCGGTCGTGGGGGTGAGGTCCTCGCGGGTCCACGAGAGGAGGGATCGGGCGGCCTTCAGAGCTGCGCGCGGCCGGAGTGGGAGCCTCTGGCCGGTCGCATAGCTGGTCTGCAGCAGCGCCTCACCCATGGTGGCGCCGCCGCTCCGGCGGGCGATGACGACGTAGAAGCCGGCCACCACCAGAAGCGCGACCACCAAGTCAACCCAGCCCGCCTGGAGACCAAACCCGAGGAGCCGCCCCAGCGCGAGCAGGCCGGTGGTGACAGAGGCGACCACGCCGATGTCGAGGGCGGCGGCGATGACGACACGCACTGGCCGGGGTACGCGCACCAGACCGGCGCCGGATGAGGCCGGGGTCCTCCGGATGACGAAGTAGCAGCCCACACCCATGGCGAGGAGGATGGCGCCCTGGATCGCCAGTCGCTGCACCTCGGTGAGGAAGTGCTCGATCGGGACGCCCACCAGCACGCCAAGGGCGACGTAGACCGCGATCCAGACCACGGTTGCCGGGACCATGCCGAGGAGGAAGGTGCTGCGGCGCACCCGGAGGGCGCCCGCGACGAGCGTCGTGTAGATGCGGAGCCCGGGGATGAGCCGGCTCACCGCTATACCGACCCATCCGGCCGACTCGACCCGCCCCGAGACCCTCGCGAGGGTGTGCTGCTGGTGAATCCGGCGAGCGAGGGCCTGGAGGCCGCGGTCGCCGACCGCCCGCGCCCAGGTGTATCCGACCAGGGAGCCGGCGATGCATGCGACCAGGGCCACCGGGACGAAGACCAGCGGGTCCAGCCCTCCGGCGGCGATCAGGAGGCCGGCGGCGAGCAGGGTCAGCTCCCCAGGCGCGAACGGGAGTGGGACCCCCGCCTCCTCGGTGAAGAGCAGCCCGCCCAGCAGGGCGATGGCGACAGCTCCGTGCAGGCCCTGGAGGAAGTTCAAGCGGGGTGGCCACTCCGATCTGTCAGGCCGCCAGCGATGGCGCTTCGCCGCAGCGTACACCGGCCCCCGGCCTGCCGCCCTCTCAGCGAGGCGGCGGGGGCGGGTAGCGCGTGATGACGGCCGTAATGTCGAGATCAGGGCCCTGGACGGCCGCCTCACCGACGATCGTACGGGCGATCGAGGTCAGGGGCGAGTCCACTCCTGATTGATCGAAAAGCTCCAGGGCCAGGTCGAGGTCCTTGAGGAGGTCGCGCACCGCGAAGAGCGTCGGCTGATGGCAGCGCTGCAAGTATCCGGCTCGCCGCATCTCGAGCACGGGCGCGAGGCGGGCGAGTACCCAGAAGACCTGCTCGCCGTCCAGGCCGGCCGCCTCGCCGGCCACCTGCAGCTCGGCGGCGGCCGTGATCACCACGCCGAGCATGCTGTTTGCCACCAGCTTGAGGCGGGCGCCGCTGCCCAGGGGGCCGACGTGGCGCACCTCGCCGAGCAGCTCCAGCACGGGCCGCGCCCGAGCGACGTCGTCGGAGGCGCCGCCGGCCAGGATCGCCGCTGCTCCGCGGAGCACCACGGCTGGAGCGCCCATGATCGGCGCGTCGATGAGGGAGGAGCCGGAGGCGCGGAGCTGGGTTGCGACCTCCTCAAGCACCGCAGGCCCCGACGTGCTCATCTCGATGAAGAGCTGGCCGTGCGTGGCCGTCAGCGCGCCGTCCGGTCCGGCCAGCGCGGCGCGGACGGCATCGGCTCCGGTCAGGCTGAGGATGACGATGTCGGCATCGCGGGCCGCATCGGCCGGCGTTGCGGCGACGCGCCCGACGCCCACCTGCTCGGCGCGAAAGCGGGTCCGGTTCCAGAGGGTGGGCTCGAATCCGGCGAGGCACTGCGCGATGGCCGACCCCATCCGCCCCGTACCGAGAATGGCGATCCGCGCGCTCATGGCACAGCCTCCCCGGTGACTCCGCGGTCGCGAGCTCGCGGCACGCTGCAGATGCGGCACGCCAGCTCACCCATCGAGACGATCGTATCAGCCGGTTCCTCGAGCTCCAACTGAACCGGATGGACGCCAACGGTTAATCGGTTGATCACCCCGGGGGTGCAGTGCCGCTGCAACACTGGGTCGCGAATCGCGTTGCCAAGCTGCACAGCAGAAGGGGAAAACACGCCATGACCGAAGTCACCGCGATCTCGACCGACGAGGTAGACGAGGAAGAGGAAGAGGCGGAGGAGCTGGAGGCCGAGGAGGAGAAGGTCGCGGACAGCGCGACCGGCGACACCGAGGAGGCCGACTAGCTCGCCCCCGGCGCTCCCGCGGAAGCGGCCGTCCGGCCCGCCTCTCGAGAGGGGCCCGCCCGGCCGGTCGCTCCCTCCTCAGAGGCCGGAGAAGGCGGCTTTCCGCTTACCTACCAGCCCCCAGGTGTACAGGACGGCGCGCCACAGGGCACCCTAGGGGGCGAGAGCGGCGAAGATGCAGGGGAGAGGAGGAGCGGGACGCGCCCGGCCGGAGCGACCCGAGCATGTCGCCGGTCGCTGACCGGGGAGCGACGTCTCGATGGAGAAGTCCCTCCCGCGGAGGGGGCCGGTCGATAATCGCGACGTGAAGGTCCTTGTGGTCGAGGACGAGAAGGACGCGGCGGAGAACATCCGCTGGGGCCTGGCCGAGGCAGGCATTGCTGCCGACGTCGTTCACAACGGGGACGACGCGATTGAACGGGCCCAGGGCAATGGCTATGACGCCGTGCTGCTCGATGTGATGCTTCCCGAGGGGCCCGACGGGTTCGAAGTGTGCCGCCGCCTCCGCGCGCTTCGCGTCACCAGCCGGATCATGATGCTGACGGCTCTCTCCGGGGTCCCGGATCGCGTCTCAGGCCTGGATTCGGGCGCTGATGACTACCTCACCAAGCCGTTTGCCTTCGCCGAGCTGCTCGCCAGGATCCGCGCGCTCTCACGCCGGGAGGGCGGCACGCGGGACACCACGGTGTCCGATCTCGTCGTCGACGAGCCGGCTCGTGTCGTGGCCGTGAGCGGTGTTCCGATGCCCCTGACCCGCAAGGAGTTTGACCTGCTGGCGCTGCTTGTCCAGCATGCCGGACGGGTGGTCGCCGACGAGCAGCTCGTCGACCGCGGCTGGAGTTTCGAATCCACTCCCGACTCCGCCCTGGTCCACGTGTACATGAGCCGGCTGCGGACCAAGCTCTCGCGCGCCGGGTCGGCGGTCCGGATCGTGAGTGTCCGAGGCATCGGGTACCGGCTGGAGGTGGGACGTGTCTGAACGCCCGCGGCCGGCGCCGCTCACCTCCCTCTTCAGCCGGGCCCGCCCGGTGCGCGGAACCACCGGCATGGTCGTGCTGGTGGTGGGCACGCTGGCGGTCATGGGCGCCATAACGGTGTTTGAGTTCGTCACCCCGCCGGACGAGACCTTTGGGGGGCTGACCCTCCTCTGTGTCGTCGCCGCACTCTGGTTGCTCCCCCCGTGGCCGGCCCTTCTGATCAGCGCCGTCGCCCTGATCCAGCCCGCGGTCCTCGAGACCACCGGCCAGTGGCCGGTCCTCACCGCCGACTTCCAGTTCATCGCGGTGGCGGTGGTGACCGTCTTCGGGATCGTCGCCGTCAACGCCCTGGGCAGGGTCGGCGCCGAGAGGGAGGCGCTCATCGAAGGTCTCACGCGGTTCACCGCGGACGCCGCCCACGAGCTCAACTCGCCGCTCAGCGCCATCCGGGTCGCCGCGGAGGTGACCCTCCGCCACCCCCGGGAGCCGGAGAGGTACGTGGCCAGCCTTCAGCAGATCCGCGACCAGGCGGTCCGGCTGAGCGTCCTCACCGAGGGACTCCTGCTCCTGGCCCGGCGGGACGCCAGGGCGCTCGTGCTGCGGCGCGTGCCGCTCTCCGTGGACGACCTCATGGAGGAGCTGTACGACCGCTGGCGCGGCCCCGCCGAGCGAGCCCAGGTGAGCTTCGACGTGGAGCGTGACAGCGGCGCCGAGATCTCCGGGGACGCCGTGCTGCTCGGCCGCCTCTTGGACAACCTGGTGGACAACTCGATGCGCTACGCGAGGACCCGCGTCTCCGTCTCCAGCCGCATGGAAGGCGGGGCGTGCGTGGTGGGCGTCGAGGACGACGGCGGGGGCTTCCCGGAGGGAGCCCGCCCGGCCACGGTCGAACAGCTGAGGCGTGGCGACAGGCTTCCCGCCCGGAGCGGCGGGACGGGCCTGGGCTTGTCGATCGCCCTCGCCATCGCCGCCGAGCACGGTGGCGCCATCAATCTGGAACATCCGATCGGCGGTCTGCGAACGGTTGTCAGACTCCCCGTGACATCGAGTTAAGGGTCTCGGCAGAGTAGTCGATCACGCTGTGGGGCATGAATTCGTGGAATTGGCCCGGAGAGCTCGTGACCCGGATCACCTCGACGTACCTCAGCCTTCGAGAGATGGCGCGCCGCCCGCTGGACCGCGGCCTCTCCCGTCGTGAGGCGGGACAGGGCATGACGGAGTACGGGCTGATCCTCGTGCTGATCGCCGTGGTGGTGGTGCTCATCCTCAGCACGGTGGGGAAGCAGGTCAACAAGATCTTCTCCAACGTCAGCAGCTCCATGGGCACCTGAGGTCAGGTCGCCGGGGCGCGGCCGGGCGTCGGTCCCGGTCCGAGGCGATCCGCATCGGGCGGAGCCTGATGCACGTCATCTGCCCGGAGGGGGCGGTCGACGCCGCCCGGAGAGGGGCGAGCAGGCCGCGTCCGGCCCCGGCTCGGCCTGAGCCGCCACTTCGCGCGAGCGCCGCCATGCCCGTCCTGCCGGAGAGCGGCGGGAGAGGGGAGGAGGCCGCGAATCTGGCAGAATCCAACTCGACCACTCCGCGCAGGACCACCATGAGGAGGCGAGACCGTGGCCGTCCTCGACCCGTGTGACAACTGCGGCCGTCCAACGCCCATCTACCGGCTGGCCGCGGTGATCCTCGACGGCCGGATGGCGCGCGTCTGCCCTCTCTGCGCCTCCACCGAGAAGGAGCGGATCGAGGTCCCCTACGCTCCCCGGGCCGACCAGGGGGCGATCCAGCCCAGCACGGCCCGCGACGTCTGGTGAGCCGGGAGCCCTTCGCCGTCCGCCTGGCCGCCGCCGGCCGCGAGCTGGGGTCCGCGCTCTGCCTGGGCCTGGACCCCACCGGCTGCCGGGATGCCGCCGAGCTCGAGCGCTTCTGTGCCGAGATGCTGGAGGCGGCGCTCCCCCACGTGGTCGCGGTCAAGCCCAACCTGGCCTTCTTCGAGCAGCACGGATCGGAGGGGCTGCGGGTGCTGGAGCGGGTGCGCGGGATGGTGCCGGAGAGCCGGCTGCTGATCCTCGACGCCAAGCGCGGCGACATCGGCAGCACCGCCGAGGCGTACGCCCGCGCCCTCTTCGACGTCTGGGGGGCCGACGCTGTCACCGTGAACCCTCTGCTGGGCCGGGACGCGGTCGCCCCCTTCCTGGCCCGCGCCGGTACCGCCGCCCTCATCCTTGCCCGCACCAGCAACCCGGGTGCCGCCGATTTCCTGGAGGCGCCCCTGCAGGATGGCCGGCCCCTCTACCGGCTGATCGTGGAGCGGGCGCTGGGCTGGTCGGGCGCGGCCGAGATCGGCTTCGTTGTCGGAGCGACCTCCGCGACCGCCATCTCCGAGGTCCGCGGGCTGGCTCCGGCCGCTCCGCTCCTCCTGCCCGGGGTGGGTGCCCAGGGAGGCGACCTGGAGGCCGCGGTCAGCGCTGGTCTGGACGCGACCGGGGGCGGCATCATCGTGCCGGTCTCCCGGGGCATCACCGGGGCCGCTGACCCTCGGTCCGCGGCCGCCGAGCTCTGCCGCCGGATCGAGGCGGTGCGGGCGGTGGCCTCCCGGTCATGAGCGCCCGCGCTGTCATCGAGCTGTCCGGACACATCATCGACAGCATGGTGCTGCCCCGGGTCATGGACAGCGTCATGGACATGGGGGCGACCTTCCACGTCGAGGAGTTCCGGGTCGGGACCCGGCTCGACGAGTCCTCGTTTGCCCGGCTCACCATCGAGGCCGAGAACGAGGAGCAGCTCGCGGCGGTGATCGCCGCGTGCCAGGAGCACGGCGCCTCTGTCGTCGGTGCCGAGGACGCGGTGACCCTGCCGGCACCCACTGACGGCGTCTTCCCCGACCTCTTCTACACCACCACCAACCAGCCTACCTCGCTGCTCATCGGGGGCCAATGGGTCACGGTGGACGGCATAGAGATGGACTGCGGGGTGGTGATCGTCGGGGGTGCCGCCCGCGCCGTCCCAGTGACCGACGTCCTGGCCGGAGACCAGGTCGTGGTGGGCAGGGCGGGGGTCCGGCTGATGCCGGTGGAGCGGGGGAGGGGCAAGGAGGTCTTCGGCTTCACCACCAGCTCGCTCTCCCCAGAGAAGCCCAAGCACCAGGTCATCCGCGAGCTCGCCGAGACCATGCGCGAGGTTCGTGCCAGAAATGGCCGGATATGCTTCGTCGGCGGCCCGGCCATCATCCACACCGGGGCAGGACCGCATCTGGCACGGTTGATCGCGCTCGGATATGTCCAGGTGCTCTTTGCCGGCAACGGCCTGGCCGCCTACGACATCGAGTCCCAGTTCTTCGGCACCTCCCTCGGGATCGGCTTGGAGAAAGGGATGCCCATCGAATCCGGCCACGAGCTGCACATGCGGACCGTGAACCGGGTGCGGGCGGTGGGTGGCATCCGGGCGGCGGTGGAGTCCGGGATGCTCCGCCGCGGCGTGATGTTCGAATGCATCGGCAGCGGTGTCGAGTACGTGCTGGCCGGGTCGGTGCGTGACGACGGCCCGCTCCCCGACGTGGTGACCGACATGGTGGAGGCACGCCGCCGGATGCGCGCCGCCCTGACCGGGGTTGACCTCTGCATCATGTGCGCCTCCATGCTCCATGCCATCGCCACCGGCAACCTGCTGCCGGCTGCGACTCGGACGGTGTGTGTGGACATCAACCCGGCGGTGGTCGCCAAGCTGGCCGACCGCGGGTCCGCGCAGACCCTCGGTCTGGTGACCGATGTGGAGTCCTTTCTGCGCGAGCTGGGGGAGGCGCTCGCCGGGGAGATGGGATGAGCGTGATCCTCATCTCCACGGGTCCTGAGCCGGAGCACTCGGCCCCGGGTCACCCGGAGCGTCCCGACCGGGTGGCAGCGATCCTCGACCACATCGCCGGTCAGGAGGACCTCTCCTCCCTTCCCCGCCTCGATCCGACCGAGGCGGACGGGGCGGCGATCGAGCTGGTCCACACCTCGGCCCATGCCGGCGCGGTCCGAGCCATGGCCCAGCGGGGGGGCGGGTGGTTCGACGGCGACACCTTCTGCGGCCCGGGTTCGCACGCGGCGGCGCTGCGTTCCGCGGGTGCAGCGCTGGCGGCGGTCGACGCGGTCTGCGACGGGCGCTCCGACCATGCCTTCTCGATCAGCAGGCCGCCCGGCCACCATGCCACCGCGGGGACGGCGATGGGTTTCTGCATCTTCAACAACGTCGCCATCGCGGCCCGCCACGCCCAGCTGCGGGGCCGGAAGCGGATCGCCATTATCGACATCGACGTTCACCACGGCAACGGCACCGAGGAGATCTTCTGGGACGACCCCTCGGTCCTCTACACCTCCCTTCATCAATACCCGCTCTACCCCGGGACCGGTCACGCGAGCGCCCACGGAGGGCCGGGGGCGCTGGGTCTCAACATCAACGTGCCGCTCCCCTCGGGGACGAGCGGGGACGAATGGCTGGACCGCTTCGAGGGCAGCGTGGTGCCCGCGGTCATCGCATTCGAGCCGGAGCTGGTGCTGGTGAGCGCCGGCTTCGACGCTCACGCCGCCGACCCGCTCGCCACCCTGCAGCTGACCGCCTCCACCTACGCCGCGCTGGCGTCCCGGGTGCGGGATCTCTGCGCTGAGGCGGGGAGCGGTTCGGCCTGGGTCCTGGAGGGCGGTTATGACCTCGATGCCCTCGGGGAGTCGGTGGCCGCGAGCCTGCGCGGGCTCGTCAACGGGGGTGGCGACCCCACCCCGGGATAACCCCGTCGGGGAATCCCCGTTAACCTTGTCAACGTGCACCCAATCCGCCCCCGCCTGATCGCCGCCCTGGCCGCCGCCGCCGCTGCCATCCTGACCGGGTGCAGCCTCGCCTCCCCGGCCTCCCCCAGCGCGACCGGAGTGGCCACCAACCCGCCGGTGGCCGGGAGCGCCGGGAGGGTGACGGCGACCCCCGGAGCGTCCGGTTCGGCGGGCCCACAGACGAGTGGTGAGCGCACCGTCCTGGTCGAGGACGGTCTCCGCATCCACAGCTCGGCCTCCCTCTCCGCCGCGGTGGAGGGGACGGCGGCATGGGGGGTGACCCTCACGGTCGTCGGATACGACGCCTCCGGCGGCCCGTGGCCCGATTCGTCCGCGCCCGGCGCCTGGTACCAGGTCGAGGGGTCGACGGTCACCGGCTGGGTCATCGCCGACCCCATCTACACCGCCCCGGGGCTGCTCAACTCAATCGGGTTCCAGGACAAGCAGATCGACGGAGCCCTCTACCCGACCGACTGGACCTACTCCGACAGCAACGGCGAGGTCGTCTTTGAGCCCCAGACGGGCACCGACCTCCCCACCCTGGTGATCCGGGAGGCGACCACCCTCAGCGCACTCGGTGCGGCGGGCCTGACCGGCTATCCGTCGGTGTCCAGCGACTCCGAGGTGGTGGCCTGCGGCTACACCGGCACCCTCGTCAAGTACGCGGCGGGCACGGGCGCTTCGCCGGAGCCGACCACGGACCCGGGGGGCGCGAGCGTGACCCGCCTGGCCGACTTCGTCCAGTTCCGGGCGACCCTCTCCCCGAGCTACGCCATCGACATCGAGATGAATTACTCGACGGCGGACGACTACATGGTCTTCGAGAACCTGCTCGACAGCATCCGCTACCCGTTCCCCGACTGCGAGGCCGCCACGCCCACCCCGAACGCCGCCACCTGAGCCGGGGGCTGATGCGGACCACCCTGATCGAGCTGGACATGAGCCGCTCGCCGATCGTCGACATCACCGATGAGGCGGCGGGATTCGTCCAGGGAGTGGGAGACGGGCTGCTCTCCGTCTTCGCCCCACACGCCACCGCCGGGGTGGCCCTGATCGAGACGGGGAGCGGCTCCGAGCCCGACCTGGTCGCTGCCCTGGAACGGCTCCTCCCCCGTGACGACCGCTATCGGCACCGCCACGGCAGTCCCGGCCACGGCGCCGACCACCTGCTGCCGGCCCTGGTGTCCCCCTCGCTCACCGTCCCGGTCCAGGCCGGGCGGATGCTGCTCGGCACCTGGCAGCGGGTCGTCCTGGTCAGCCTCAACCGCGACAATCCCCGCCGCCAGGTGCGCCTCTCCTTCCTGGAGGGCTGAGCGGGGCTCGGGGAGCGGCCCGCCCTCAGGCCAGGTTGACGAGGCCGTGGGCGCTCAGCCAGCCGGCGCTCAGGCTCATGAAGAGCCCGCTCAGCGCCACCATGGCGACGTAGGCGACACCGATGAGGATGCGGCTGCGCGCAGGGAGCGGCGGAGCCTCGCGCCCCAGCCGGGCGGCTTGGAACCGGCCCCACACCGAGTAGCCCCCGAGCACGAGGATGAGGATGAGGATCGGATTGACCACGGTCGCGCCGAACCACTCACTGACCAGAAGAGCGGCGACGATGACCAGCCCGGCCAGATTGAACCATTTGCTGACGGCGCTGGTGACGCGGCCCCCGTCCAGGGGGAGCATCGGGATCAGGTTGAAGAGGGTGATGAAGAAGCCGAAGTAGGCGAGCGAGAACGCGAAGGGCACGCCCTGGGCGAGCGGGGCCTGGGCCTGGGCCCACAGGTAGACGGCGAGGGTCGCGACGAAACCGCTGACCGGCCCGGCGATGGCGATGATCGCCTCCCGCCGGCGGTCGCTGGTCAGGCCGCGGCCGGCGGTGGTGAAGGCGCCGAGGAAGGGCACGAAGACCGGCGCCGACATCGGCACGCCCATGGCACGCGAGGTCAGGAAGTGGCCCATCTCATGGACGAAGATGATCAGGACCAGGCCCACCGCGAAGGCCCAGCCAAAGATGAGCGCGTAGGCGCCGACGGCGATCACCATGGTGATGGCGGTCAGCCCGAACTTGCCGAAGTAGCCCAGCTTGGCGATGAAGGCGAGGGCGGTCAGCATGCCGCCGACGAAGCCGCCCCGGCGCTTCGCCCGCGGCCCCGCAGGCTGTCCGGGAGCGCCGGCGCCCTGCTGACCCCAGCCGGGGGGGGCGTAGCCGGTGCCGGGAGGTGGGTAGAGGGTGCCGGGAGGGGCGTAGCTGGCACCGGGGGGCGGGTAGATGGTGCCGGGAGGGGCGTACCCGGCCCCGGGCGGCGGATAGAAGGTGCCGGGAGGCGGATAGATGGTGCCGGGATGCGGGGTGGGTTGGCCCGTGGCAGCCCCCCGGTACATTGGGTAGCCGGGCCACCCCCAGGGGCTGCCCGCGCCGGCCGGGTGGACGGGTGGCTGCCCGGTGTCGGGCAGCGGGGTCGTCGGGTCGGGGGCCTCGGGCGTGTCAGCCATCCGTTCGATCATCTCACGGCCCTCGAGGCGGACCCGGCAGGGAGCGGCGCCAGCGGAGGGGAGGTGTCCTTCTGTATCGTCCGGCTGGTCATGGACGATTCCAGCCTGCGCGGCTCCAAGATCGCGATCGTCGGTGCCGGGGTGATGGCCGAGGCGATGCTCTCCGGCCTGCTCGATCGCGGCCTGGTCGAGGCAGGCTCTGTCACCTGCAGCGACCCCCGGGAGGCACGCCGCCGAGAGCTCCAGGAGCGCCACGGTGTGTCGGCGATCGCCGGCAACGCCGATGCGGCCGCACTGGGGGACATCATCCTGCTCTGCGTCAAACCTCAGGTGCTCGGGGCCGTCATGCCCGAGCTGAAGCCCGTGATGCGCCCGGGGCAGCTCGTCATCAGCATCGTCGCCGGGGCCGGCAGCCACGCCCTGGCCGAGGGCCTGGACCACCCTGCCGTGGTCCGCTGCATGCCCAACACGCCCGCCCAGATCGGCAAGGGGGTGACCGTCTGGTTCGCCACCCCGGCCGTCGACACCACCGGACGGGCCCGTACCCGGACCCTGCTCTCCGCGCTCGGGAGCGAGTTCGAGGTCCACGACGAGCGCCAGGTGGCCATGGCCACCGCGGTGAGTGGCAGCGGCCCCACCTACGTCTTCCTCTTCATCGAGGCGCTCATCGACGCCGCGGTCCATCTCGGCTTCGCACGCCACGTCGCTCGGGAGCTGGTCCTGGACACCGTGCAGGGCTCGGCCGCCTTCGCCATCGCGAGCGGCAAACACGTCGCCGAACTGCGCGACATGGTGACCTCCCCGGGGGGCACCTCTGCCGCCGCCATGTACGAGCTGGAAAAGGGTCGGCTCCGGACCGTCGTCAGCGACGCCGTCTGGGCTGCCTTTGAGCGGACGCTCGCCATCGAGGCCGCCCTCGAGGGTCGGCCCCCGGAATCTTCGGCCCGGCCTCGCTGAGGCCCGCCTGAAGAGGCCTCCCCCGGAGTTGAGCGGTGGCGTTGCAACCACCGCCCCCGGCAGATGGCCTTCCCGTGAAGCACCGGTTACGCTGTTTGCGCCGTTAGGTGTGATGGTGTAGCCTCGACAGCGGGCGGCGTCGCCGTACGCCGCGGTGTGCTGTCAACTTCGATCGAGAGAGGGGGCGCGTGTCGCCCGTCATCCGTCGCGCCATGCTCGGGTCGAGAGGCCCGAACCCGGGCCAGGTCCGGGCGGTGACAGCCGCCCTGGCACTCGCCGCGCTCGCGGTCGGGAGCTGGGCGCTGGTCGAGCGCGCCGAAACCCTCGAGACGCTGCTCTTCCTGGCCCTCGCCGCGAGCATCGTGAGCGTGGGAGTCGGGTACCTCTCAGAGCGGCACCACCGCCGCCACCTGGAGCACCTCTCGGACTCCCGCGATCTGCTCCAGCAGACGGTCCGCTCCCCGCTCTCCGTCGGGGCCCTGCTCGGCCGGCTCTGCCAGATCTTCGGCGCCGGGTTCGCCGAGGTGGTGGTGCTCCCCGACGCTCCCGATCAGGCCGCCCTGCTGGTGCGGGTCTGCAGCGGTCGGATCACGGAGACGTCCGAGGCGGTCGACCAGGTACTGCTGGCGGACGTCTTCTCGGTCACCGTCCCCGCCAGCCTGAGCCTGGTGCTGCGCGAGGGCGCTGGTCCCCTGGAGAGCGACGCCATGCTGGCCCGTCGCGGGTTGCACGGAGCCGTCATGGCGGCGCTGTCGGTGGAGGGGCAGATCCTCGGCAGCCTGATGGTGGGGCGCGGCCAGGGTGACCTGCGGTCCTTCACCGACGAGGATCAGCGCCTGCTCGAGGCACTCGCCCCCCAGGTCGGGGTGACGGTGGAGAAGCTCCGCCTCGACGAGCGCATCAATCACCAGGCTTTCCACGACTCCCTCACCGGCCTCGCCAACCGCGCCCTCTTCGCGGACAGGGTCGTTCACGCCCTCGACCGCCGCATGGAGCCGGGCCGGCTCCGGGCTGCCATCCTCTTCATCGACCTCGACGACTTCAAGGTGGTCAACGACACCCTGGGTCACGCGAGTGGCGACCTCCTTCTCCAGGGGGTCACCCGGCGGCTGCGCCGGGTCGTCCGGCCCTTCGACACCGTGGCGCGCCTCGGCGGCGACGAGTTCGCGGTCCTCATCGAGGACCCGGCCGGTCCCGAGGAGGCGGTCGCGGTCGCCGAGCGCTTCCTCGAGGAGCTCACGGACACCTTTGATCTCCACGGGGCCGCCGTCAGCATCGGTGCGAGCGTCGGCATCGCGATCGCCGACAGGCCGTCGATGACGTACGACCACCTGCTCCGGGAGGCGGACGTGGCCATGTACCGGGCCAAGGAGCGGGGCAAGGCGACCGTCGAGACATTCGATGCCGGGATGCAGAGGGCGTTGGAGCGGCGCCTCCGGCTGAGGGGCGACCTGGAGCAGGCGGTGTCCGCAGGCGAGCTGTCCGTTGAATACCAGCCGATCGTGGCGCTCGAGAGCGGGACCATGGTCGGCGTGGAGGCGCTGGCCCGCTGGGACAGCCCCCGCCTCGGCCGGATCGGCCCCCGCGAGTTCATCCCCGTGGCCGAAGCCAGCGGGCTGATCCGGGAGATTGGCCGGCAGGTGCTCCGGACCGCCTGCGAGCAGGCGGTGCGCTGGTCCGCGGGTGAGCCCGGCCGGGAACTCTCGGTGAGCGTCAACCTCTCGCCGCGCCAGCTCCTGCACCCGGATTTCGCCGAGGAGGTGGCGACGATCCTCCGGGAGACCTACCTCAGCCCGTCGCTGCTCAACCTGGAGATCACCGAGAGCCTCCTGGTCGAGAACACGGCGACGACCCTGGAGCGGCTCCGCGCCCTCAAGGATCTCGGGGTGACGCTCGCCGTCGACGACTTCGGGACCGGCTACTCGTCCCTTGCAGAGCTCAAGTTCCTCCCCGTCGACGCCCTCAAGATCCCCAAGTCCTTCGTGGACAACGTCGCCACCGACGCGAGGGAGCGGGCGTTTCTCGCCGGGATCATCGGGTTGGGCAGGACCCTCCATCTCCGGGTGGTGGCCGTCGGGGTGGAAGGGGCGGACCAGCTCGACGAACTCCGTGACATGAACTGCGACCTGGCCCAGGGCTTCCACCTGGCCGCGCCCCTCGACGCCGAGGGGGTGGCCGAGTTGCTGTCGCGCCAGGCGGGCACCGCATCCGCGGACTGGGGGCACCGGCCGCGGGAAATGGCTCTGGCTCGGTGCTCGAGCGGGGACACCGAATCGCTACCGAGGACCGCCTGAAGCTGCCGGCACCGATCCCGGCCTGAGCGCCACCGGGCTTCGCCGCCTCCACCAGCGCCCAGGCGGGAGGCGAGCGACGGTCAGTCCGGGGGCAGGGACGCCAGGATGGCCTCCGCCAGCGCGCGGGCGGACGCCGCGGTGAGCTCGACGGCGACCCGGGCCGAGGGGCCGCGCTCGGGGTTGAGGAAGTCGACGTTGAGGGTGTGCTCGGCGGCGGCGTTCTGGGGATGGTCGAAGTAGACGGTGGCCGTGGTCACCGGGAACCAGGTGGCCACGCCCTTGCCGCTGCCCTGAACGGCGACGGTCTCGGTCTGGTAGGTGCACATGGGGAGTTCTCCGCTGATGCCGTCAGGAGCTGAGGTGGTCGCCAAACCACTCCCAGATCCGCGCCCACCCGTCCAGGGCTGCCTCGACGCGATAGCTGGGGCGGTCGACACAGAAGAAGGCATGACCGGCACCCTCGTAGCTGTGGAACTCGTGAACCTTGCCCAGGCGGGTCAGCTCGGCGTCCAGCTCCGCGACGTGCTCCGGCGAGGGGAAGCGGTCCTCGGCGCCGAACAGACCGAGCAGCGGGCAGGAGAGGTCAGGGGAGAGACCGATCAGCGGCTCCCACCTGAAGGGTGCCTGCGGCGGCGGCGCGCCGACGACTCCCGCGCCGTAGCAGTCGACCGCGGCGTCGAAGGGGAGCTTGCAGGCGGCCAGGAAGGTCTGCCGTCCTCCGGAGCAATACCCGATGACACCCAATTTGCCGTTGGACGAGGGGAGGGAGCGGAGATGGCGGGCGGCGGCATCCACGTCACCGACCAGGCGGTCGTCCGGCACCCCGCCGGCGGCCCGGACCGCCGCGGCGGAATCGTCGGGGCCGGCGCCCTTGCCCTCGCGCCCGTGGAGATTGGGGCAGATGGCGAGGTAGCCGGCGGCGGCGAAGGTACGGGTCACCTCCTTGCTCCAGCGGTCCCATCCGGGCATGTGGTGGATGACCACGACACCGCCGAAGGGCCCGTCGCCCAGGGGCTGGGCGAGGTAGGCGTCGATCTCGTCGCCGCCGTGGCCGGCGATCCTGATCGTCTCTGCAGTCAGCGCGTCCGCGACGTGTGGCATGGCTCTGCTCCCGATGCGATCGCTGACGATTGCGCGCACCAATGTCGCACAGACGGGGCCGCCCTCGCGGCGCCGCAGCCCGCCCGAGCCCGAGGAGTGCGCCGCCTCCCCGCGCCGCCCGCCGGCGCCGGAATCTCAGAGGAGCGCGACCTCAGAAGAGCGCGGAGGCCAGCTCCCCGCGCAGCGCCTCCAGCGCCGGGTCACCCTGGCCCTCCGCAATGGCGCCGAGCACCACCCGGCGGAGCTGCGAGCGCAGCGGCGGTGCGGTCTCGCCGACGGCGTCGATCACACGGCGCAGGGCCGCGGCGTCGTGAGCGTCACCGACCAGCGCGACCATCGCGAGGTCTGTGCCGCGGCGGATCTCCAGCCGGGCGCGCAGCCCGTCACAGACCTGGTCGTCGCGGGCGGACGCCAGCACCTCGTCGGCGGCGTCGAGCCGCCCCGCCTCCAGCAGGAGGGCCCCGAGCGCGCGGCGGAGAGTGACGTCGTCCGGATGGGCCACCAGGGCAGCTCGGAGGCCGGCCTCATCGGACGGAGGCGGTGGGGGAGGGGAAGGAGGGGCAAGCTGGGCCAGGAAGCGCTCCACCTGGGCTCGCGGCTGGAGCCCCACGAACTCGGCGACCAGCTGCCCATCCCGGAATCCCTTCACCGCGGGGATGCCCTGGATACCGAACAGCGCGGTGACCTCCGGGTTGGCGTCGACGTCGAGCTTGGCCAGGGTGACTGCGCCGTGGAGCGCGACAGCCTGCTCGAGGATGGGGCCGAGGGTGCGGCAGGGGGCACACCAGCCGGCCCAGAAATCGACGACGACCGGGCGGACGGACGATGCGGCGATGACGGCGGCGTCGAAGGTGGAGTCGGTCACGTCGAGGATGGGGGCGGCGGTGGTCATCGCCCTCGATTCTGACCGCCCGGCGCCGATCGACGCCTCCATCGCCTCCCTTCCGAACGGCGCGGTTCACGACGCTCTCCGCGCGTCTCCAATGCGCTACCTTTTGCACCGTTCGCGGGGACGTCCGGCGCCCTCGCCCCATTCACGGCCGGGTCGGCGGATCGCCATAGCGCCGCTCACACCCCGCCCACAAGGGTTCCCATCCGCCGATGTCGCAGGAACAGCGCGCTGTGCCCGCCCGGAGCCGGGATCGCCTGGCGCGGCGCACCATCCTGGCCCTCGGCTCGGCTCTGGGTGGGGGTTGCCTGTCCATCCGCGAGGACTCGGGGACGACGGTCCTGGGCCACGGCGGGAAGTGTGCCCACATGACCGTCCACGACCAGCGTGTGTGGGGCATGACGGCGACGGCGGGCGGCAACGGGCTGGGCGAGGCCTACATGCGCGGGTATTGGGACACCCCTGACCTCACCGAGCTGCTCACCCTCCTGGCTCACAACGTCGACCGGATCAACCGGCTGACCGCGCCCCTCGACGCCGCTCGGCAGGTTGCGGGGCGGATCCGCTCGCACCGGCCGACGCGCGTCGCAGACCGCCGCAACATCCACGCCCACTACGACCTCGGGAACAGCTTCTTTGAGCTCTTCCTGGATCCGACGATGGCCTACTCGTGCGCCATCTTCGAGCCCGGAGACGACCTGGAGGCCGCGTCGCTGCGCAAGTTCGACCGCATCTGCGACCGGCTGCGCCTGACGGCCGACGACCACCTGCTGGAGATCGGCACCGGTTGGGGCGGTCTCGCCATTCACGCCGCCCGGCGCAGCGGCTGCCGCGTCACCACCACCACGATCTCCCAGGAGCAGTGCGAGTATTCGCGGGCACGCGTCGCCGCGGCCGGCCTCTCCGACCGCATCACCGTGCTCGACCAGAACTACCGCGACCTCAAGGGCACGTACTCGAAGCTGGTGTCGGTCGAGATGATCGAGGCCGTCGACTGGCGGCTGTACGACGAATTCTTCCGCTGCTGCGAGAGGCTGCTCGCCCCGGATGGGCTGGCCGTGCTTCAGGCCATCGTGATCGAGGACCGCGCCTGGTCGGCCGCGCGCTGGCGCGAGGACTTCATCAAACGGTACATCTTCCCGGGGGGATTCCTGCCCTCGGTCCGGTCGCTGGCCGATGCCGCCAACCGGGCCAGCGGGCTCCGGCTGGTGGAGCTCGACGACATCGGCGCCAACTACCCGCGCACGCTCTGCCACTGGCGCGAGGCGCTCGACGCGGCGCACGACCGCGCCGTCATGCTGGGCTTCGACGAGCGCTTCCTGCGCATGTGGCGTTTCTACTTCGCGTACTGCGAGGCGGGCTTCCTGGAACGCCGCATCAGCGATGTCCACATGACGTTTGCCGGCCGCGCGTGGCGGCGGATGCCCCAGCGCCGGGACGTCGCGGCCGAGGTCAGCGAGCTTCCGGTCGCGGCCGGCGCTGCTCGAGGGCCCGTCTGACCCTGTCGGCGGCCTTGGTGGCCCCGATTCCGGGAAGGGGCGTCAGGTGGGCGCGGAAGCCGTGGGGGCGACGGGCCACCGCGTGGAGAGCGGCGTCCGGCGTGTCCGCATTGCGGATCAGGGCGAGGAGCACGTGCTGGTTGCGATCGCGGGCCAGCCTGATGAGAAGCTCGGCAGGCGTCGCCGTGTTGGCTGCCACCTGCGCTCGGACCGTGTGCGACCAGTCTCGCGCCAGCCGGGCGAGGAGGTGCGGGGAGGTGGCGTCGTTGGTCGCCACGCCGCGGCGCACCCGGGTTCGCCAGTCGCGGGCCAGGCGCTCAAGGAGATCCGGGGGTGTGACCGGATTGAGCGCGACCTCCTCTCTCACCCGGGCAGAGGGATCGACGGCGAGTTGGGCAGCGACCTCCGGGGGCGCCGCCCGGTTCGACGCGACGGCGGCGCGGACCTCGCCCGCGGGGTCGCGTGCCAGCCGGACCAGTACCTCCGCGGGTCCGGTCGCGCCGCGGGCTGCGCGCACGCGGATCTCCCGCTTCGGGTCGGAGGCGATCGGCGCCTGGGTGTCGGGTGCGGCCTCCCGGTTGATGGCGGCGATCCCGGCACGCGCTTGGGGGGAGTCCTGGCCGGCGTCGAGCCGGGCCAGGGTCTCCTGAGGGGTGTTGGGGTTGGTGGCGACCCGGCGACGGACCTCATGGGCCCGGTCGTGGCCGAGCCGGCGGAGGGCATCGGCCGGGGTGGCGGGGTGGGCGCCGACCTGCCCACGCACGCTGGCGTCCCGGTCGCGGGCGAGAGCCCTCAGGACGGCAAGGGGGGTCGACGGATTGGCGGCGACCCGGCGGCGCGCCAGGGCGGCGTGGTCGGTGGCGAGCCGGGCGAGTAGTGGGGGAGGGCAGGCGGGGTTGGCCGCCACGCGGCTCCGGATGCCGCCGCTCGGGTCGGCGGCGAGGCGGGCCAGTTGGTCCGGTGCTGTGGTGGGGTTGGAAGCGGCGTCCAGGTCCCGGTCCGGGACGACGCACGGCGGCAGCTGCGGCGGGCTCGGGGGCGGCACCCCGGGATGGTGGCACGTGGGGTCCTGTCGAGCGCCGTCCGGGACCTGATGGAGGAGGAGGGAGTCGGCACGTGTTTACATCTTGATGCGCGTATCAGCACATCATGATGTATGCTGGGAGCATGCGGACCACGGTGGACCTCGATGAGGATGTGGCCGCCGCGATCGACCAGCTGCGCCGCGGTGGTTCGGTAGGTCTCAGCGAGGCCGTCAATCAGCTGATCCGTGCCGGCCTGCTCCAGGCCCCCAGGGCCCACCGCTTCCGGCAGCGCTCCGCCCCCCTCGGTCTCCGGATCGATGTCTCCAACGTCGCCGAGGCCCTTGAGATCCTGGATGGGGCGGGCGGCCGCTGATGTTGATCGACGCCAGCGTGCTCCTCTATGCCGCCGACTCGGCGAGCCCCAGCCATGAGCGGGTGGCGACCTGGTTGGAGGGGGTGTTGAACGGGCCCCGGCGGGTTGGCTTCGCGTGGCCCAGCATCACCGCCTTCCTCCGGATCGTGACCCATCCGAGGGCCCTGGACCGGCCTCTCAGCGCCGAGCAGGCGTGGACCTACGTCGAGGAGTGGCTCACCTGCGACAACGCCTGGGCCCCTCAGCCCACGCCCAACCACGCGGCGGTGCTGGGTGGCCTGATCACGTCGGCGGGCCTCCGGGGCAATCTGATATCCGACGCCCACCTGGCCGCGCTCGCCATCGAGCATGGGCTCCAGGTGTGCTCGGCGGACACCGACTTCGCGCGCTTCAGCCAGGTCAGGTGGGTCAACGTGCTCACTGGCTGATCCGGGCCGGGAGGGGGCGATGGAGGTCGCTGCCGGCGACGTCTCCCCGGTCCTGCTTCTTACTCCTGATAATGTATCTTATCAGGAACAAGCGGAGATGGCAGTCCGTTGTGGCGCTGCCAGCGCCCGTGCCGGCAGGCCTCCCAGTACCGGCCCGACCCCCCTCGCTGCATGCCCGGCCGCTGCCGAGATTGCCCCGGGACCCTGTGACATGATCGCCGCCATGGTCAGTGAGACCGAGCGGCGGCTCGGCGTTCTGCGGCGCCGGACCGCGGCGACGCTCGTCGTGCTCGCCGTGCAGTTCGTGGTCGGCATGTCAGTCAACCTGTACGTGACCATCCCAACCCATCACCCGGGGGCCGGCAGTGGTCCATACCTGAGCGGCGCGCTCAGCGGCGTCCTCTGGAGCTTCGCCAGCGGGCTGCCGCTGCTCATCGTCCACGTGGTCATCGGCATCGTGCTGCTCCTGAGCGGCATCGAGCTGGTGATCCATTCGGTGCGTGCCGGACGCCAGGCCGCCATCTGGCTGGCCGCCGTGGGACTGACGGCGATCATCTTCGCCGGCTTCAACGGCGCCAGCTTCCTCAAGTACAACCTGAACATCAGTTCGATGCTCATGTCGGTGGGATTCGCCGTGGCCGTGGTCTGCTACGTGGTGATCCTCAGCCTGGCCGCCTGAGGCCGCGAGCCCCCTCCCCCACCCCCGCCCTGGAACGCACCAAGTGGCGCACTCCCGCCCGATGGACGTCCCGAGAGCCGTCTCCAGCCGTGGCGATGGCCGGGCTCACTCGCCCTTGACGAAGGCGGGGTCCGCGTACGCGGGATTGGGATACCGGTAGAAGCCCTCCCCGGCCTTGACGCCGGTGCAGCCGCGATCGACGTAGCTGCGCAGCAGATCGGCGTTGGCGTGGAGCTGGGCGTCCCCGGTCACCATTGCCCAGTAGTCGGTGATGTGCCATGCGGTGTCGATGCCCACGTCATCGAGCATGCCGAAGGGGCCGATCGGCATCTTCATGATCGCCATCCAGGCGCGATCGACGTCCTCGACGGAGGCCACATCGTTGGCGACCAGAGTGATCGCCGCCCGGTTCATCGCGGTGTACACGGCATTGAAGACGTAGCCGATGCTTTCGCGGCGCATGCGTATGGGGATCTGGCCGATGCTCCGGGCGAAGTCGAGGAGAAGCTCGGTCGTCGCTGCCGATGTCCCCGGGTGCGGCATGACGTCCACGACGTTCGCTGACCAGACGGGGATGTGGAAGTGGAGCGCGGCGAAGCGATCGGGCCGGCCGGTGGCCTCGGCGAACATGGACGGGAGCAGGGTCGAGGTGTTGGTGGTGAAGACTGCGGCGGGCGGGCAGAGCTCGTTGAATTGCCCGAGCACGCGACCCTTGAGCTCGGGATCCTCGGGCACGCACTCCGTCACCAGGTCGACTTCCGCTCCGGCGGTGGCCGGATCCCCGGTCACCGTGACTCGACCCAGAAATCGCTCCACCTCGGCGGCGTCGATCACCCGCGTCGCCACCTGCTCCTCGCCGTACCGGCGCAGCCGGCCGTGCGCCGCCTCGCGGGCGGCGGCGTCGGTCTCGTAGACGACGACGTCGTAGCCGTGGGTCGCCGCTTGAAGGCCGATCTGCAGGCCCATCGTGCCGCTTCCGATCACGAGTACCCGGTGCACGTCCTCGATGCGCATGGCATGCCTCCTGCCAACACCCGAACTGACTCCAGTCGGAGAGACCCGCGGCGTGCAGGCGGGGCCCGGCGGTCACCGTGCCGGCCTGTCCAGGGTCCGCCGACCAGTAATAGAGGCTAGCGCCGCCCGGTTCGGGCCGCCAGGGGCCTTCGATCCATGCTGGGCCGCCCCCCACGCGGGCCCACGCCGGGCTGGCCCGGGATCTCAGGACCGGCCCTCTGCCAGGAACACGGCTGCTCCCCTCGCCCCTCCCCTCCCCTGCTCGGCACGCCCCGGAGGGATCCTCTATTCGGGTGGCGCGGCGGCACCCGTCGTCGTGGCGCCGTCGAGCCTCCGCTCGAAGTAGACCCAGTGCTGCTGCAGCCGCGGCGGGATCTCCGAACCCTCGTAGCGGGCGCGCTCGGCGAAGCCTCGGGAGCGGTAGAGGCGCTGAGCGTCGCTCATGAAGCGGCAGGTGTCGAGGCGAATGGTGGTTGCCCCCATCGCCGTGGCCTCGCCGATCAGCCGGTCGAGGATCGCCGAGCTGATGTGGCGCCCGCGGAAGTTGGGGACGACATACATCCGCTTGACCTCGGCGACGTCATCCGACAGCCGGCGCAGCGCTCCGATGCCGGCGGGCCTGCCGTCGGTCTCGGCGAGGAGGAGCACGCCGTGGGGACGGCGGAACTCGTCGAGGCTCTGCCCCACCAGGCGGGGATCGGTGGGTGGATCGTCCACCCCGTACAGCTCCAGCAGCCGCCCGTGGGCCCACTCGAGGTACTCGACCATGACGCCGGCGATGGTCGCGTCGTCAACGCCGGCCTCGGCTTCGCGCAGCTCCCAGGTCCCGGGGTCCTGCATGCTTTCTCGACCGTGCTTCGCGGGTGGTGATCCGACCGTGGGTGGCGAACCTGCGGCAGTCTACCCCGCTCTGCCAGGGGCAGTCACCGGCGCGATCGCCGCTCAGCGCGTTCCATGACGGCTGCCGGGCCGCATCATTAGGCCGATGCCGGCTCGCGTCCCCGAGAAGCGTCGCCCCACCGCGCCGCATCGCCCCCGCCTCCCCGCCTGGGTCGACCAGGTTCCGGGCCCCGACGACCCGCTGCCCGACCAGGTCCAGCAGTTCCTCGACTACCTGCGGGTGCAGCGAAACCGCCCGCTCACGACGGTCCGCGCCTACCGCTACGACCTCGCCAAGTTCGTGGCCTTTGCCCGCTTGCGCGACCCGAGCGGCGTGCTCTGCGACGGGCTCGACGCCGCGGTCCTCCGCCGCTACCAGATCGAGCTGGCGGAGGCCCTCCCCAACCCGCGCACTCGGGCCCGCGCCCTGGTGGCGCTCCGCCAGTTCCTCCGCTACGCGTACGACGAGGGCTGGACCGCGGCCGAGCTCTCGCGACGCGTGGTCGTGCCCCGCTACATCGTCGGCGACCCCCACCCGATCGCGACCGAGACGGTCCCCCGGCTGCTCGCCGCCCTCCCCCGGGAGGGATTGCGCGACCTCCGTGACCGCGCCTTGGTCCATTTCCTGATCAGCAGTGGCTGCCGGATCAGCGAGGCGTGCGCGCTCGACCGGGGGGACATCCGGCCCGAGGGGTTCCGGGTTCTCGGCAAGGGGGGCAAGCACCGCACCGTGTTCCTCACCGAGGATGCCTGGAAGGCCGTCCGCGAGTACCTGCTCGCGCGCGGGCAGGATGCGTCTCCGGCGCTCTTCATCAGCGTCGCCCACCCCGACATGCCGGGTGGCCACGTCCTCGCCGGCAACCGCCTCACCACGGACGGGGCACGCCGTGCACTGACGGCCCTACGGCGGCGATTCGCCCAGGACCCGGAGGCGTTCCGCCTGATCGAGGGGCTGCGCAGCCCGCACACCGCCCGCCACACCGCCGCGACCACTCTCCTCGAGGCGACCGACGGCGACGTCCGGCTGGTCCAGGAGGTGCTCGGGCACGCCACACTGGAGACCCTCCGCGTCTACACCGAGATCACGGACCGCCGCAAGCGAGCCGCCTACGCGCGCCTGGGTGATTACCTGCGGGAGGTCGGCGAGCACTGACCGCCGGGGTCAAACGATCCGCAGCTCCTCGGAGCCGTCCGTGTGCCGGATCTCCGGCTCGAGGATGATCTCGGCATTGATGCTGTTGGCGATGAAACAGTCGTGGTGGGCGCGGATCAGCAGAGCGCGCACCCGCTCACCGGCTCCCGGGGCGACGACCACTCGGGGCCGCAGCATGATCCGCGTGATCCGGACAGGTTTGTCATCATCAGGCATCAAAGCCTCAGCGCTGTCCTCATAGCTGACCACGTCGATGCCCTCGCGCGCGACCAGTGCCAGGAAGCTCAGAAGCTGGCAGGAGCTGGCCGCGGCGAGCAGGAGCTGCTCGGGGTTGGGCAGCTCCGGGTCGCCCCGGAAGGCCGGTTCGGCGCTCATGGTCAGGCTCACATTGCCGGGCGGCGCGTCCACCCGATGGGTGCGGTCGTAGGCGGCATAACCGCCGCCGGTGGAGCCGTGCCAGGCGAGCTCGGTCCGGTACCGATGGATGTGATCCCTCATCGCCGGATCGATTCTAGATGCTGGCGAGCTGGAACAGGTGCACCCCGGCGGATTCCAGTCCCTCGGTTCGAAGCCAGGTCTCCACGCTCTCCAGGAACAGGTCGGGGACCTCGAGCATCGGGATGTGGCCGACATCGTCCAGAACCTGGAGGCCCCAGTCGGGGCGTTCCCG
>PLNE01000096.1 GCA_003141695.1 Candidatus Dormiibacterota bacterium
ATCAGCCTGCGCGGGGTGATCGGTGGAGCCGTCAGGACCGATGAGACCCTGCGGACGCTCGGCGAGGCCCGCCGCAACCCGAGGGTGCGGGCCGTCCTCCTCGAGATCGACTCCCCCGGTGGCAGCGCGACCGAGTCCGAAGCTCTCTACCTGGGGGTGCGCCGGCTGGCTCGCGAGAAACCGGTGGTTGCCTGGATTCGCAGCACCGGCGCCTCCGGCGCCTACTTCGCCGCCTGCGGGGCCAGCCGCATCCTGGCGTTCCCTTCCGCGATCGTCGGCTCCATCGGGGTGATCTCGGTACGACCCGTCGCCGTCGAGGCACTGCGCCGGCTCGGAGCCTCGGTGCAGGTGACCAAGACAGGACCGTTCAAGGATCTGGGCGCCCCCTGGCGGGAGCCCACCGAAGAGGACCAGGGCAAGGAGAGGGCGCTCGTCGACGCCATCTTCCGCCGCTTCACCGGGGCGGTCGCCGATGCCCGCGGCCTCGACGAGGCGCAGCTCGCCCGGGTAACCACCGGCGAGGTCTGGCTCGGCGCCGAAGCGGTGACCCTGGGCCTGGTCGACCGCGTCTGCGAGGACGAGGACGGGGCGCTCCGGGAAGCCCAGCGGCTGGCCGGCCTGCCCCACCGGAGGATCGTCCGCGTAGGCCCCCGCCGGACCGTGCTCCAGCGGCTCGGGGTGCCCGGAGCGGGCATGGGGCCGCCGGGGGTCCGCTGGATCGCCGAGATCGAGGGCTGGCTCCGGGCTCCGCGGGCGACGCTCTGATCTGAGCCCGGTCGCCCCAGCGTGGGGACCGATCTCGCGATTCCCACGCGCGTGTGCGCATGGCCACCGCCTGGACGGCGGACCACAGCGGAATGGGCGAGCCCGCGACGGGTCAGCCCGCCGAGGGGGGTCGGGGCCGCGGGGGCGGGAGGAGCCCGGCGCCGGACCGTAGTCATCGGCCACGGGTGGCAGGGCCACGACGCCCTCGTCAGTGCGGATCAGCCGCCAGCCGCCCTCGTGCACCTTCCAGTGGTGAGCCCGGCAGAGCGTGGCAAGATTGCCCACCTGAGTTCTCCCTCGCTGAGATCACCGGTGGGACCGCCGATTGGCCCGACGGCGCCTCGCCGCGAGCCTGCGCTTGAGCAGCGTCCCTCCATCCTTGTGCTCGCAGGCCGTTCCCTTGGCCGTACCCGAGCCCCACAGTGCAAGTCAGCGCGCCTGATGACCTGGTGGTGTGGCGTCGTCGCCGAGGGCCACCGGCCTCGCCTGCAGATCTGCGTGGGACAGGAATCCATTCACGAGCCTGGTCGGTCCGCCAAGGCAACTCCAGTCGTCGTCCCACAGCGTGGAAACCAGCCAGGAGCGGTCGGCGGGGAACATCAAGTTGGGCAAGGCGCCTTTCCAGAACGACCAAGGGCCGCTCTGGCGCCACTCGGCGGCCTGTTCCGGCCCGGCCTCAACCAGCACGTATTGCCACCCGGAATACAAGGTCACCTTTGGTGCGTCGGTGAAGACGATGTCATCGGCCCCCGTGTCGAGATAGCCAAGCCACCACGGCTGGCCTGCCGACTGTTCACTCAGCATGGCAACCACCGCCCGGTCATGTTCGTCCTGCCCTTCACCCTGCGGCGGCAGCACGATCGTGGCGTAAGCCTCGAAGACCGGCGGGATGGCCGCGGTGATGGTCCGGCCCGGGGACGTGCCATTGGCGATCCACGCGACAACGGCGTCAGTCCCGACACGCCACGTCCGTCCGTCCCTAGCTCGCTTGACCATGCCGTCAGCCTAGACGCTGCCTCCCTCAAATAGGCCGGCGGGCGGCTCCTGTCTCTCCAGCCGAGGTCGGCCCTGTCCGACCGTCCCTGACCCGGGGAAGGGGATGTAATAAGGATTGACGAGGTTGTCGAGATCAGTCGAGCCGCCCTGCGCCCAGAGGCGGAGGTGGCGGGCCACGGTCGCCTAATGTCATCAGACATACCCAGAGTTTGAGCGCCGATTGAAACGCGCTGACCGGACCGACCGCGGCGAGCCCGCGATCACCAATCCGCTATCCGCTGAAAGGTTCAGCACGAGGATGACCGCCACGATCGCGATCACGATCGTGCCGCCGGCGATGGCGAAGGTGCACCGCCACGGGTGTCGACTGGGTCGCCAGGCGCTGCCCGCTGCCACGGGCCCGATCATGGCAGCCGCTTCTCCTCTGTGCAATCGGCCGTCGGCATTCCGTGCCAGGCGAACGTGGCAGACGCTGGGCTTCCGCAGCTGTGCTCTGGTGTGATTAAGACGACCATGGGGTGGGCCAGTGTCAGTCAATGTCACCAGAGGTCCTTGGCACGGCTCGGAGCGTGACCGAGTCGGCCTCGCTAACCCAGGCCGCCCGTCAGGTTCGGCTGATAGACACTCGCCAGGCGAGTGCGCCGTGTGGGTCGAGGTTGAGGGTGCCGATCGTGGAGGCTTCGATCGAATCCACCTGCCACCCATCACGGAAGCTGGCCTTGATCTCGTGCTGGGTAACCCGCCTGGGTCCCCAGTCGCCCGGCTGGCGGTCACTGAAGCAGAGCATGTAAATGTGGCCGCCCGGCGGAAGAACGGCCCGAAGGCTGTCGACGTACTGGACACGGTCATCGTCGTCAAAGATATGAAAGAGTCCGCAGTCGAGCACGTTGTCGAACTGTTCGTTGAGGTCAGATAGCTGCAGGGCGTCCCAAACGAGGAATCGGGCGGTCACGCCTCGGTCGCGGGCTTTGCCTTGTGCGATGGCGATCGCTGTCTGGGCCGTGTCGATGCCGGTGGCCTCGTGGCCGAGGCGAGCGGCCATGAGGGCATGCTCTCCGGTCCCACAGCCGACGTCAAGCACTCGACCGCGCAGAACGCCTCCCTCAGCAAGTTCAAGGAAAGCAGGCTGAGGTCGGCCGATGTCCCACGCGGGTGTGCCGGCATAGGACGCATCGAAGTCCCCGTGCCTCGGTCGAATGGGACCCGGCACGCCGTCGAGTGCCCCCCTGTCGTCGCTCATGGACGTTGTGTATCACGACATGGCCCGGTGGCAGCTCGCACCTATGGCCATACCGTCCCAAATGGTCTGAATGACCCGACCGTCACCCTGGTCGCTCCCGGCGTCTCACCTCGCCGGGTCAGGCACGCTCCGCCGCGCTGGTGACCGCTTTCAGATCCTCCGCACCAAGCCGCGGATTCTTTCGGCCCGGGGTCGTCAACCACTACACAAAGATACGTTAGGCAGCGGAGATCTGCGCAGCGGGCATTTCGCACATGCTGGCGTGCCCAGTGCGTCTGTCACCCGGATCTCGAGCGTCCGCGGAGGCGAAGGCTCGAGCACGTTGCAAGCGTTCCGCTGCGGCGCCAGGTTGCGTAAGGGGAGGGAGAATACCCGCGTGGACATCTTCCATCCTGACAAGAAGCCGCGTCTGCAGCAGCTGCCTCGTGAGGAACGCCTCGCTGCCCGTCTCCGCGTCTACCTACGCGACCAGGCGAGACCGGGCCGGAAACCTCGCGTGAACGACCGCGGAGTGGACCACGACCTCGACTTGCTGATCCGTCGCTTGGATCCATCAGAGATGGCCGAGATCCTCGATGGCGACGGGGCGAACGAGACCGGCCCCCGAGAGCCGTTCGAAGGGTAGCTGCCCACCGTTTCTGCGCGTATTTGCGCATTCTGGCCTAGTGTCCTGTACCGGAGAT
>PLNE01000030.1 GCA_003141695.1 Candidatus Dormiibacterota bacterium
AAGTGGTTCGACACCAACTACCACCACATCGTCCCCGAGCTGGACCGGGCCACGAGGTTCGAGCTCTCCTCGACCAAGCCCATCGATGAGTTCGCCGAGGCGCATGCACTGGGGATCGTTACCAAGCCGGTCCTGCTCGGCCCGGTCACCTTCCTGCTGCTGGCCCGGCCCGCCGCCGAGTCGGGATTCGACCCGCTCACGCTCCTCGACCCGCTCCTCGATGTCTACGCCGACCTCCTCGAGCGGCTCGCTTCCCAGGGCGCCGAATGGGTGCAGCTCGACGAGAGCGCCTTCGTCCAAGATCGCGTCCCGGAAGACCTCTCCGCCCTGCGCACCGCCTATCGGCGTCTCGCCTCCATCGGCCGCCGGCCTCGCCTGCTGGTTTCGACCTCCTTCGGTGACACCGCCGAGGCGCTTGCCGTCCTCGCCGACCTCCCGGTGGAGGGGGTCGGGCTCGACCTGACACGCGGAGGTTCGGACGTCGAACGGCTCCGGCAGCTCGGCGGACTCGGCGACCGCCTCCTGGTGGCCGGCGTCGTCGACGGTCGCGGTGTCTGGGGCAACGACCTGGTCACGTCGCTCGGGCTGCTCCAATCGCTCTCCGGCCTGGCCGGAGAGGTCGCGGTGTCGACCTCCTGCTCGCTGCTCCACGTCCCCGACGACATCTCGCGGGAGTCGGCGCTCGACCCGGAGATCCGATCGCAGCTCGCCTTCGCCCGCCAGAAGGTCGATGAGGTGGCGCTGCTCGCCCGCGGGCTGAGCGAGGGCGACGACGCGATCGCGGCAGCTCTCGAGGACAGCCGGCGGCTGCTCGACGGCCGCCGCTCGGCGTCGCGGACCCGCGATGCCGCAGTGCGCCGACACCTGGCCGGCGTCCTCGCCGAGAACGCACCGCGGCGTGCGCCCTACGAGATCCGGGCCGCAAGACAGCGCGAGCGGCTGCGTCTCCCCCCGCTGCCGACAACCACCATCGGGTCATTCCCGCAGACACACGCGATCCGCGCGGCGAGGGCTGACCTCCATCGCGGCCGCATCACGGAAGCCGAGTACCGGCGCCGCATCCGCGCCGAGATCCAGCGCGCCGTCCAGATGCAGGAGGACATTGGCCTGGATGTCCTCGTCCACGGTGAGCCGGAGCGCAGCGACATGGTGGAGTACTTCGCCGAGCGGATGCGCGGCTTCGCTGTCACCGAGCACGGCTGGGTGCAGTCCTACGGGACCAGGTGCGCCCGGCCGCCGATCATCGTCGGCGACATCTCGCGGCCGGCCCCGATCACCGTCGAATGGACGACCTTCGCGCAGTCGCTCACCAGACGGCCGGTCAAGGGAATGCTCACCGGCCCGGTGACCATGCTGCTTTGGTCCTATCCCCGCGACGACCTGGATCTCGCCGATACCTGTGCCCAGCTAGCGCTGGCCATCCGCGACGAGGTCCGCGACCTGGAGGCCGCCGGCGTCGGCATCATCCAGGTGGACGAGCCGGCGTTTCGGGAGGGCCTGCCCCTGCGCGAGGAGGAGCGCGGCGCTTACCTGGAATGGGCAGTGCGGTGCTTCCGCCTGGCAACGGCCGGCGCCGCCGACGCGACCCAGGTCCACACCCACATGTGCTACGCGGACTTCGGCGACATCCTCCCCGCCATCGACGCCCTCGACGCCGACGTCATCTCCCTCGAGGCGGCCCGGTCGCGCATGGAGGTGACTGGCGAGCTCGCCGGGTATGGATACCAACGCCAGGTCGGCCCCGGCGTCTACGACGTGCACTCGCCGCGGGTTCCGACCCCAGCGGAGCTCGCCGAGCGCATCCGCGCCGCGGCGGCGTCCCTCCCTCTCGTGCAGCTCTGGATCAACCCCGACTGCGGCCTCAAGACGCGCAGCTACGATGAGGTAGAGCCCTCGCTGCGGGCCATGGTCGAGGCAGCCCGTCAGGTGCGCACTGAGCTCGCCTCCCAGCCCATGCCCGGAGAGCGAGGTTCGATGCAGAGCCCGCCGGATCCACCGGCATGACCGATCTCCGCAGCCGGGTGGGCCGGTACGGCGTCTTCCTCGGCCGCCTCTCGCTGGAGCCGGCGGCCGCGCTGCGGCGCGACGCGGCGAAGATCGAGGCGATGGGCTATCGCACCGTCTGGGTCGGCGAGGCGTTCGGCCGCGAGCCACTCACCCTGGCCGCGATCCTGCTGGCCGCGACGGAACGCCTGGTGGTCGCAACCGGCATCGCCAGCATCTGGGCCCGCGACGCGGTGGCCACCATGAACGCGGCCCGGACGCTCAGCGAGGCGTGGCCCGGCCGCTTCGTGCTTGGGGTGGGGGTAAGCCACCCGCCCCTGGTCAACGCCCGAGGCCATGAGTNNAGCCGCTACGACGGGCCACCGCCGGAAGACGGTCCGGCGGTGCTGATCGCGGCGCTGGGACCGCGAATGCTGGAGCTTGCCGCGAGCCAGGCCGACGGGGTCTTCACCTACTTCGTCTCTGAGCGGCACACACACCAGGCTCGCGTCACCCTGGGACCGCTTCCGGTCCTCGCGGTCGAGCAGGCGGTCGTCCTGGCCGAGAGCCGGGAGGCGGCACGCCGGGATGCCGACGCCTACGTCTCCGCCTACCTGGCGTTGGACAACTACCGCAGCAACTTGCGCCGCCTCGGCTACTCCGAGGCAGACCTGCGCGGCGCCGGCAACGACGCCCTTTTCGACTCGCTGATCGGCTGGGGAGACGGCGACGCGCTCACCGTGAAGGTCCACAGTCACCTCGAGGCCGGCGCCGACCACGTCGCCGTCCAGGTGGTCACCCCCTCCTCACCTCACGGCGTGATGGATGGCCTCAGCCGGCTCGCCGAGCTCATGAAGCTTGGCGAGCCGCCGGGATGAGCCGCGGCGCTCACAGCTTCACGGCGAAGGCGACGCCGAGCCGGCCGCCGAGCGGCCGATCCGCACTCGCCAGACCTCGGGCCCGTGCTCCAGCGCCTCCCATTCGAACACGCCAGGATGCTCGGCTAGGAGCTGGCCACGGAGCCGCACCGGGTCGTGGTCGCTGACAATGACCAACGCCTCACCGGAGGCGAGCGCCTCCAGCCGGCTGAAGATCTGGGCGTGGCGAGCGCCGTGTGGGAATCCCCGGACGTGGAGGGTGGCGCCACCCGGCCCGACCTGGCGCTCGAACTCCGCGTGCATCGAAGCCAGGACTCCGGGGACCTCACCCGGCGCCCCCTCGATGAGGGCGGGGAGGACGAAGTCGTTCTCCTTGGCCGCATGGATGGCGAAGAGCGCGGCGATGGCGCCCGCCGTGGCCACGCTACTGACGGGCTCGCCCACCTCCGCCAACTCCGAGATCAGATCGCCCAAGGCCCGATGCTCGGCCACCAAGCTCTCAATCAGCCGGGGCTCGAACCGCGCGGTCGCCGCGTACAGCGTCGCCTCTTCGGAGGCGGCGTGGGGCAGGATGGTGGTTTGGAGGTAGTCGATGACCGCCATCACGGCGGGGTCGGAGGGCTCGCCACGAGAGACGACGGCGACCAGGTCGTTGACGCGGCGGCGCAGCTCCTCCTCCATCTCATCGTGGTGCGCGGCGATCGCATCGATCGGGTTGNNATGGTGCTCTCCTTTTCCGTGGCCATAGTCATTTCTAATCCAGACTCTACGCTATAATCGGCGCGTGAGGTACGCAGCCCGTCCGGACGACCTCGCCCGGGCTCACCAGGCTCTTGCCGAGGTGAGCCGGCTTCGCCTCCTCGAGGTGATCCGGGCCCAGCCGGCCG
>PLNE01000055.1 GCA_003141695.1 Candidatus Dormiibacterota bacterium
ATGTTGAGCAGGATGACCATGCCCAGACGCGCCAGCCGGTAGGCGCGCAGCCTCTCCCAGTTGGCGTAGAGGGTGTAGAGAAGGACGATCTCACCGACGAACGTCAGCGCCTCGAAGAACCAGACCCAGAAGGTGAACTGCTGGAAGGTGACGAAGAACCGGCCCCACATCCCGACCAGGACAAAGACCATGAAGAAGATGGCGATGGCCGCCCCGGTGCTGAAGACGTAACCCCAGGCGTGGACCAGGCTGCGGGCGAGCCGCTCGTGGCGCTCGTCCTTGGTCACCATCGAGATCCCCTCGCTGAGGGCGACCAGGGTGCAGGAACCGATCAGGAAGGTGGCGAAGAGGATGTGGAGCAGGGCGACAACCCCGACCAGGACGGTGTTGGTCAGCAGCGTGCCGGGGACGGAGGTCGGGCTGAGCGTGAGGATCAGGTGCTGCATGGCTCTGGGTTCATAGGTTGTAGAGGCGGTTGACGCCCAGCATCGCGAGGTAGATGACCGTGCCGATGAAGAAGAAGGCGGGGACCAGCACATCCGGGCGCCGGATGGGATGGCGTTCCGGATTGCGATCGATGAAGGGCAGCGCCAGCATGAGGGTGGCGCCGATCCCCACCACGACGAAGACGCCGAAGCCGATCAGCTCGGTGGGGAAGAAGACGAGGAGCTGGTCGAGCGGAAGGTAGAACCATTCCGGGGTGGGCACGTAGGTCAGGGTGGCGGCGTTGGCCGGGCCGTCGAGGGGCGCTCCCGAGATCAGCGCCATGACGAAGATGAAGATGACCAGCACCAGCGACACCACGGTGTCCTTGAAGAGCTGATCGGGGAAGAAGTCGACGGTCTCGCTGGGCACCGAGTAGCGCGGCTCTGAGCCGCGCGTGGGATAGGGCGGCTCCGCGTGGCGGATCCGCTCGGCGATCTCCTTCTCGGGGTCGTCGGTGGTGGTCCGGTAATTGACCCAGGAGCCGAACTCACCGTGGCGCCGGAGCAGGTAGAGATGGCCGCCGATCAGCCCCAGCAGCAGGGCGGGGAGCACCCAGATGTGAAGAGCGAAGGTCCGGGTCAGGGTGAGCGGCCCCACGAAGTCGCCGCCGCGCCAGAGGGCCCTCACCCCGTTGCCGATCACGGGCAGGTAGTGGGGGATGTTGGTCACCACCACAGCGGTCCAGTACGAGGCCTGGTCCCAGGGCAGCATCGCTCCGGTGATGGCCATGGCCAGCACCAGGAAGAAGAGCATCACGCCGCTGATCCAGTTGAGCTCGCGCGGCTTCTTGTAGCTGGCGGAGATGAAGGTGCGCAGGGCGTGGACGCCGATCAGCAGCATCAGCGTGTAGGCGCCCCAGAGGTGGATCCCGCGAATCCAGTCGCCGAATAGATCGTCGGTCCGCAGGTACAGAAGGCTGCCGTAGGCCTGGGTGACGGAGGGAACGTAGTCGAGGAGCAGGAAGATGCCGGTGAAGAACTGGACGATGATCACCACCAGGGTGGCGCTGCCCAGGGTGTAGGCCCAGCCGCCCCGCTTGGGCACCGCCTCGTAGAGCCCCTTGTAGAGCAGCCCGGTGATGCCGGTGCGGTCGTCGAACCAGGCCCAGCTCTTCCGGAAGGGCCCGGCGATGGGCGCGGGCACCAGCCCGGCGAAGTCGCCTCGCTCCTCGGGCACTGCGGGCGGGGGCACGTCGGATCCCGCGGTGCTATCGCTCATCGGATGCGCTCCCGCAGCCGCCACCCCGTGCAGCTCGCCACCCGGCGCGCTGGCCCCGACATCGCGGCACTCCACCCCCCAGCCATCAGATCTGCTCCTGGAGCCGGTTCGCGATCTGGAGGTAATGCTTGCCCTGCGCGTCGACGTACACGCGGTGCACCCACTGGGAGAGCGGCTGCGGCGGCGGACCGCCGACGTTGCGCCCGGTGATGGCGTACAGCCCGCCGTGGCAGGGGCACTCGAAGAGCGAGAGCGAGGGTTCCCAGTGCACGTCGCACTGCATGTGGCTGCAGATGTTGCAGAAGGCGTAGAGCTGTCCCTGGTACTTGGTGACGTAGACGACCCGGTTGACGGCCGGTGCCGGCGGGCCGAAGCCGAGCGGCACCGCGGCGATCCGTGCGGTGGGGAGGCCCTCCGGGATGTCGTCGATCGGTCCACCCTGGACGGTGACCCAGATCTCCTTGTTCGCGGCCCACAGCGGGCTGAGCAGAAGACCGACCGCCGGCACCGAGAGCATGGCGGTGATCAGCCCGGCCATGGCACCGGTGCCCCTGACCAGGAACTGGCGACGGCTGACGCGACCCATGCTCATGCGCGGGGCACCTCCGCGGGGCCGGACGGCCCGGCGACGAGGCCAAGGCTGGTCCGTGTGTGGCTCATCCCGACTGTCCCAGCTGGAAGGAGGGTGGGGTCGCGGGGTGGTTGGTGGCCCCGACCAGGGCGGTCATCGCCATGGCGAGGAAGAGGAGGCAGAAGAAGCCGGCCGCGCCGGAGACGAGAACGGCCGCCAGGTAGTTGCCGTCGCGCCACATCGGACGGATGGAGCGGAACACCCACCACGCGGCGAGGACGAGCAGGATGGTCATGCCCGCCCCCAGGATGGTGTAGTACCAGAAGGCCTCGAAGTCCGCCTCGCGCCCGGGCGTCAGCGGGGCATCGGCGAGAAAGCGGAAAGCCGGCAGGCGGCTCATGGGTAGTTGCTCTCCGGTGGGAGGAAGGGGCCGTGGGCGCTCGCCTGGGTGAGCACCCCGTAGACCACGTAGTCACCCCGCGCCTGCTCCTTGATGAAGCCCATGAAGAGCGCGGTCGCCATGGAGACCACGCCGACCAGGACCAGGCTGCGGCGGAGCGTCACCCCGCGCACCGCCTGGCTCAGGAGACCGCGCGGATTCCAGCGCAGGACGAGGTGGGTGGCGGTGACGACCACCGCCAGGCTCAGGCCGACATAGCGCAGGGCGAGGATGTGGGGCGTGATCACCGACGCAGGCAGGCAGGCGACCACCATCCCGGCCGCGGTCAGCACGGTCGCGACCTGGGCGGACCGCGAGCTGCGGAAGCCGCCCCGCTCCGCGGCGAGAGCGATGTTCCCACCCACCAGGATCGCGCCCACCAGCGCCTCCTGGGCGATCATGTAGTTGCCGAACGTGCCGACCAGGCTGTCGAAGTAGCCGAGCTGCACGTTGTGCAGGACGAGCACCAGAATGAATCCGTCGACCGGCATGAGCAGGGTGGCGACCAGGCCGATGCGGAGATTGACCCGCGCCGCCCAGAACTGGAACTTGTGCTCGGCGTCGTCGTGGCTGCGCCACGCCAGCAGGGTCGCGAGCCCGGCCAGGAGCAGCGCCGTCCAGCCGACGTTGCCGATCAGCCGGTGCACGAG
>PLNE01000074.1 GCA_003141695.1 Candidatus Dormiibacterota bacterium
CGGCCCGGCGCGCGGTGTCGCGCTGCGGCCGGCGGACCTCCGCCGACACGTCCACATCCTCGGCAACAACGGGACTGGGAAGTCGACCCTCCTTCAGCACGTCATCCTGAGCGCCATCCAGCACGGCTTCGGGGCGGTCCTCATCGAGCCCAACGGTGACGTCTCCCTCGACCTCTTGGAGCGGCTCCCAGCCGATGTCGCCGAGCGCACGGTGATCATCGATCCCAGCGAGATCAGCAGCTGCCCCGGGATCAACCCGCTGGAGGGGGCTGACCCGGATCTCGCGGTGGACAACGTGGTAGCCATCTTCCGCCGGACCTTCGAGCAGTATTGGGGACCGCGGACCGACGACATCCTCCGAGTGAGCTGCCTCACCCTGCTGCGGCGCGGACACGCGACGCTCACGGAGATCCCCCGGCTGCTCTCCGACGAGATCTTCCGGGCCCGCTGCACCAAGGGTCTCGACGACCCGGACGGTCTGGGCGGCTTCTGGCAGTGGTATGCGGCGCTCAGCGAGGCTGCCCGGGCCCAGGCGGTGGGGCCGCTGGTGAGCAAGCTGCGCGCCTTCCTGTTGCGGCCGTTTGTGCGTGCGGTGGTCGGCGGTGAGCACACGACGCTCGACATCTCCCAGGTGCTGGACGGAGGTGTCCTGATCGCGCGCCTCCCCAAGGGGACGCTCGGGTCGGAGACCTGTGAGCTGCTCGGGAGCTTCTTGAACGACGCGGTCTGGCAGGCGATCACCGCCCGAGCCGCGGTCCCCGAGGCAGAGCGCCACGATGCCATCGTCGTCCTCGACGAGTTCCAGGACTTCGTGGCGCGCAGCAAGGCGTTCTCCGAGCGCCTCGCCCAGGCGCGCAAGTACCACGTTGGGTATGTCCTTGCCCACCAGTTCCTCGGCCAGCTGCCCGCGGACCTTCGCCTTGCGGTCTCCGGCGAGGCTCGCAGCAAGGTGTACTTCGCCATGTCGTCAGAGGACTCCCGTGTCTGCGTGCGCCATGTGGAGCCGCAGCTGCGCGAGGGGGACCTCACCCGCCTTGCCACCTACCAGGCCGCGGTCCGCCTGTGCGTCGACGGCGGGCTCGCCCCCGCATGCACCATCCGGACACGCCCGGCTCCGCCGCCAGACCCGGCCCGGGCCCAGATGGTGCGGGCCGCGTCACGAGCTCGCTTCGCCAAGCCCGGGGCAGCGGCCCCATCCCCCTCGCCGTCGGAGCCGCGCAGCTTCGCCACCGGCGGATCCGACAGCGCCGCGGTGGCCGCTCAGGACCTGGCGGTACCGCGCAGGGTCAACGGTGGCCAGCCTCGCCGCCGGCGGATCCAGCTCACGCCGCTCGACCTGGACCGGGCGCCAGATGAGCGCGCCGCTTCGTCGCCGCCGGCGGTGGCGACGGTCGTCCCGCTCTTCCCGGTGAAGCCGTGATCAGGGGGCGCCGCTCCGACCGCACGGAGGCCCTCCTCGAGGTGCTCTCGCGCCCNNAGAGGTGCTCTCCCGCCTGACGGCCCGTGACGGGGTGGTCCTCGAGCTGCTGCTCGAGCACCGGCTGCTCACCACCCCTCAGCTCGCCGACCTCGCCTTCCACGGGAGCGTTGGAGTTGCCAAGCGGCGGCTCGGCATCCTCACCGCCCTCGGTCTGGTCACGCGCTTCCGGCCGCCCCTGATGCGTGGTGAGGGTTCGCGGCCTTTCCACTACGTCCTCGACAACCGGGGCGCGGTGGTGGTGGCGGCGCGCCGTGACATCGACGTCGACAAGCTCGGATACCGGCGAGAGCGCAACCTGGCGCTCGCCCTCAGCCCGCGGCTTGCCCACATCGTCGGCATCCACGACGTGTTGGCGGCACTGGTCGCCTCGGCCAGAAGCCGAGGCGGCCGGCTGGTTGCCTGGAAGTCGGAGCGGACGTGGGACACCGAGACCTGGGCCGAGTGGGTGCATCCTGACGCCTGCGGGCGGTGGAGCGAGGCCGAGGTCGAGGGTGACTTCTTCCTCGAGTACGACCGCGGGACAGAGGCGCCGTCGGTGCTCGCCGAGAAGCTCACCGGATACGCGGAGCTCGCCGCGCACAGCCGTCCGGAGGGGTTGTCCGTTCCCCCCGTGCTCTTCTGGTTTGCCGACGAGAGGCGAGAGGCCTCCGCTCAGCGGGCGCTCGCCGTGGCGGCCAGCCGTCTCGGCATCGCTGTCGCCACCGCGGCCGCACCGCTCGGGCGCCCGGGGGAGGCGGTGTGGGTGGTCCTCGGGGCGGCCCGAGAGCGCATCACCCTCGGCGAGCTGCTGGCGCGCCACGGAGTCGCCTCCGGCCTACTCCGTTTGGCCGTCTGAGGTGGTGGGATGAGGCAGCCCCAGCTCTTCGATACTGACCCCCAGGCGCCGCGCCAGGCTCACCCGGAATCGCCGCTGGGGGACCGACTGGCCAATCTCCCAACGCCAGATGGTGTCGCGATTCACGCCCACCCGGCTTGCCAGGGCCTCCTGGGTGAGGCCGATGGCCTCCCGGAGCTCGCGTATTCGCACGTCGCGGGCGTGAGGGCGATCGTCGTGGTTCATCCGACCCGCATTGTCCCCGATCCAGGGTGGCGCCGGCTACTGCGTGATGCTGGAAACTGAGTTGACTTTCCAGCACTCCTCTGTCATCCTACGACGGCAAGGGCCGCCTGGTACAAGCAGGCGGCCCACATCAGCGCCCTGTGTAAGGAGGGAACTGACATGACCACTGTACCTGTCTGTCTGCCTGCTCGCCGGCACGGCCGCGACCCGGGGTGGCCTGAAACGCCCTTCCACTGGTACTGCCAGGGGTGCGGGCGCTGGGAGCTCTGCGATGACAACGACCGCTGCTCCCACTGTCGGGTCGCCGCCCCATCTGCGAAGCGGTCCGGGGGCGACCGATGAGCGCCGTGGAGTCGGTCATCGTCATCGGGCACATCGGCGAGCCCGGGTGCGACAACCCCGAGGAGTGCATGGTCTGTGCCAAGAGCCGGCTGGGGGAGGAGCGCTGGCTGGTTCTGCTGGTCTGCGTGCGCTGCGGCGAGAAGCTGGACACCGACGGCGCCCTCTGCAGCGCCTGTGAGGCTGCGGATACCGCGGCTCAGGGCAAGGGCCGGGTCCGTAGGGCCGCCACGACCGTCGACCGCGGGCGCAACGTGTACCGGGGCGCCGTCATCCACGGTGCGGCATGAGCTGGAGAAGCCGTCCCTCCCTGACCGTTGCTCCGTCGAGGCCGCGTTGGTGAGCGCCGGGGGCGTCAGCTATGTGGTCGCGCTCGGGGGGCCCCAGGGTGGATGGCGCAGCGAGCCGATGGCGCTCGCTGCAGCACGCGAGGAGGCCCAGCGCCTCATGGGAGAGGGGAGATGGCTGAGCAGTGTGGCGAGGCCGCTCCTCGGCGAGATCGAGGCCTGGCACGAGGAGGGGGGAGGGAGGTGGCTCTGCATTCTCGCCATCGGACGCGAGGCGGAGGAGCGATGACCATGGTTTCCCGTCTCCGAGATCCAGCCTCGGCGCGCGTGGCGCTCGCGGTTCCGGCACACCTCCTCGCCACCTATGGAAGCGCCGCAGAGACGCACCGCCAGGCCGAGGCCGCGCTCGATCAGGAGGAGCTGCGCCATCGGAGGTGCTCTGACGAGTGCGAGCCCCACCGCCTCCTCCAGCAGCTGGTCAACGTCGCCGAGCGGCACCGGCTCCTGGCCGCGGACGCCCTGGCGTCGAGGCTGCTCGAAGGATGAAAGGACAGGGTGCGGTGCTCACCACCGAGGATGTCGCCACGGCAGCGCTTCCCGGGAAGCAGCGCGCGCCTATCTCCGACTGGTGCCCGCGATGCGCCCGGTTGTTCCGGACCATCCCGCCCCCCACGTGCCCCCTCTGCGAGACGGAGNNGGAGAATTCTCCCCCCTCTCTGCGCGACCTGGCGCGTCGGCTCCAGAGTTCGGCCCGCCTGGCTCGGCGGCGCTTCGAGCTGCTCCCCGTCTCCGGCGAGGGCGCCCTCTCGGTCGAGGTCCAAGGGCGGGGCGCAATCGGCAAGGGCTCGATGGCGCCCGCCAACCTCATGGACCTGATCTCGTCGATCTCCGTCGTCGGCATGCTGCAGCCGGTCCTCGTGGAGGAGCGCGGCGCCCAGCGCCTCCTGGTGGCGGGGGAGCGCCGACTGCGGGCGGTGCGCTGGGGCTCTGTCAACGACCCCGACAATCCGCACTTCGCGCACGTCCCGTCGGTGATCGCCCCTGGCCCTCTCAGCGAGGACGAGCGGCGCGTCTGGCAACTCGCCGAGAACCTGGGCCGCGCCGACCTTCAGCCGGGCGAGCTGGGCGCCGGGCTCCTCCTGGAGCGCTGCGCCGTGCTCCAGCAGAAGCTCCTCGCCGCCGGCGTCGACGTCCCCCTCGAGGTGGCCCAGGACGATGACCCGGTGCGCAGGTTCCGGGGCCTCGAGGGGCTCCGCGGGCCCCGCCCCGAGCTCGCAGCGCCGTGGTCAGAGGTGCTCGCCCGCCTGGGCATCCAGCTCTCCCCGCGGAAGGCGCGCGAGGTGGTCGCGGCCTTCGCTGCACTGCCTTCCGAGGTGTCGGCGGAGATGGATGCCGAGGGTGTCTCCATCTGGGCCCGCTCCGCCTACGCCCGGCTCAACGCCGGCCGTCAAGCCGCGGCCGAGGAGCTCTGGGCCGCCGTTCGCGCGGAGGGCAGCACCGCGCTGCTGGGAAGCGCCGCCCTCACCGCGGTGGCTCAGCCTGGCCTCTCCGTCCACGCGGCACTCCAGCTCGCCGAGGAGCAGCACGAGGCCGCCAACGAGGCCCGCCGGCTGCGTCTCAGCC
>PLNE01000180.1 GCA_003141695.1 Candidatus Dormiibacterota bacterium
GATCTTGACCTCGTCCTTCATGGCCTCGTCGATGACGCAGCCGAAGATGACCTGCGCGTCCTTGTCCGCGGACTCGCTGACCAGCTGGGCCGCCTCGGTGACCTCGTAGAGGGTGAGGTCCTTGCCACCCGTGACGTTGAGCAGGATGCCCTTGGCACCGGCGATGGTCGTCTCCAGCAGCGGGCTCGCCACCGCATCCCGGGCGGCGTCGGCGGCCCGGGTGTCCCCGGTGCCGAAACCGATACCCATCAGGGCGGCGCCCTGTCCCGACATGACCGCCTTGACGTCGGCGAAGTCGAGGTTGATGAGCCCCGGGTAGACGATCAGGTCGCTGATGCCCTGCACGCCCTGGCGGAGCACGTCATCGGCGACCTTGAAGGCCTCGGTGATGGGCGTCTTCTTGTCGACGACCTGCATGAGCCGCTCGTTGGGGATGGTGATGAGGGTGTCGACGCGCTCCTGCAGGATGCTGATCCCCTCCTCGGCGATGCGCTGGCGGCGCAGCCCCTCGAAGCGGAAGGGCTTGGTCACCACGCCGATGGTGAGCGCACCGCCCTCGCGGGCGATCTCGGCGACGATCGGGGCGGCCCCGGTGCCGGTGCCACCGCCCATCCCGGCGGTGACGAACACCATGTCGGAGTCGGCGAGCGCCTTGGTCAGCTCGTCGCGCGACTCCTCGGCCGCGTCGCGACCCTTCTGGGGGTCGCCGCCCGCACCCAGGCCCCGGGTCACCTTGGATCCGATTCGGATCTTGCGCTGGGCGGTCGACTGCATGAGCGCCTGATGGTCGGTGTTGAGGGCGATGAACTCGACGCCCTTCAGGTTGCCGCGCATCATCCGGTTGACCGCGTTGGCACCGCCGCCTCCGACTCCCACGACCCGGATGCGCGCGTTGCCCTCGGTGGTCCTGTCAAGGTCTGCCATCGCACTCTCCTCGCGCTTCCGCGCGTCACCGCCGCCAGATCGTGCCAGGAACTCCTGGGTCATCCGGCGAAGCTCGCGCTCTCTCTCATTCATCGTTGTGATCCCGCCGTAGTCGTCCTGCCGTTCAGAAGAGCTCTCGAAACCAGCGCCCGAGACGTGCGCCCGCCGGGTCTCCGCGCTGGGCCTGGGATGGTGCCTGGACACGGCCGCGGAGATTGACGTGGCCATTGCCGCCGCTCAAGCGCCGTGCCGCCGGCCGGCCCCCCGAGCGGGCCGCCCAGCGGAGCAGTCCGACCACGGTCGCGTGGTCGGGCCCCTGGATCTCGTCATTCATCCCGCTCACCCCGGAGGGCGCGGCCACCCGGGCGGGGAGGTCGGTGACGCTCTGCACCATCTCGCCGAAGCCGCGCAGCAGCGCCCCACCGCCGGTGAGCACGATCCCGCCGGAGAAGAGCGACGGGGGGCCCGCCATCTCGATCTGGGCGGCGATCAATTGAGCCATCTCCCTGGCCCGGGGGCCGATGATCTCGGCGAGGTAGCGCTGGGGGACGTTGACCGGCTCGTCGTACCCCATCGGGGTGAGGGTGACCTGGGCCTCGGCGGGCAGGGTGAGCTGGAGGCAGTGGCCGAAGCTCCGCTTCACGACCTCAGCGGTGTCGAGATCGCAGCGCAGCCCCACGGCGAGGTCGCCGGTGACGTGGTTGCCCCCGATGGGGAGGACCGCCGTGTGGATGATGCTGCCCCGGGCAAAGACGGCGACGTCGGTCGTCCCGCCGCCAATATCCACCACCACGACGCCGCGCTCCAGTTCGTCCTCGGTGACCACCGCCTCCGCGGAGGCGAGCACCTGGAGCACCAGGTCGTCGACGTCCAACCCCGCCTTGTGCACCACCTTGACCACGTTCTGGATCGCCGTGGTGGCGCCGGTGACGATGTGAGCGTCGACCTCCAGGCGGCTCCCCGACATCCCGATGGCGTCGCGGACACCGTCCTGGCCGTCGATGGTGAACTGCTGGGGCAGGACGTGGAGGATGCGACGGTCGCTTGGCACCGAGACCGCCCGGGCGGCGTCGATCGCGCGGCCGACGTCCTGGACGCCGACCTCGCGGCGGCCCGCGGCCACCGCCACCACCCCGCGGCTGTTCTGCGAGGTGATGTGGCCACCGGCCAGCCCGACCACCGCGGAGTCGATGGCGAGCCCGGCCATCTGCTCGGCGAGGTCGACCGCCTCGGCCACCGCCTCGGCGGCGCGGTCGATCTCGATGACGGCGCCCTTCCGGATGCCCCGGGAGATGGCCTCGCCGACACCGAGGACCCGCAGCCCCGCCGACTCGAGGTCGGCGACGGCACAGCAGACCTTGGTCGTTCCTAGATCAAGTGCAAAGACGTGGCGGGGACGGCTCACATTGACATTGCAGTATAGCCGCGGCAATACGGCAGCGGAAGGCTTTTCCACCGCAAAACCGCAAGATGTCGGGTTTGCGAGGACGGCCCAACACAAGATGTTGACCGTCGAACGTGGTACCGCGCCGCCTCGAATCGTACCATCCGCAGGCGCGACGCAACCACGGGCAAGGGGTGCTGGGAGGCCTCGGATGGCGCCCTCTGGCGCGCCGGCCAGCGACGCCGGACCGGCGAGGCCACTACGTCAGAGCCCGGACAAGAACAAGGCCTCGCCTCTGCACCTTGCCGGCGAGGCCTCGCCGCTCGCGGTCCCCTCTCGGGCCGCTGTAGCCAATTGACCCTAGCACCGGCCGCGGACCCGCGCAAGCGACGAACCTGCGCTTCCGTGGGTCGACCCACCACGTGCGCGGAAGAGTGCGGGCGGCGCGACGGTCAGTGAGCCACCCGCACGACCAGCTTGCCCCGCTGCTCGCCTGAGGCGAGTGCCACGAAAGCCGAGCGGGCGTCCTCCAACGGCACCACCCTGTCAATCAGGGGGCGGAGAGCACCGGAGGCGCAGAGGGCGACCAGCCGCTCCAGCTCGGCCCGTGTCCCCATGCTGGTCCCGACGACGGTGAGCTGGCGCCAGAAGATGCGGTTGAGCTGAGCCCGCGGGTTGGGTCCGCTGGTGGCGCCGGCGACGACCACAGTTCCTCCTGGCCGGACCGAGCGGAGGCTGAGGCCCCAGGTCGCCTCCCCCACCGTCTCGAGAACGGCGTCGACACCCCCACCGGTGCGCTCGACCAGCTCCCGCGCGGCCTCGAGGTCACCGGGGTCGAACGCGCTGGCCGCCCCCAGCTCCTCGGCCGCCCTCCGCTTGGCGGCGTAGCGAGAGGTGGAGTGGACCTCGATCCCCGCTTGGACGCAGAGGAGGATGGCGGCCGTCGCCACGCCTCCCCCAGCCCCCTGGACGAGCACGGAGGCCCCGGGCCCAAGGCGGGCCCGCGTGAAGAGCATCCGGTAGGCGGTCAGGTACGCGGTGGGAAGGCAGGCCGCGGCCTCGTCGCCGACCGCATCAGGCAGAGGCACGAGATTGGCGGCGGGCACGGCGACCAGCTCGGCGAGGGCCCCGCCGTGGGGTGGTTCGCCGAGGAGGCTGAGGCGGTGGCAGACGCCGGTCTCGGGAGCCAGGCAGGCCGGGCAGGCCCCACACGCGATGACGCTGTGGACCACCACCCGGGTCCCGGGGGCCAGAGCCCCACCGCTGCCCTCCCCCAGCTCCTCCACCCGCCCGGCGGCGTCGCAGCCCAGGATCTGGGGCGCGTTCAGGGGCTGAGACGAGACGCCGCGAAGGGTCCAGAGGTCGTGATGGTTGAGCGAGGCCGCGGTCACCCGCACCAGCGCCCAGCCGGCGGCGGCGCGTGGGTCCGGCCGATCGCCGATCGCGAGGTTGGCGAGGGGGTCGTCCCCCCCGAAGCGAGCGGCGTAGACGGCGCGCACGACCCGACGGTAGCAGAGGGGACACGGCACCCCCCGGTATGCGATGGCAGGGGGCGCGTTTTATGTAGTCTCCTATGGTCCCGTATAGTGGTATCTTGTGGTCCCTATGGCGGAGATGGGCACCCACGACGAGGTCGGCATCCGAGAGCTGAAGGCGCAGGCGAGCGCCGTGGTCCGCCGGGCCGCCGCCGGTGAGGTGATCACCATCACCGATCGTGGCCGGCCGGTCGCCCGCATCGTGCCCCTCCGGGACGACGAGGGGTGGTGGGACCAGATGGTCGAGGAGGGGCGGCTCATCCCCGCGCGGCGCGACCTCATCCAGGTGCTCTACGAGAGCCCTCCGGCGCGGCTCGCCTCCGGCGAGCGATCACCCTTCGATGCGCTGATGGAGCTCCGTGCCGGCGAAGTCTGATCTCGTCTATCTCGACAGCTCGGCGTTTGTCCGGCTGTTCGTCCCCGACCCCGGGGCCCTCGCGCTCCAGCGTTTCCTGGCGCCACGCCCCCGCCGGGTGTCGGCGCTGCTGCTGCGCACCGAGGCGCTGCGGGCGGCGACGCGCGCCGGCTTCTCCCCACCTCGCATGGCGCTGGTCCGTGCCCTGCTAGACGGGATCAGCCTCATCCCCGCCGATACCGCGCTCGGTGACGAGGCCGGGATACTCCGCCCCCCCGAGCTGCGCTCGCTGGACTCCCTCCACCTCGCGACCGCCCGCTCCCTCGGCGCTCGCCTCTCGGCCTTCGTGACCTACGACGAGCGGCTGGCCGACGCGGCCCGGTGGTACGGACTGCCGGTCACCACTCCGTCCTGATCGCCCACGACCCCACAGCCTGACCCGCCTCTGGCACCATGGCGACACCATGCGCGTCGCCGACCTCCTCGAAGCGCACCGGCCCGACTTCAGCTTCGAGTTCTTCCCGCCCAAGGACGACGAGGGCGTGGCCGCACTCTTCGCCACCATCGCGGCACTCCGCGAGCTGGAGCCGGGCTTCGTCTCGGTCACCTGCGGGGCGGGCGGCAGCACTAGATCGCGGACGCTGGAGCTGGTCGAGCGCATCCACCGCGAGCTGGAGATCACGCCGGTCGCCCACGTGACCTGCGCCGGCAGCAGCCGCGCCGAGCTGCACGCCGTCCTCCAGCGGTTGGTGGACGGCGGGATCGAGAACGTGCTCGCGCTCCGCGGCGACCCTCCGCGGGGGCATAGCGCGTTCGTCCCCGAGCCCGGCGGGCTGGCCCACGGCTCGGACCTGGCCGCGCTCATCACGGAGTCCTACGACCTCTGCATCGGTGCCGCCTGCTATCCCGAAACCCACCTGGAGTCCGTCTCACTCGCCGACGAGCTCCGCTGGACCCGCGAGAAGGTGGACCGGGGAGCCTCCTACCTGATCACCCAGCTCTTCTACGACAACCAGGCGTACTTCCAGTTCGTCGCCGGCGCCCGGGCCACCGGGGTGACGGTGCCGATCATCCCCGGGATCATGCCGATAACGAGCGTCGGCCAGCTCCACGGCTTCATCGCCAACCTCCGGGTCAAGATCCCGGAGAAGCTGCTCACCGCTTTCGAGAGCCGGCACGACGACCCGCAGGCGGTGCTGGAATTAGGCGTCGCCTGGTCGACCCTGCAGTGCAGCGAGCTGCTCGGCGCGGGCGCGCCGGGCATCCACTTCTACACGATGAACCGCTCACCGGCGACACGGGCGATCCTGTCCGCGCTACTTGCGGCTCGCCCCTGGGAGCGCGTCGCCCGATAGTCTCTCGTGGACTCCGGGAGGTCGGAATCCGAACGCGGAAGATCAGTGGGCAAACGTGGCGAGCAGGGCGCTGCTCACCGGGGAGGGCAGTCCCGGGGTGCCACCCACCGCCGGTGCGGCGGTGTCCTCCAGGTCGACGTAGCCGAAGGTGGGGTGGGCGAAGTCGAGCGCGCTGCGCAGCACGCTGAGTGCCGAGAGCTGACCGGGGATGGCGGCGATCGCGCCCGGAGTGTTGATGTCCCCGAGGACCGCCTCCCATCCGGCGCTGGTCCACAGCGAGAAGGTCCCCGTCTGGTCCCACTCGTACGCCACCACGTGCACCCCGAAGACGGTCGGGAAGCGTGCCGCGGCGGAGGCGAGGACGCTCATCAGCTGCGGCGACACCGTGGTCTGCAGTGAGTTGGGACGGAGGTCGTTGGGACGGAGGTCGAGGAGGAGGGGGATGCCCCCGAGACCGGCCGCCTGGGCAGGGGTCAGCCGCAGGCTCGCGCCCTGCGCAGCCAGCGCGTACTCGGTTCCACCGCGGATCACGCGCGCCATCGGTGTCCACTCCGTGACGGCGATCCGGACGGTGGCCGGGAGTGCCGTGGCCACCTTCACCGACTCGACCCACGGCAGGGATCGGACGTGGGCGGCGACTGCGTCCCCGTTCATGGTGAAGATGCTCTGGGACACGTCCGCGGCCTTCATGACCTGGGCGGTGTCGAGCAGCCGGGTGCCGGTGACCTTGACCGAGGTCACCTTGAAGATCGGAGCCCAGAGCGCTCCGGCCAGCACCGCCAGCTCGACGACCAGCACCAGGGCCGCGAGCAGCGGGCGGCGGTCCTTGCGCTCCGGAGCCGGCTTGGGGAGCTGTGGTGAGGCCTTGCGGCGCCGGACCGTGCCGCGCAGCTCCACCTCCTCGGGCACCTCGAAACGGCGAGCCGTGGACTGCTGATCCGCGATCGCGGTGGCCACGGCGCGGACGCGGACACGATGCCGCGTCTCCAGCTCCGGGCTGCCGGCGTCGCGCTGGGGAGCCTCGATCACCCCGGGAGCCTCCCGGAACGGGAGACGGCGGCGTCGACCAGCCCCTGGCAGACTTCGGGGAAGGAGATGCCGGCGGCGCGGGCGACGTCGGGGAAGAGGGAGAGCTCGGTGAGGCCGGGGATGGCGTTCACCTCGAGCACCCAGGGCACGCCGCCGCCGTCGACGATGACATCCACCCGCGAGAGGTCGCGGCAGCCCAGGGCGACGTGGGCCCGGAGCGCCACGTACGAGCAGGCGCGACGCCCTTCCTCGGGGAGGCGGGCGGGGATGACATGGTGGCTCTGACCCACGGTGTACTTCGCTGCATAGTCGTAGAGGGGACGTTCGGAGACGATCTCGAGGGTCGGAAGGGCCCGGGGAGGATTATCCCCCAGGATCCCCACCGTGACCTCGATCCCGGCGACGAATTTCTCGCAGAGCACGTCGCCGTGGGCCGCGGCGCTCTCCCAGGCGGGCACCAATCCCTCGGCGCCGCGCACCAGCGACAGCCCGATCGTCGATCCCCCGTGCCGGGGCTTGACCACCAGCGGGTAGCCCAGCTCGGCGGCGGCGCTCGCCATGGCAGGCTGGATCTCGTCGGGATTGGCGAAGACAGAGGGCAAGGTTCGCCAGGGAGGTGTGGCGATCCCCTCGGCGGCGAAGAGGCGCTTGGCGGCGACCTTGTCGAAGCAGAGAGCGGTCGCGAGCAGGCCGCTGCCGGTGTACGGGAGTCCGAGCAGCTCGCACACCCCCTGCACCGTGCCGTCCTCGCCAAAGCGGCCGTGGACGGCGATGAAGACGCAGTCGAAGCCGCCCGCCTCGAGCGCGGCCCAGAGCTCCGGGTCGACCTCGAGCGTCGTGCACTGATGTCCCCGGGACCGCAGCGCAGCCGCGACCTGGGACGCGGAGTTGCGTGAGACCTCGACCTCGGAGCTCGGTCCGCCGCAGACCACGGCGATGCGCAGGCTCATCCGTCCTTCCTCCGATCCGGATCCCCGAGCACGGCGATCTCCGGCACAAGGTGAACGCCGAATCGCTCCGAGACGGTTCGCTGGATCAGGTCGCAGAGCTCCAGCACGTCGGCGGCGGTCGCGCCCCCCGCATTGATCACGAAGTTGGCGTGCTTCAGGGAGACCTCGGCGCCGCCGACGCGCGCCCCCTTCAGCCCCGCGGCGTCGATGAGGCGTCCGGCGTGGTCTCCGGGCGGGTTGGTGAACATGCTGCCCAAGCTCCGCTCGTTGTACGGCTGGGTCGCCCGGCGCTCGGTCTGGATGGCGTCGGTGAGCGCCCGCACCGCGACCGGCACGTCCGAATGCGCCCGGAGGCGGGCGGTGATCACGACGTGGCCGGCGAGGTCGTGCTTGAAGCGCGAGTCGCGGTACGCGAAGCCGAGGTCGGATACCGCGTGGGTGTGCTGCGAACCGTCGGGCGCGAGCGCGTCGCAATTGACCAGCACGTCCTTGATATCGGTGCCGAAGGCACCCGCATTGCCCCGCACCGAGGCGCCGCAGGTTCCGGGGACACCGATGGCGAACTCCAGGCCACCCAGCCCGCGCGCCGCGCAGTCGAGCGCCGCCCGGGGCATCATCGCCCCGCCGGGCAGTTCGACGATGCCGTCGGAGAGTTCACGCAGCCGGTCGCGGGGCAGCTCGACCACCAGGCCGCGGATGCCGCCGTCCAGGACCAGACTGTTGCTCCCGGCGCCGATAACGGTGAGTGGCACCCCGGTCTCGTGGCAGCGGCGCATGACCTCAGCGAGTTGCGCGGTGTCACCGACCTTGAGGTACCAGTCGGCCGGGCCCCCGATCCCGTACTGGCTGTGGCGGTCGAGAGGCTCGCCGCGCCGGACCCCCGG
>PLNE01000050.1 GCA_003141695.1 Candidatus Dormiibacterota bacterium
GGCTCCAAGTGGGGCTACACCTATGTCGGCGGCTGGGACCCGGCAGCGGCGGTGCACGAGGTCAAGGACCACTCCCTGGCCACGTTCGAGCGTCAGCACGCCGAGAGCCACGCCCTGCTGGGTACCCACCTCCGCCTCTACCAGGTCCATTCCGCGACGCTGGACTCCGGCGTGCTCGAGAACGGCTTTCTCCACGAGGCCCTGGCACGCGAGCGCGATCTCGGCCTCGGGCTCGGGATCACGACCTCCGGGCCCTCCCAGGCCGATACCATCCGACGCGCGCTGGAGATCCGCAGCGGAGGTGAGCCGCTCTTCGGCGCCGTGCAGGCGACCTGGAATCTGCTCGAGCCGTCGGTGGAGCCCGCGCTCGCCGAGGCCGGCCAGGCGGGGTGGGCGGTGATCATCAAGGAGGCGGTCGCCAACGGGAGGTTGACCGCCCGCGGAGATGCCGGAGCGCCGGGGTCCGCCCTGGGAGATGCGGCGGAAGCGGCGGGGACCAGTTCCGACGCGCTGGCCATCGCGACGGCGCTCGCCAGGCCCTGGGCCTCGGTGGTGCTGAGCGGCGCCGCAACCGTCGATCAGCTGCAGAGCAACCTGAGGGCCGACGGCCTGCGCGTCCCGGCCCTTCCCGACCTCGCGGAGCCGCCGGTCGAATACTGGGGACGGAGGTCGCGACGCGCCTGGCTGTGATCCGGGCTCGCGGTCACCCGGGGGGCCGGCCTGCTCAGCCCTCGCTGTCGGCGCGGCGGCGGACCACCATGTGGAGCTGCACCCCGGCAAAGCCAAAGACGGCGCGGATCCGATTCTCCAGGTACCGCTGGTACGAGAAGTGGAGCAGCTCCGGATCGTTGACGAAGAGGACCACGGTGGGGTTGGGCGAGCTCGCCTGGGCGCAGTAGAGGATCTTGACCCGGCGTCCACGGTGCATCGCCGGCGGNNGCCACCTGCTGGGCGGTGTCCAGCACCTTGGCCACATTGCGCCCGAGTAGGGCGCTCACCGTCAGCACCGGGGCGCCCGGGACGAAGTCGAAGGCGGCGGAGATCTTGGTCAGGGTCTCCGGGTCGACGCGGTCCTCCTGGGGCACCAGATCCCATTTGTTGGCGATGACGACCACGCCCTTGCCGGCATCCGCGGCGTAACCGGCGATGTGCCGGTCCTGGGCCAACACCCCCTCCGAAGTGTCGACCACGACCAGCGCCACGTCGCTGCGCTCCAGGGCCCGCATGGCCCGGAGCAGGCTGTAGTGCTCGATGTCGGTGGTGACCACACCCCGGCGGCGGATGCCCGCGGTGTCGACCAGCCGGATCTGGTGGCCGCGATGCTCGAGCAGGGTGTCGACCGCATCCCGGGTGGTTCCAGCCACAGATGACACCAACGCGCGCTCCTCCCCCACCAGGTAGTTGAGCAGCGACGATTTGCCGACGTTGGGGCGGCCGATGATGGCGATCCGCAGCTCGTCGACCCTCTCCTGGGCCTCGCCCTCGGCCGGGGGCAGCCGGTCCACCACCTCGTCGAGCAGGTCGCCGGTATCGGTGCCGGTGAGCGCCGAGATCAACCGCGGCTCACCGAGGCCGAGGCGGTACAGCTCGTGGGCGTAGTAGGGGTCGGCGGACGAGTCCGCCTTGTTGCCGACGAGGATCACGGGCTTGCCGCCGGTGCGCAGGATCGCGGCGACGTCCTCGTCGAGACCCGTCACCCCGGCGCGGACGTCGACCATGAGGATGCAGAGGTCAGCCTCCTCGATGGCGATCCTCGCCTGCTGCTGGGTGCCCCGGGTCAGCTCGGCGATGCCCGGGTCCTCGGAGATCAGGGCGGGGTCGAGGCCGGCGGTGTCGACCAGGGTGAAGCGTCGCCCGCGCCACTCGGCCACCCCGTACAGGCGATCCCGGGTGAGCCCGGCGGTCTCGTCGACGATGGCGTGCCGCTGCCCGGTCAGCCGGTTGAAGAGGGTCGACTTCCCGACATTGGGCCGGCCGACGATGGTGACGATGCCGCTCACCGGGCCCAGGGCGGAGTCGTCGTGATACCGGCGGCTGCGCCGGTTGCGGACTGACCCCGCAGGCGGGCTCACGGGTGAGCGACCTCCAGCTGCAGCGCGATCGGTTCCAGGCCGTCCCCGGAGTCGTCGCGGCCAAAGGCGTTCAGATCGCCGCTCCCTCCGGCAAGCGTAGCGACGATCAGGTACGCATAGTTCGCCCAGGACCGGTCGGAGTCGAACTGCGAGGGGCGCGCCGGGTGGTCAGGGTGGCTGTGCCAGAAACCCACCGCGTCCAGTCCGCGGGCCCGGGCGCTGCGGTCGGCGCCCTGGATGTCGGCCGGGTCCATGTCGTAACGGTCGAAGAGCCTCTCGACCCAGAGGTTGCGCGCGGAGGTGGCCTCCTGCACCAGGACGGCGTCCCCCTCGTAGACGCCGATGAGGACTCCGCAGCCCTCGTGGGGATAGGCGGCCTCGGCGAGGCGCCGGATGGTCGTGTGGGCGGCGGCGGAGAGGCGGACCCCGAGGACGCTCACGACGTCAGCGGGGCGAGGCGCACGACATGGACGCTCACGGCATCAGCCCGGGCGCGGCTCACAGCGGTGTCACCCCGTAGAGGCCGGTGCTCAGGTAGCGGTCGCCCCCGTCGCAGAAGATGGTCACGATCACTCCCTGTCCGATCTCACGCCCCACCTCGCGGACGCCCCAGAGGTTGGCGCCGCTCGAGTGCCCGACCAGGATGCCCTGGGTGATGGCGAGACGGCGAGCCAGATCGTATGCCTCCTCGGTGGGGGCACCGAGCCCGTGATCGGCCAGGTTCGGGTCATAGATGCCCGGAACGATCGCGCTCGCCATGTGCTTGAGCCCCTCCAGACCGTGCCAGGGCCCCTCCGGCTGAACGCTGTAGAGGCGAATCTGCGGATTCATCTCACGAAGCCTCCGCCCGGTGCCCACGAAGGTCCCCCCCGTCCCCAGGGCGGCCACGAAATGGGTGACCGACCCGCGGGTCTGCTCCCAGATCTCGGGGCCGGTGCCGTGGTAGTGGGCCCGCCAGTTCTCGGGGTTGTTGTACTGGTCGGGCATGTAGTAGAGGTCGGGATCGGCGGCCAGGACCTCGCGGCAGAGGCGGATGGCGCCGTCACTTCCCTCCATCGGATCGCTGAAGGTGACCTCGGCCCCGTAGGCGTGGACCAGGGCCCTGCGCTCGGCACTCGCGTTGTGGGGCATCACCAGGTGGACCCGGTAGCCCTTGGCGGCGCCGATCATCGCGTAGGCGACCCCGGTGTTGCCGCTGGTGGCGTCCAGGATCACCCGGTCCGAGGTCAGCCGGCCCTGGTGCTCGGCCTCGGTGATCATCCGCAGCGCCGGCCGGTCCTTCACCGAGCCCCCGGGATTGCGGTATTCGGCCTTGGCGAAGACGTGCACGTCGGGCAGCTCGTCCTCGAAGAGCCGGATGCGGAGCAACGGTGTGTTGCCGATCAGCTCCAGGAGGCCCTCACCGAGGCGCGACCGCACGATCGAGAGTTGAGGGTCGGAACCGGGCATCCCGGCCATTATCACCGAGCGCCCGCGACGGGCCGCCACCGTGGCGTCGTCCACCGGGCGAGCAGCGCCGGCTCAGCTGGCTGCTTCGGAGGCGCCCATCCGGAATCCGGCATTGCCCTTGCGCGCGTCGGAGAAGAGGGCGATGACACCACTCGGGCGGAGGTGGATGGGGCCGTCGTCACCCGGAAGCTCGACGAAACCCGCCTCGCCGGGCTTGGCCTGGAGCGCAGCCAGCGTCTCCGCGACGGAGAGCCGCACCGCGGCGTCCGAGCCGTTGACGAACCGGATGATGGTCATCTGGAGGTGCTCCTCACTTGCCTGCGGGCCCCATGGTACCCGCCACCCTGTCCAGCGCCGCCCGCAGCTCGGCGGTGAGGTCCTCGATCTCCTCGATACCGACGGAGAGGCGGAGCAGGCCGTCGCCGATGCCGAGGGACCGGCGCTGGGCCGGGCTCAGCCCTCGGTGCGAGCTGAGCGCGGGATGGCTGACGGTGGTGGCCACATCGCCGAGCGATGGTGCGAGCCGAACCCCGGGGAGGGCTCGGAGCAGGAGATCGGCTCGCTCGCGCCCACCGAGGTCCAGTGCCAGCATCGACCCACGCCCCCGGGGCAGGAGCCGGACCGCCAGCGCCTCTTCCTCGGGGCTGCGCGATCCCGGGTAGTGGACCGCGGCGACCGCCGGATGGGCCGTCGCGAGCTGGGCGAGCGAAGCGGCGCCGACGGCACCCCGCTCGGAACGGAGCCCGGCGGTGCGTACGCCGCGAAGGCTGAGGAAGGCGTCGAACGGTGCCATCACCGCGCCCAGAAATCGGGAGTGGGCGGCGAGGAGCTCCACCGCCGGGTGCCCGGCACGGACCGCCACGGCTCCCCCCAGGACGTCGGCATGGCCGGAGAGCTGCTTGCTCAGGCTCTCGACGACCACGTCCGCGCCCAGCTCCAGGGGCCGGAGCAGGAAGGGCGTGGCGAAGGTGTTGTCGATGACCGTGGCGACGCCGGCCGACCGGCAGAGCTCGACCAGGGCGGGGAGGTCCAGCAGCCCCATGAGCGGGTTGCCGATGGTCTCCGCCACCACGCAGGCGACCTCCGGCGTGAGCACCTTCCGGACCTGGTCGAGCTGGTGAGCCACCTCTCCCGGCGGCGGCAGGTCGACCATCACCGGCTCGACCCCGAAGGCGGCCAGCGGGCCCGCGATCAGGCTCTCGCTGCCCCCGTAGCCGGGGCGGAGAAGGACCACCCGGCGGCGTCCCGGCCCGACCAGGGTGCTGAGGGCGAGGAGCAGGGCGGCCTGGCCGCTGGAGGTGACCCGGCAGACCGGCGGCTCGGGGAGCCCATACCCCTCCAGGGCGACGAGCGAATCCTCGAGCCGGCGCACGCTCGGGTTGCCGAAACGGCGGTAGCCGCCCCGGCCGGCGGCCATCGCCGCATCGAGATCGTCGAGGTCGGTGAAGGCATCGACCGACGCGAGCGACGGAGGCTCGACGAGGGGGACGCCACCCGGCGCCGGATCCGCTGCCCCGGCCCGGGCGGCGACCGTGAGCGGGCTCGGCGGTCGCATCACCGCCGTCCGCCCCGGCCGCTCGCCGGGCTCGGCATCACTTGGCCTTGACAGCCCGCGGGAGGGCGTCCCTGCCCGCGTAGACCGCGGAGCGGCCCAGCTCGCGCTCGATGCGCAGCAGCCGGTTGTACTTGGCGACCCGCTCCGACCGGGACGGCGCGCCAGTCTTGAGCTGGCCACCGTTGATGGCGACCACGAAGTCAGCGATGAAGGTGTCCTCGGTCTCCCCGCTCCGGTGGCTGACCACTGGGTTGTAGCCGTGGGCCCGGCCCAGCGCGACGGTCTGGAGGGTCTCGGTGAGGGTGCCGATCTGATTGAGCTTGATCAGGACGGAGTTGGCGGCTCCGAGGTCGATCCCTTTCTGGAGGAGCTTGGCATTGGTCACGAAGTTGTCGTCACCGACCAGCTGGACGCGGTCACCGAGCTTCTTGGTCAGTAGCACCCAGCCGTCCCAGTCCTCCTCGGCCATGCCGTCCTCGAGGGAGACGATGGGGTAGCGGTCGAGCCAGGAGGTCCAGAGTTCGACCATCTCGACGGGCCCCAGTGTCCGCCCCTCGCCCTTGAGGACGTAGTGGCCGTCGTGGAAGAGTCCGGAGACGGCCGGGTCCAGCCCGATCCCGACGTCCTTGCCCGGCACGTAGCCGGCCTTGAGGATGGCCTCCACGAGCAGCTCGACGGCCTCCTCGTTGTGCTTCAGGGAGGGGGCGAAGCCGCCCTCGTCGCCCTGCCCGGTGCTGTGCCCCTTGGCCTTGAGGACGGCGCGCAGCGCATGGAAGCACTCGCTTCCGGCACGGAGGGCCTCCGCGAAGCTCGGCAGCCCGAGCGGAATGAACATGAACTCCTGGAAGTCCACCGAGGTCTGGGCGTGAGCGCCGCCGTTGAGGCAGTTGAACTGGGGCACCGGGAGCGTGACGGCACCGACGCCGCCGAGGTAGCGGTAGAGGGGCAGCCCCGTCGACTCGGCGGCGGCGCGCGCAGAGGCAAGGCTCACCCCGAGGATGGCGTTGGCGCCGAGGCGGCCCTTGTTCTCAGTGCCGTCCAGCTCGCAGAGGCGGGCGTCGAGCGCCCCCTGATCGAGGGCGTCCATGCCGATCACCTCGGGGGCGATCACCTCGACGACATTGTTGACCGCCTGGAGGACGCCCTTGCCCCCGTACCGCGAGGCGTCACCGTCGCGCAGCTCGACGGCCTCGTGGATGCCGGTGCTGGCACCGCTCGGTACGATGGCCTGGCCCTCGAAGCCGCTGGCCAGCTCGACGTGAACCTCGACGGTCGGGTTGCCCCGGGAGTCGAGAACCTCTTGGGCGGAGATCGATTCGATAAAGGTCATGGCCGGAGGATAGCCTTCGGGACCCCTCCGACGTCAGGGGCGTAGGTCATCACCAGAGGGCGACGATGGGCGGTCCAATCGACCGGGCAATGGGGCCGGCCAGCCCCTCTGACCTCCGGGGTCCGCTAGGGAGCCGCGGGGGTCGACGGCGCCTGATCGGGCGTGGCGGGCGGCTGCCCGGAGGTGGCGGGTGGCTGGCCGGGCGCCCCGGGCTGCGGCTGCGGCTGCGGTGCTCCCGGGGGCGGGTACGGGTACGGGTACGGGTACGGGTAGGGGTACGGATACGGCGGCGGGATGTACGCGACGGGGACCGGCGCCGGCGGATCCCTGAGCACCAGGGCCCGGCCCAGCTTGTCGTGCAACCCCTGCTTCTGGGGGTCCCAGGCCACCCAGAGCAGGGCGAGGAACACCAGCAGGGAGACGGCATAGCCGACTAGGGACGCGGGCCAAAAGGCCGACCCCAATGAGAAGGGGATCACGCTGGAAATCGGCGTCAGCCAGAACACTGCCGACCGGGCCAGGGCGCGGCCGAGGGGCAGCCGCCTGGTCAGGTCCTCCCTGCGCACCACCCGTGCCCGCACCGCGAGCTGCCCGACCGTCCTGCCCCATACGCTCACCGCCACCCCGAAATAGAGGGCGTAGAGAACAGCGCCGACCACGCCGGCAAGCACCAGGTTGGCGACCGGTACGATCTGCCAGAACTCGTTCGGCGTCAGCACCGGGACGCCTCCGGGCCCCAACTGGTTCACCTGGTTGATCAGCCAGTTCAGCATCGGCTGGAGCACCAGGATTTCCACTACGACGCCATATGGGATGCCGACGATCAGCCCGTCCAGGAGATACCCGAGCACCCGCCACCAGAAGCCGGCATAGGCCAACCCGGGAGCCGGGCACGCCGGGATCGCGGCGTAGAGCGGCGGGGCATATGGGTAGGGCGGCGCGGCATAGGGATAAGGCGGCGCCCCGTACGAGTAGGGTGGCGCCGCGTACGGGTAGGGCGGCGCCCCGTACGGGTACGGTGGGTAGCCAGCCGGGACGGGAGCCGGCGTGACCGGCGGCTGCGTGCTCACGTCGGCTCCGGCATGGTCGATATCACGTCAGCGCAGCATACGCGCCGCACCTACCGTGCGCCTCGCTCAGGGGACGGCCGGTGGCGTCGGTGGGTACTGGGACGGGGACGGGGACGGGAACGGGGACGGGTACGGGGATTGGGGCGGGTACTGGGGCGGTGCGGTGGGGTATTGCGGAGTTACGGCCGGGTACTGCGGGGGCGCGGCCGGGTAGCCCGGCGCGGCATACGGGTACACCGGCTGGCCGTACGCCGCCAGCGCAGGAAGACCCGGCCGCACCACCAGGGCCCGACCCAGCTTGTCGTGCAACCCCTGCTTCCGGGGGTCCCAGGCCACCCAGAGCAAGGCGAGGAACACCGCCAGCTCGACGATGGTGCTGACACCCGACACGAAGCTGACCAGGGCGGGTCCCCACCAGACGACGGCACGGAGCAGTGCCCGCCCGATCGGGAGGTTCTTGGTGGTGTCCTCCTGGCAGACGACTCGAACTCCGACCGCCCGCTGACCCAGGGTGCTGCCCCAGGCGGACACCAGGACCCCGAAGTACAGGACCGCGAGCGCGCAGTCGAAGATCAGGTAGGGCACCAGCCCGCTGGAGGGGAGCACCAGCTGCGGGGCCACCGTGCCCGCCTGCTCGCTGGATGAGACCTGATTGAAGTAGGTGTTCAGCGTCGACCCGAAGATGACGAAGAGCGCCACCACCACGGGCACCGCGATCACCACCCCGTCGATCAGGTATCCGCCGAAACGGCGCCAGAAGCCCGAGTACACCAACCCGGGACCCGGGCCCGGGGTGCCGTACGGGCCCGGGTACGCCGGGTACCCCGGCGGCGGGGCGTAGTAGCCACCGGGGGGCGGGGCATAGCCGCCCGGGTACGGGGCGTAGCCGCCCGAGGGCGGCGCCGAGGGAGGCTGCCAGCTCATCGTATCCACCACCACCAAGGCCAATCCAACCGCGGCGCACGATACGCGCCGCGGGGAGCCCTTGTCAAGACACCTTTACACGGGATCGGCCCCGCAGCCGCTTGCTCAGGACTCCCCGGGCGATGTCCGCTGCAGGTTCTCAGCCAGCTCATCCCAGAGCCGGGTCAGCACCCGGATGCCGGAGCGGAACTGGCCGATGTCGAACTTCTCGTTGGGGGCGTGGATGCGGTCGTCGGGAAGGCCGAACCCGACCAGCACCGAGGGCAGCCCGAGCAGCCGGTCAAACATCTCGACGGGGTGGATCGATCCCCCGGCCCGCGTGCAGTACACCTCGGCGCCGAACACCTCCTTCATGGCGCGCGACGCCGCCAGCACCCCGGGGTGGTCGACCGGCGTGAGCACCGGGCGGCTGCCGCCTCCCGGCGTGACCGTGACCCGCACGGCGTCCGGAGTCGCGGCCTCGATGGCCGCCCGCACCCGGTCCAGGATCACCTCCGGCTGCTGGCGTGGCACGAGCCGGCAGGTGATCTTGGCTCCCGCCCGAGCCGGGATGATGGTCTTCGAGCCGGGGCCCTGGTAGCCGCCCCAGACCCCGTTGATCTCCACGGTGGGACGCACCGTCCGGCGCTCCGTGGTGGTGTATCCGTTCTCGCCGAAGGTGGCGAGAACACCGCCGGCCACCTCGCGGAACGCGGCCTCGTCGAAGGGGGAGGCCGCGACCTGGGTCCGCTCCTCGCGGGTCAGCTCCACCACCTCGTCGTAGAAGCCCGGGACGGTCACCCGCCCGGTCCGCGGATCGCGCAGCGAGGCGAGAATCCGGGAGAGCGCCTCCAGAGGGTTGAGGACCGCGCCCCCGAACTCCCCCGAATGCAGGTCCAGGGCCGGGCCCGTGACCTCCACCTCGAGAGCGACCAGTCCCCGCAGCCCGACGCAGATCGAGGGCTGGCCGCGACCGTGCATCGCCGTGTCGGAGACGACACAGAGGTCGGCGCGCAGCCGGGTGGCTTCCGCCCCGATGAGCTCCTCGAAGTGGGCCGAGCCGATCTCCTCCTCCCCCTCCACGACCAGCTTGAGGTTGAGCGGGAGCTCGCCGCGGGTGCGCAGGTGGGCCTGTACCGCCTTGAGGTGCATCCATACGTGGCCCTTATCATCGGCGGCGCCGCGGCAGCGCAGCTCCCCGCCCACGATGCGCGGCTCGAAGGGCGGCGACGTCCACTCCTCCAGGGGATCGACCGGCTGGATGTCGTGGTGCCCGTATATGAGGACGGTGGGCAGCCCCGGATCCACCATCCTCTCCGCGTAGACCGCCGGGTGCCCGGCCGTCTCGATCAGCTCCGTGGTGGCGAAGCCCGCATCCCGAGCCCCCCGGGCGAGCCACTCGGCGCTGCGCCGCACGTCGCCGGCATGGGCGGGGTCGGTCGAGATCGAGGGGATACGGCAGAATTCGACCAATTCATCGATGAAGCGCGCCTGGTGGGCGTCGCAGTAGGCGTCGAGGTCCCTAGCGTTCATGACCCTGGAGCGTAGCGCGCCGGACTGTCTCCTCTCTTCGGCATGCACAGCCGCCCGGAGTGGTGTAGCCTCTGCGCCGTCTGTCCCTCATCCCCACTCAACGTCGCAGCAGGAGGTTCGACCCATGGCGGTTCAGGCACACGCCCCCGCGTCCGAGGGCCTACGCCCGCAGGGGCCGGCCCTGAACGAGAGCCCGCCCCGGGCTTTCAGCGCCACTCCTCCGGCGCCGCCCGCCGTGGACGACCCCGTTGTCGAGTTGATCGGCCACCCGACCACCCAGCCCCGGGTCGCCTCGTGGACTGCAATCGAGGCCGCCGTCGAGTCGGCGATCCTCCCCCACCAGCTCCACGAGATCGACCAGGTCATCGAGCTGGCCCAGCTCGCTGAGCTGCTCGTCGAGAAGGACGCCCGGGTCGCCCTGCTGGAGCGGGGCCTTGCCGACTGGCGCGAGCGTGCCCGCCTCGAGATCGAGGCCCGAGCCGCCGCCGAGCGGCTCGCCTTTGAGCGCGAGCGCGACCTCATCGGGGTGATCCACCAGCAGATCTCCGCGATCGAGAGCGCCGAGGAGAGCACTCGCGAGGCCTTCGGGCAGGCCGACGAGTTGCGCGCCCGGCTCGACGAGCAGATGGCCCTGGTCGAGGACGCAGAGGCGAACACTCAGTCGGCGCTCGCCCGGATGCACGAGCTGCAGATGAGGATCGACGAGCTCGACGACGAGCTGCGTCGGCGGGCTCGACGCTGGTGGAGGCGCCGGACCTTCTGAGCTCCACCGGAGGCGCAGTCACCCGGATCGGTGCTGCGAGCCCGAATGGGCCGGACGCCGGGGCGGCGAAGGCCTCGATGACGGTTGTCTCCTGACGCGCGAGACGGTCGCGACGGTCGTGGGGTGGCCCCGAACGCGGGCCGATCTCGGGAACCACCATGGCGTTGCATGGCGTGGTCCAAGCGTGGCGAAAGGATGGCGGCGGCGTGACAAGCCGCGAGACAGGGCGGCCCCGCGTCCCGATCGGGCGTGACCATGATCGCCAGCGGCCGGAACACGGGCGACCGGACAAGCCCGACTCGGCTACCAGGAGATCTCGCATGGCGACGCCAGCCCCCTTCGCCCGCCGCCGGCCCGGCCGGCGCCTCTCGGGCTTTTCCGTCGCCGTCGCGGGCGGCCTCGCACTGGTCGTGGCTGGTGCATTGGGAGTGGCCGCCGCTCCCACGCTCCACGGCTCGGGCGGTGGGACCCACGCCACCCTGACGGGGACCTCGGCGCTGTCGGTGACCGCGGTCTGCAGCCCCACCCCGGCGACCTACTACCTCTGGCAGGTCAGCGTCAGCCAAACGGAGACGAGCTACACGGTCGACTACTCGGCAACCGGCGCGAACCCCTGGACAACGGGTCCCTCGGAAACAACGACTCCGTCGTACACCTTCCAAACCCTCCACTCGTTCGGCGCGGTGCTCTACGCCCGGTTGGACGTCAGTCACACCGTGACCGCCGGCCCGGTCAACGCCGACGTCACCGCCTGCCCCACGCCCACGCCGACCCCCA
>PLNE01000056.1 GCA_003141695.1 Candidatus Dormiibacterota bacterium
GCAACCCCGGGTACGTCAACATCTTCAACGCAGCCGGCACCATCGACATCGTGGTCGATGTCGAGGGGTACTACCTCAGCGGAGGTTCCGGCACGGCCGGCGAGTTTCACGCCCTGTCACCCCCAGTCCGGGTGTGCGACACCCGAGGCGGGCAGGGGACGGCCTGCAACCCCGGGACCAGCGACCCCCTGACGGCCGGCCAGAGCCGGCTGGTCGCGGTAACCGACGGCACCACCGGGGTGTCGACGGGCAATGACGCCGAGGCGGTGGTCCTCAACCTCACCGCGGTGAGCGGGAGCACCCTCACCTACCTCACCGTCTACCCGCCGACCCCCAGTGGGGCCGGACCACCGACCTGCGGCGCACCACCGGCCGCTTCGAACCTCAACGTATCTGCCAACACCAACCAGCCGAATCGGGTCGTCGCCGAGATCACCCCGTATGGCGGAACCGGCTATGTCTGCGTCTTCAACGATCTCGGCACCATCAATGTCGTCGTCGATGTCAACGGCTGGTTCGGCAACGGCTCGGACACCGGCGGGGCCCTCTTCTATGCCCTCGGCCCCTCGCGGATCTGCGACACCCGATACACCCAGGGGACCCAATGCGCCGGGGAGCCGCGCGGTCCCGGTCAGACGGTGGCGGTTCAGATCGACGGCACCTACCCGCTGCCGGCGACGGGCATCGTGGCCCTCGTCGCCAACGTCACGGCGGTGAGTGGGACCGCCGCCACCTTCCTCACGGTCTACCCGGATGTCGCTTCCACACCGGTGACCTCAGACCTCAACCCACCCGCGTTCACCAACATCGCCAACTGCGTGATCGTCGCGGTCCCCGCCGATGGCAGGATCGACGTCTACAACTCGCTCGGCACCATCGACTTCATCATCGACGCCGTCGGCTGGTTTCAATAGCCGGATCGGGGAGGCGCGGCCCGGAGGTCCTCCTCACGAAACCCCCGTTCAGCTCGGATGGCGAGGACGAGTGGTGTGATGAGCGGGTAACGATGGCGTCGCCGGCCGGTGGCTACGCTAGATTGGCGATGTCGCGCCCGTATGGTGGGGGCGCTGTGACCGGATGGCGCGTGAACTTCCGCGGTCGCCCTCTATTGGGCATCGTGGCCGGCGTTGCCCTGACTGCGGCCATGATGAGCGTCGCCCCACCGGTCGGGGCGGCCACCGTGCCATGGGGCACGGTGCTGGTCCCGGGTAGCAGCTGGGCGGGGTCCTCTGCCTCTCTCGGTGACCTCAACGTCTACAGCAACGGTACCGGGAACCAGGATCAGTGGGGACCCTACGGCTGGGACTACGAGTGCTTCGAGCTGGCGGCGCGATGGGCGGAGATCGCCTACGGCGATCCCTGGAACGGCTGGGACGCCTCCTACGCCTACCAGATGTACGCGACCGGCCCGTACCAGACCCCGCCCTTCCTCCAGCAGCCCAACGGGGGCACCGTCTTCCCGGCGTTCGGCGACCTCCTGGTCTTTGATCAAACCTCGTTCGACCCCTCCGGCCACGTCGCTGTTGTCTCGGGCGTCGGCAATGGTTACGTGAACATCGTCGAGCAGAACTGGGGTGACCCGGACCCCACCGGCTATGCCCAGCTCCCGATCGGCGGGGACGTCGGCAGCACCTGGGATCCCACCTACATGCCGCCGCGCTGGGGACTCCCGATCCTCGGCTGGTTGCAGTCGTCAGTGGCTCCCGCTTCGGACCTGGGCCCGGTCGGGCCGGGATCTCAGCCGGCCCTCCCCAGCGAGACCGCGCCGTCCTCTCCCGTCGAACCCGGCTATCGGGTCACCCCGCCGACGCCCACCGCGGTGGCGACCCCTCTGCCCACTTCCACCCCATCGGCCGACCCGGCGATCGGCACCGTGGGTCCGAGCGCCTCCCCACCGACCACTCTTCCGGCGGGCGCCACCTCCGCGCCCCCACCCTGCGGCTGCACCTGGGGCGCTCAGTTCCTCCCCACCGGCGAGGTTGCACGTGGCCCGAATCCCGAGGTGGCCCAGCCCCCACCGTCTCCGTCCCTGCCTGTCGCCGGAGCGTCGTCGACCCCGGAGGTCCGCCCCGAGATCAGCTCCATGCCGCCGAAGGACGTTCCCCCGCCGCCCATCCTGTAGGCCGCGACCTTCCGCCCGGGTCCAGGTCCGGGTTCCCCGCCCTCTACCCGGGCGCCCAGCAGGCTGGCGGGTCCGTCTGCGAGTAGATGTCGGCCCCGTCGCAGGTCGTGTCGTCGGCGACCCATTCCGAGCCCCCGGGGCCGGCGACCATCGACACCATCATGGTCACCCGGCCGCCGGGGAAGGTGAAGGTCACGTCCAGGGTGCTGGGAGCGGCCGTCTCGGAGATGTCGACGCTGTCCCAATTGCGGCTGCAGCGGCACATCGGGCGGTATGGGCGGCCGGCCACGGCGTAGAGCGCGGCCAGCCGCTGCTCCATGCGAGAGCTCACCGGGCACGACGCGTAGTCCCCGGTCACATCGCCGCAGGCGCTGCCGGAAGCAGGGAAGAGGACCAGCGCCGCCGCCTCCTGCGCTGCCGGTGTCGTCGCCGAGCTCGTGGCGCTCACGGACGGACTCGGGCTCGTCGTCATCGTCGCGGTGGCCGGGGATGGGGTTGTCGCCGGCGCTGCCGGAGTCGAGGTCGCGGAGGTCGGGCCGGACGGCACCTTCGCGGGGGCTTGGACCAGCACGAGCAGAAACGCTCCAAAAGCAGCGGCGATGAACAGGAGGAGCAGGGCCGTGAGGAGTCCGAGGTGGCCACGACCCGTCTGCCGGCTGTGCCTTTGGCGGTACCGCGGCAGATCGAGGGCGGTGAGCCGGTCTGGCCCAGGATGGAGGTCATTGTCCGGTTGGCGGAGCGGATCGGGGTCCGGGACAGTCATGCCGCGAGTCATGCGACCCTAACGTACCCCAGCGACGGCATCAACGCCCGGCCCACTCCGTGATACGCCTCGCCCCGCCTCAGCCGGCCGTGCCCAGTCGCAGAGGACCCGTCCAGCTCGGTCCGCCGGAGCCCAGGACCCGCTGCTGACTCATCGACCACGGCAGGTTCTGGGCCAGGTAGATGCCCTGGTAGGTGCCGCCCCAAAAGACGTCCTCTATCCCCTCGGTGGCCACCGGCTGCGGATCGCTCTCCAGCGGCCCGTCGCCGACCAGGGCTGCGCCCGTCCATCCGTTGTCCCAGAGGTCGTGCCATAGGTTGCCGTCCGTGCCTCGCCAGAGCACGTAGATGGAGCTGTCGAGCGCCACCGGCTGCGGAGCACCACCCAGCATTGCCGTCGTCAGCTGCTGCGGCCCGCTCCACCGGGAGGCCCAGGAGTCCGCCCAGAGCGTTCCGTCGGTCCCCTGCCAGAGGACGACGACACTGCCCAGCATGCCTGCGACAGGATGGGGGTCAGAGGCCAGATGCCCACCCAGGCTGACGGGGCCGTTCCACTGCCCGTCGAACCATTCGTGCCAGAGGCTGCCGTCGAGCCCGGACCAGAACACGTCGATCGGTCCCGTTCCCGCCGCGACCACCGTG
>PLNE01000214.1 GCA_003141695.1 Candidatus Dormiibacterota bacterium
TCTCCGGTACAGGACACTAGCCGTCGGTCTGGATGAGCGCGGCGCCCGCGTACTGCTGACCGCTGTACCCGACTGCCCAAGGACTTCCGGACCCAGACGATGTGACCCCGTCGAGGGCGGCGTACTCGGAGACGGATGGGCCGTCGACCTGGGTCCATCCATTCCCGTCCCACTCTTCGACGAGGGGTAGGTCAGCCTCCCCCTCCTCCCCGAGGACGGTGCCCACGGCCCAGCAGTCAGCGGAGGCCCCGCAGGCAACCCCGTCGAGCTGGCCGCCGCCCGTGATTGGCGGGGTCGCGGCTGTCACCCAAGTGCTTCCCGAGTATTGGATGACCAGGGGTTGGTCCTCCTGACTTCCGGCTGCCCAGCAGTCACTGGCGGAGATGCAGGTGACCGACATCAGGCCTCCCGGGGTGGAAAAACTGTCCGACGTCCAGCTGCTCCCTGCGAGATGGAGGATCAGGGTCTGGCTCGATGAGGTGCTTCCAGCCGCGCCCCCCACCGCCCAGCAATCATCTGACGCGGTACAGCTGATGGATCCGAGTGCCCCGTTCTCGATGGGCGAGGATGTGCCGACTGTCCAGGCGCCATTCGCGTATTGCTCGATGAGCGTTCCATGTCCATTGGGGGCGAGCGAAGTACCCACGGCCCAGCAGGATCCGGCAGTCGGGCACGAGATGCCGGTCAGGTAGCCGCTGCCACTCAACTGCGGGCCGACGACGACCGCCCACGCGCCCCCCGTGTACTGCTCGATGACGGGTGCCACGCTCGCAGAGTCGGTGGCCTGCGGTGCGACGTCTCCGACAGCCCAGCAGTCGTCGGAAGAGGGACAGGAGACGGCAGAGAGGGTGCCGAAGCCGGAGAGGGCAGGGCTCGGGACCACCGCCCACGAACCCCCGGAGTAGTTCTCGATGAGAGGGCCGGAGGCGACCGTGTCGGCGCCGATGCCACCTACGGCCCAGCAGTCGTCGTCGGTGACGCAGGCGACTCCATTGAGACTGGCGCCGGCGGCAGCGTTCGCGTTGACCACCTGCCAGGTGGAGGACGTGTTCCCGGTGGGGGCGGTGGCGCTCGCGGACGCCTCCGGCGAAGGGGTGGGGCTCGAGGTAGCAACCGCCGTTGAGGTCGCCCGAGAGGTCCCCGCGGAGGCAGTAGGGGTCGCGGTGGTCCCGCATCCGGCGGCAAACAAGATGACCGCGACGGCCGCTCCGAGGATCGCGTACCGCTTGACTGTCCGACTCATCGCCGGTGAAACGCAGGGGACGTGAGCTGGTTACGCGCCCGCTGGTAGGGCCGTGTTCCCCGCCGCCATGAACGCACCAATCGCCTATTGGCGCAAGCTCTTAGGGGTTGCTGGGCCAGCCGGGCTGCTCAGTAGCGGTGAAGTCGCCCGAGGACGGGTCGTAGGTCCAGGTCGACGTCACGCGCTGGTCCTGGGGAACAGAGGCCGCGCAGTCGTTGTCCGAGATCAGCGTGCCGCCGTCGAAGCGGGGATTGCCGCCGAGGATCTCGGTGGTCGGGGTCTGGCCGCCGTATACGAAAGGAAGGTACTGCCAGGTGCCGCTGGCGTCGCTGACCACGGGCCCCCGCGCGCAGCCGCCCCCCGCGAATGGGATCAGGAAGTCCGGCGCGCTCCCCGTCGCGTAGCCCACCGAGATGCCCACGGTGTCGTCGGTGGAGCCGAAGAGGTCGAGAGAGTCCGGATGGGCGATCGTGCCCGGCTCAGCCGGAAAGGCCAGCGTGGCGACGACCGTCCACGATCCGCCCGCGTAGGAGAGCACCTGCACCGGTTGCCCGTTCGGGTCAAAGCCGAAGGCCGCCACCGCGACGTACCCGCCGTCGTACGGAACCGGCGCGCTGAGCTCTGCGGCGTTGGAGTCCCCCCACGTGTCCTGCGAAGGATCGAGCTTGGCGGCCTGTGCCTCACCCGCGCTCTCGCTGGTGACGTATGCGTTGAGGCTGTCGAGGGGGGACGGCTGAGCAGTGACAGTCGCGCTTGGGCTCGGCGAGAGCGGGGACGGCTGAGCAGTGACAGACAGGCTTGGGCTCGGCGAGAGCCCGGAAGCGGGCCCAGCGTGACGCTGGGTCAGCGCTACCGTGAGCGGAACAGCGGTCGCCACCGCCACGGCGACCACGACCACGGTGGCAATGAGTGAGCGGCGCATCCGAGGGCCTCGACCCTCGGGAGCACTTCCATCCACCGAGTGTGGTCCGCCAAGTCGACGGAGCTCTTCGGGGTCCTCGGTGTCGGTGCGACGGTAGTGGTCTCGGAGCTGCTGGTCGATTCGGTCGTGGGAGTCCCTCATGGCTCGCTGCCTCCAATGCCCACCAACGTCCGGCGCAGTGCCTGGCGGGCGCGCCAGACGAGCTGGATCGCAGCTCGCTCGCTGATGCCCATGACTCGGCCAATCTCAGGGAAGGGTAGGTCGACACCGAAGCGCAGCCAGAGGGCGACGCGCTGCCGGCCAGGGAGCATGGCAATGCAGCCACCCAGGTCACCACTGAGGGTGGGATCCGACGAGTGCTCAGAGGGGTTCTCGCGCCAGAAAACGGGGACCGTGAGCCAGCGTCGGCGGCCTCGATGCGCTTCCCGATACACGATGGCGAGGAACCAAGGCCGAAATAGCCCTCGACGTGTATGCCGGTATCGCCATGCTCTGAGCGACGCGTCCTGGACGATGTCCAGGGCGTCGTCGTGGGACCACCCCAGTCTGCGCGCTAGGCGGTACGCGTCCAAACGCGTCTGATCGAGGTTGTCCGAGAACTCCGCGTCGTCAATCGCCGGGAGGTCCTCCGCGGGGCCGCCTAGTGTCGGGTTGGACCACGTACTCTCCTGGGACCTCACACTAGTTAAGACCACTCTGGGAGGGGAAAGCGTAACGCAGCTCACGCTGCGGATTCAGCGTTCCCGGGACCTCCGCGGCAGCGCCCTGGCGAACCTGCTAGGCGCCCTCGATGAGCGTCTGAGCGTTGCTGGACGACACCACGCCCCCGTAGCCGACTGCCACGCAGTGTCCGGTGTCCATGCAGGTCGTCCCTGACAGCACCTCGCCGCCGGCGTTGCCGCTGGGGGCGACGTCGGAGACGATGGTCCACCCGGCACCCGTGTCCTGCTCTATGAGCGCGGCGGTGTTGAAGTTCTCGTCACCCGAGAACCCCACCGCCCAGCAGTCGGCGGCGCTGGCGCAGCTCACGCCGTTGAGCGCGCTCTGGGTGCTGCCCGGCGGTACCGGGCTCGGCACGATGCTCCACCCGCTCCCCGTGTCCTGCTCGATCAGGGTGGGACCGCCGAAGTTGACGTCGCCCCAACCGCCCACCGCCCAGCAGTCGTCCGCGCCGGCGCAGGTGATGCTGCTCAGCGAGCTCTCGACGCTGCCAGGGGGGAGGGGGCTCGAGACGACGCTCCAGCCATGGCCCGTGTACTGCTCGATCAGCCCCTGGTTGTCGCTGCCGCCCGCGACGTAGTAGGCGCCCACAGCCCAGCAGTCGGCGGCGCTCACGCAGGTCACGGCGGCCAGCTCGTCGGTCCGGCCACCGGAGGCGGTCGGACCAGTGACGATGGTCCAGCCGCTGCCCGTGTACTCCTCGATCACCGTACCCACGCCGGTTGAATTCGGTCCCGAGGCGTCGGAGTAGCCCACCGCCCAGCACTCGTCGGCGCTGACGCAGGTCACGCCGTCGAGATTGATGTCCCCATCCCCGGCGGGAGTGGGGCTCGAGACCACCGTCCAGCTGCCGCCGGTGTAGTGCTCGATCAACGTGTGGTCGGCACCGCTCGCGTCGGCGTAATAGCCAACCGCCCAGCAGTCGCCGGCACCGGCGCAGGTCATCGCCTGGAGCTGGCTCGACGTGCTGCCGGGAACAGCGGGGCCGTCCACGATGCTCCAGCCGCTCCCGGTGTCGTGCTCAAAGAGGGGCTGGTTGTGACTCTCGCTGTCGGTGGAATTCCAGTACCCGACCCCCCAGCAATCGTCAGCGGTGACACAGGTCAGGCCGTAGAGCCAGGCGCCGGTGCTCCCCGAGGGATTGGGGCTGGAAACGGTGCTCCAGGAGACCGGCCCGACCAGCGGCGGGCTCGCCGCGACGGTCGGGGTCGCGCTGGCGATCGGCGTCCTGCTGGCGGTGACGGCGCGCGAGGAGCCTCCCGTGGCAACCGGTGACTGACCGCAGCTGGCTCCGATGACTGCCAGCAGCACAACCGCAACCACCAAGAGAATCGACACCCCCGAGGCGGTTGGCCGGGAAGCGTCACCCCCGGAACCGCGCGATGGGGTGATCCCTCGGACGCCCTGACCGCTCACGACCGCCCCGGCTCCCTCACCTCTGGCTCCCCCGTGCCCCGCCGTCCGCGTCTGTCCTGGGAATGAATATACGGGGGCGGACCACCCGCCGGGCGCGCCGGCGTCCGGCCACACGGGTTCGGTCAGCCCTCGGCCAGACCCCCGACCAGGTCGGACAGCAGCGCCTGGACCCGGGCGTCGATCTCGTCACGGATGCGGCGGACCGTGACGAGCGGCTTGCCGGCGGGATCCTCCAGCTCCCAGTCGAGATAGCGCTTGCCGGGGAAGAAGGCGCAGGCGTCCCCGCAGCCCATGGTGATCACCACGTCGGCGGCGTGAACCGCGTCATCGGTGAGCGGCTTGGGGAACTCATGGGAGATGTCCAGCCCCACCTCGGCCATGGCCGCCACCACCGCCGGGTTGAGCTGGTCCGCGGGCTGCGAGCCCGCCGAGCGCACCCGGACGCGACCGCCGGCATGATGGTCGAGGAGCCCCGCCGCCATCTGGGAACGCCCGGCGTTGTGGATGCAGACGAAGAGCACCTCGGGCACCCGGGATGCGTCCTCCCCGTTCATCAACGTACCTCCATCATCCAGCGCCCTCTTCATCCTGCGGTTCTGCGCGTCCACGCGGTGCCGATGAACTCGGCCATCGCCCGGCGCGCGACGGAGGGCATCCCCCACCCGCCTCAGCGTGCGGCGGGCTTGCGGGCACGGATGAAGGCACTGACGACCCGCCCGCCGCCCCCGTGCACGGCGGAGAGAGCAAGCTCTCCGGCTGCACCGGCCACCTGTCCTGCATCCTCCGCCGTGTAGTCGCGTGTCACCAGCAGGGTGATGTCCTCGAAACCGGCGCCCGCGAGCAGTCCGCGGTAGACCTCGTCCTCGAGCGCCCCGGCGAGGCAGCCGACCCAGAGCTCCGTACGGCGTCGGATCTCCTCCGGGAGCTGGCCCTGGACCACCACATCGGAGACGGCGAAGCGCCCACCGGGCCGCAGGACTCGAAACGCTTCGCGCAGGACACTGCCCTTGTCGGCGCTCAGGTTGATGACGCAGTTGGAGATGACGACGTCGACCGACTCCCCGGGGAGGGGGACGCTCTCGATCGTCCCCTTGACGAATCTCACATTGGTGGCCTCGGCCTGCGCCGCGTTCCGCTCGGCCAGCTCCAGCATCTCGTCGGTCATGTCCACCCCGTAAGCGAAACCCGTCGGGCCAACTCGTCGCGCCGAGAGCAGCACGTCGATGCCGCCTCCGGAACCGAGGTCGAGGACGATCTCTCCCGGCTTCAACTCGGCAAGCGCGGTCGGGTTGCCACACCCAAGCGAGGCCAGGACGGCGTCGGGCGGCAGGGCGGACACCTCGTCGATCGAGTACAGGGCGCGACTCACGTCAGCCGGCGCACCGGGGCTGCAGCACGAATCCGTACAGGCGGCCGCTCCATCGCAGCAGGACGTGCCGGCGGCGGTCGTCGGCAGGAGTGACTCGGCCGCCACGCGCCGGCTCGTGACGGCGGTGGCCGCCGATGCGTAGCGCTCCCGGACCGCCTCTCGGACGCTGTCCCCGTCGGTGGTGTCGAGCACGTCGGTCACGCTCTCTCCTTGCATCGATGGCTGTCGATCTGTTGACGGGAGGATAGCTGTTCCCATCGATGCTTGTCAATCCGTACAATTGGGGGCATGCTCACCACCATCGAAGTCACAGGGGTGAACGTGGCCACGGAGATCCCGCTGCGTGTCCGCGGATGCTGCCAGCCGGTGGCACCCCGCATCCCCGGGCCCGACGCCGAGGAATGTGCCGCCGTCTTCCGGGCTCTGGGGGACACGACGCGGCTGCAGATGATCCACATGCTCGCCAAAGCCACCGAACCGGTCTGCGTCTGCGACTTCACGGCCTCCTTCGACCTGGGCCAGCCGACGATCAGCCACCACCTGGCGAAGCTCCGCGCGGCGGGGCTGATCACCTCAACGCGGCGCGGCATCTGGACCTTCCACCAGCTCAACCCGGCGATGTCCCAGGCGGCCCGCGAGGTGGTGGCCCTCCTCCACTGAGCCCTCCTGCGCCTGCCGCGCGGCGCCTCCGACGCTCAGACCCTCAGGCCGGGACGGAGACTCCCACACCACCCCGGGTGACACCGCCGTAGCGGGCCTTCTCGGCGGCGATGTCGAGCGGCGCCATCCGGCCGTGGGAGTCCGCGGTGATCAGCCTTGCGGGCACCAGCCAGGACACCTCGAACTCGAGGCCGTCGGGGTCGTGCGCATAGAGAGCCTTGGTGGTGCCGTGGTCGGTCGCCCCAACCAGGGCGCCGCGCTCGGCGAGGAGGTCCTGGATGCGCTCCAATTCGTCCAGGGTGTCCACCTCCCAGGCGATGTGGTACAGCCCCACCGTGGTCCTGCCGGCGCCGGAGGCGGCAACGCCCTCTCCGACCGTGAAGAGCCCGAGGTCGTGGTCGTTGGTGCTGGCCGGGGCCTGCAGGAAGATCGCGCTCCCCCCCGCCATCTCCATGACCACCCGGAAGTCGAGCACCTCGCGGTAGAAGGCGGCAGTCCGGGTGGCGTCCCGGACGTACAGGACGGCGTGATTCATGCGCGTGACGGGCATCGGCTCCATCCCCTGGTTCAGCAACTCGGGGGCGAACCCGGGCGGACCCAGCATAGCCGCCCGTCCGACCTCCGCCGTCCGCGTCGCGGCGGAGAGAGCGACCGCCTGACCGGCCCGCGCATGCGGCCCCGCTCAGCCGCCCATGGCGGCAGCCGCCGCGACCGCGGACTCCTCGGCGCTCACGTGCTCCTCCCAGGTCGTCCCCGGCTACTGGATCGCCAGGTGGGTCAGCGCGTGCTGCGCCGTGGTCCCATGCCAGTGGCACTCGCCCGGCCCCGCCCATACGGTGTCGCCGGTCCCGATCCCCTCGGCAGCCCCGCCGGCGCTCTGCCCTCCCGGAAACGGTCTCCGCCGCCGGCCGGCTAACATCGCAACTGTGTATTTGTCGCTGCCATGAGCGAGACGGCACGACCTCCCGCCGCTGGCCCCGGAGCGGAGGCCGGCCGCTGCAGGGTGTGCGAGAGGTCGCTCACCGGGAACCGGGCGTGCTGCCCCAACCCCCTCTGCGCCAGCGCCTCGCGCTGGTTCCGCTGGAACATCTCGGCAGCCGAACGGTCCGGCCCCCTGGAGGCCGCCCTCAACGCCTACAAGTACCGGGGGGTGAGGGAATGGGCCCCCGTCTTCGGCGGGATGCTGGCCGGGCTCATGGAGAGACGGCGCCACCTGGTTGAACCCTTTGACCTCATCACCGCCAGCCCGACCTTCGTCGGGCAGGGGGGTCGCGACTTCGACCACATCCGATTGATGCTGGTCGAGGCCGCCGGCCAGGTCCCGTGCGGACGGGTGTGGCCTTTCGACACCGGTCCCGTCCCCGCCATCGTCAAGACGCGGCCCACCCCGCGGCTCGCCTGGCTCGATCACCGGCAGCGTCGCCGGGTCGCCGAGGAGCAGCTCCGCCCTGCCCTCGACGTGCCCGATCGGAGCCGGACCGCCGGGAGGCGGATCCTGGTCGTCGACGACGTCTTCACCGATGGCCGGACCCTAGACGAGGTGGCTCGGGCGCTCCATCTGCAGGGCGGCGCGCGACAGGTGTGCGGCCTCGCTCTCTGCCGGCAGCCCTGGCGCGATCGCGCAGCCGCCACCGCGGCAGCGCTACCGTCTCGCGCCGTGGCTGCTCCGTTCCCCCGGCCGCTCGACGCGCCTGCTCCCGACCTGGCGTCGTGACCCAGGGCCGAGACTCCTACCGCATCGCGCGAGCCCACCCCGTGCTGCGGGTTCAGAGGGCCTGACCCTTGCGGCTCACACCGCGCGACCTCGAGGTCCTGCGCTTCGCCGTGCGCCACGGCATGGTCACCCCGGAGCAGCTCGCCACGCGCTTCTTCACCGCTGCTCCGCTGGCGCTCCGCCGGCTCCGCGCGCTGGAGGCCGCCGGACTGCTGGTCAGAGATCGCGTGCTGGTGGCAGCCCCGCCAGTGGTGCGCGCCACGCGCGCGGGCACGCGCCTCGCCGCCTGCGACCTGGCGCCTGCGTCGCTCGACCTGGCCCGGATCACCCACAACCTGGCCCTGGTCGATCTCTCGGAGGAATTGCTGGCCGCCCACCCGGGAGGTGCGTGGACCACCGAGCGCGAGCTGCGACGGGACCGGATGCGGGCCGCCCGTGCCGGCGGGCGCTGGGATCGACAGCGCCGTGTGCCCGACGGGCTCCTTCGGCTGGCGGACGGCCACCGGGTCGCGGTCGAGCTGGACCTGACCCCGAAGCGATCGGCCCGGCTCGACCTGCTCGCCGGCGCCTACGCGGTCGACCGCGACGTCGACACCGTCTGGTGGTACCTCCCCAGCGAGGTGGCGGTATCGCGGATGCGGACGCTCGTGGACGAGAGGGGGCTGGACCACCTCATCGAGCCCCGGCTGCGCAGGGGCGATCGGTCACCGTGAGACGATCCCCCGCCGAATGCCACCCTTTGGCCGTCTTCCGCGAGCCCCGGGGCCACCTGCGCCCCCGTCACCGGACCCCTCCGCGCATCCCGCAGGTAAGGTCCGGCTCGGGATCGAGACCGCCAACCGACGGCCCTTCGACCTGGCGGTCCCGGAGGGGATGGCGCAGCACGTCACCCTGCTCGGTCTGACGGGCTCCGGGAAGACGACCACCGCCGAGCGGCTCGCGGAGGGGGCCGTCGCCTGCGGAGTGGCCCTGCTCGTCATCGACGCCAAGGGGGCGAGCCTGCGAGCGGCGGCCCGGCGGCTGGCCGCCGCCGGTGGGCTCGACTACCGCGAGGTGGTCCCGGGCGCCCCGGGCACGCTCGGATACAACCCCTGCGCGGTGGGCAGCCGCGCCCAGGTCGCGGACAAGCTGGTCTCGGCCTTCACCCACGGGCCGGCCGGCCAGGTGTACCGGGTGATCGCCATGGAGACGATCTCCATCCTGGTGGGCATCCTCCAGGGACTGGGCGAGCCGGTGACGATCAGGCGGCTGCGCCGCGAGCTCGACCGCACCCGGATGCCGGGCCTCGCCCACCGCGCCCGCGACGTCACCCCGGAACTGGCCGACGACCTGGCCGACCTGGCCAAGCGGGGCGGCGTCGCCGCCGACGCGTTCGAGGGGATGCGGAGCCGCCTTGGCGCCCTCCTCCACGGCGAGTACGGCGCCGTCTTCGACGGCGACGGTCCGCAGCTGGATCTGCGCGCGGCGCTGGCCTCCCCCGCCGTGACGTACATCAGCCTACCGGTGCTGGCGGTCAGCCAGGACACGGCGCTGATGGCCCGGGTATTGATCCAGGACCTCAAGCAGGCGGCATTCGAGCGGCTCGGGCAGCCGGATGCGGCACCGGCGATGGTGGTCCTCGACGAGTTCGCTGCCCTGGACGACCCCGAGCAGATCAACGACCTCCTGCGGCAGGCGCGGGAGGCGCGAGTCAGCACGGTGGTCAGCACCCAGCAGCTCCCCGATCCGCGCACCGCCCACGCGCTGCGCAGTGCCCTCCTCGGCGCCGGCGTGATCATCGCCCATCGGGTTGGCCCCGACGACGCCGAGGCGGTCGCCCGCGTCATCGGGACACGGCGCGGCGTCCAGGTCACCCGGACCATCGGCGACGACGGCGAGGCCGCCCGGCGGTCGGTGCGCGCGATCGACCGGTACACCGTGGACCCGAACGTGATGAAGCAGCTGGCGACGGGCGAGGCGGTGGTGCTGAGCATCGTCGGCGGCCGGCGTGTGGCCACCCTCCGGGTGCTCCAGCCCGTGTCGGCGGGCGAGGCGTGACCTCTCCCGTCGGATATGCGCCTCCCCCACCCACGCCGGTGGCGCAAAGCCCACCCGGCAGTCCGGCCGGTCACTCCGGCAGGGCCGGTTGGATCACGACCGGAGTCCGCAGACGCGGAGCGGCGGCAGCCGTCACCCTGGTCTGCGCCTGGTCGGGCGTCTGGCTCGCGGTCTGGCTGCTGGTGGCGGATGCCCTCACCGGCGCCCTCCTCTCCGCGATCGGCTCCTCGATCAGCGCGGCCCTCGTCGGCAGCAGCGGTACCAGTCCGGGCGGGGCCGCTCTCTCGGTCGCCGGAGGTGCCCTCCGGGGGGCCGCCGCCGGGCTGGTGTCGAGCCTCGTCTCGCTGGTCGTCGACGAGCCGCTCCAGTTTCTCGCCGCGCTCTGCGGCGGTCTGCTGGTGTCACTGGCGCTGCTCGCGGCCTGCGTGGCGCTGGAGCCATGGCTGCTCCGCCTCCGCGGCTTCCGGCGCATGAGCCGGCGCGAGGCGGCCCGGGTGATGCCACTCCTCGAGGCGGAGGCCGCGGACCTGGGCGTGGCGTCGCTGCCACTCGTGCTGATGGCGGACGGGGACGACCTGCGGGTGCGCGCCTACGCCCGCCATCTGGTCGTCGGCCGCAGCCTCCTCAGCGACGAGATCGGGGACGGGCCCGCCAGTGACGCGGCCCTGGATGCGGTGCTCTGCCACGGCCTCCACCACTGGGCGGCGGGCGACGGCGTGGGCGACCTCCTGGTCCGCTGCTGCGGGCTGCCCCTCCTGATCCTCTACAACGCCGGCTACCGCTTGGCCCAAAAGGGGAACGGGCTCATCGCGCTGGTCGGGTGGGTGGTGCTCTGGCCGGCGTGGCTGCTGGTCCGGCTCGTCATCCGGCCGATCGTCGCGGTCACCTCGCGGCACCAGGAGTACGCGGCCGACGCCGCGGTGGCGGCGAGCGGCCGGGGCGGGGCGCTCCACGGCGCGCTCAGCCTGTTCGGAGAGCTGGAACCGGGCCAATCGGGCTGGGATCGGGTCATCGCGGGCACCCATCCGCCGCTCGAGCTGCGTCTGGAGGCGCTGGAGCCACCGGCGTAGGGGCGGGGAAGCCTCCGACCCGCGGTCCCGGTTCCGGAACTGAGCATTTCGATCACTCGCCGGTCGCGGACTCGTCCGGCGGCGGGTGGCGAAATCGAGGAGGCTTATGGCCTGCCCCTGCTCGGCGCCGCCGCCCAGCCGCTCAACGGCGACCTGAGCGAGCTGCTCGGGTAGCCGGTCAGGGAGTCGTGGTGGTGGCCCAGCCGTCATCGGGGCCGCCCGTCTCAGCCCTGGAGCGCCACCAGCTCCGAGCCCGAGGTGGTGACGATCTGCAGCGACGAGAGCTGACCCGGGGTGAGGCCGGTGGCCCCGTCGATCTCCACCCCGCCGGTGTAGCCGACCTTCCAGGTCCCCGCCACCTGCTGGGAGCCGTCCGGCCCGATCGCCACCAGCTCGCACTGGTCCCCCGGGGTGACCCCGGAGACGTCGAGGTGGATGGAGGTCCCCCAGGTCTCGGCGTACAGCTCGGCGCTGGCCCTGACCCCGGTGCTCTGATCGACGCCGGAGAGCCGTGCGACAGCCGCGACCACGGGCGCGATCGGAGCCGGCCGGGTGACGACCAGCACGCCCACGGCGGCGGCCAGGGCGATGACGGCCGCACCGCCCGTCGCCACCCCGACCCGCCAGCGCAGCCGCTGCCTCCAGCGCCGCTCGCGCAGCTCGGCGATGGTCCGCTCCACGAGAGTGGGACGCGATCCGGCGGCGGAGCCGACCCGAAGCCCGGGCGCAGGCGGAGCGCCGGCACCCGCAGCAGCGCCGACACCGGAACCGGCAGCAACCGCCTCCTCCGCGCTCAGCCGGCTGAGCACAGCCGGCAGCCCGACCAGCCCAGCCAGCTCCTCCCGGCAGCCGGCGCAGCCGGCCAGGTGGGCCTCGATCTCGGCGCGCTCGACCGGCTGCAGTGCATCCAGGACGTACGCGCCGAGCGCGATCCGGCGCTCGCCGCAGCCGTCGTTCATGGTCTCCAACCTCGTTCCTCCAGCGCCAGGCGCAGGGCGCGGAGCGCGTAGTAAGTGCGGGACTTCACGGTCCCCTCCGGAATGCCCAGCGCCGCCGCAGCCTCGGCGACACTCCGCCCCCGGTAATAGGTCTCCAGGAGCACCCCGCGGTGCTCTGGGCTCAGCGCACCGAAGGCCGCCTTCACCTCCCAGGCGTCCACGGCGCGGTCGATGCCGTCGCCCACCGCCCGCTGGTCGAGCGCCTCGGCGCCGAGGACCTCGGGTCGGCTCCGCCGGGCCCGATGATGGTCGGTGGCCAGGTGCCCGGCGACCGTGAACAGCCAGGGTCGCAGCGAGCGAGCCCCCGTGTCGAGGCTGCCGGCATGCCGCCAGGCTCGGAGCATGACCTCCTGCACGATGTCCTCGGCCCGCCCCGGGTCGCCGAGCAGCCGGGTGACGTACCCGAGCAGCGCGCCTCCATGCTCATCCCAGAGTGCAGCCACGAAGGCCTCGCCGGGATCCGCGCTCACGGCGATCCGCTCACTCCATGGGGCGGTGGACTGCACACCCCCACCACGCTCCCCAGACGTCCTCAGTTCATCGCCGGATGAACCGGGGGGTCCGTGCTCTCGTGTGGTGGGCATTGGAACAGTCCTCACCGAGGCGGGGAAGCTCGCCGGAGGTGACCAGCGGAGAACATCATGAACGCACCAGCCGCGGACGAGACCGCCACCTCGACGCAGCACCGGGGAGACCGCCGGCCCCGCCGCCTCGGTCTCCGGCGCCACATGCGGCGCTCCGGCCGCCGCACGGATCTCGCCCGGCTGGTCGGGGTCGGGGCGGCGATTGCCCTGCTCTCCGCCTGCGGATCCACGGCGGCGACCGGCGGAAGCACCTCGTCCAGCACCGGCTCGACGGTCAAGGTGGGGACGGCGACGGTGAGCGGCGGCTCCGAGCAGGTGCTCACCGAATCCGACGGCTGGACGCTCTACTACAACACCGACGACACCTCGACCACCGCGAGCTGCACCGGCGGTTGCGCCGGCACCTGGCCACCCTTGCTGCTCTCCTCCGGGCAGCCCACGAGCGCCTCCTCGCTGCCGAAGAGCCTCACCACGGCCAGCACGGGCAACGGGAGCCAGGTCGAATACGACGGGCACCCCCTCTACCGCTACTCCGGCGATAGCGGATCCGATCAGGCCAACGGTGAGGGTAAGGGCGGCATCTGGTTCGTCGCGACGCCGTCTCTCGGCAGCAGCTCCACGGCCACCCCGTCGGGGTCTGCCGCCGCGGCCAACGGGTACTGAGCCGTCCAGGTCGCGTGGGGGTGGTGGGCCAGTGCGGACGACCGGCTTCCGGGTGCTGGGTCGGTACGAGCATCTGACCCACCACCCTCTCGCAGCCGTCCGAGCAGAGGGCGGGGTCGGGCGGGTAGCCTCATCAGGTGGTGACCGAGACGGACGCAGGTGCGGATCTGGGCAACAACGACGGCTTCCTGGCCGAGCACGCCGCAGCGATCCGCGAGGCGGCATGGCGCCTCGCTGGCCACGTGCGCCGAACGCCCACACTGCCGGCTGATGAGATCGCCACGGGTGTCGCCGTCAAGCCGGAGATGCTCCAGCCGACCGGCTCGTTCAAGGTGCGCGGCGCCTTCAACGCCACCCTCTCCCTGCTCGGCAGGTCGCCCGACGCGCGCGGGGTGATCACGGTCAGCTCGGGGAACCACGGCCAAGCCGTCGCCCTGGCCGCCCGCAACCTGGGTCTCGACTGCACCGTGGTCATGCCCGAGGGGTCGAACCCGGTCAAGGTGGCCGCGGTGCGGGCCCTCGGCGCGCGCGTCGTCAGCGAGGGAGTGACCGGGGCCAACCGCGAAGAGCGCGCCCGCGAGCTGCAGGAGCGCACCGGTCTCGCCATGATCCACCCCTTCGACGCCTGGGACACCATCCACGGCCAGGGGACCATCGGCCTGGAACTCCTCGACGACCTGGCGGACCTCGGCACGGTGGTCTGTCCGGTCGGCGGAGGCGGTCTCATCTCCGGCTGCGCCATCGCGGTCAAGGCAGCCCGACCCGATGTCCGGGTCATCGGGGTGGAGCCCGAGCTGGCGGCGGACGCCGCCGCCTCCATGCGGAGCAGCCGTCACGAGCGGCTCGCCACACCCCCCGCGACCATCGCCGACGGACTGCGCAGCCTGAGCATCGGCGACCGCGGCTTCGAGGTCATCGTCCGGCGCCGACTGGTCGACGAGGTGGTAACCGTCACCGAGGCCGAGATCGAGCTGGCGATGCTCGCGGTCTGGAGCCGGCTCCACCTGGTGGTCGAGCCCTCCGGAGCCGTCGGCGTCGCAGCGCTCATGGCCGGGCGCATCCCGCCCTCCCCCGCCGGCTCGCGCATCGCCGTGGTGCTCTCCGGGGGTAATGTCGACCCAGCCCTCTCCGCGCGGCTGCTCGCCGCCCACGCCGCCCGTCTCGCCACAGGAGGTTCAGCGCCATGAAGCTGGGTCTGCACATCCCGGACTACACCTGGCCCGGCGGGCCGGACAGCCTCGGGCACGACCTCGCGCGAGTCGCTCAGGCCGCCGAGGAGGCGGGCTTCGACCGGGTGAGCGTGATGGACCACTTCTTCCAGATCCGAGGTGTCGGGCCCCCCGAGCACGAGATGCTGGAGGCCTACACGACCCTCGGGTACCTGGCTGCGCACACCTCACGGGTCAAGCTGCTCACCCTGGTGACCGGGGTGGTGTACCGCCAGCCCGGCCTGCTCGCCAAGGCCGTCACCACCCTCGACGTCCTATCAGGCGGGCGGGCCATGCTCGGGATCGGCGCCGCCTGGAACGAGGAGGAGGCGCGGGGCCTGGGGCTCAACTTCCCGCCGATCGCGGAGAGGTTCGAGCTGCTGGAGGACGCGCTCAAGATCTGCCTGCAGATGTGGAGTGGCGACGACGGTCCCTTCACCGGCACCCACGCCAAGCTGGAGCGCACCCTCAACTCCCCCCAGGCGATCAGCCGCCCCCACCCGCCGATCCTCATCGGCGGCTCCGGCGAGCGCAAGACGCTCCGCCTGGTGGCCCGCTACGCCCAGGCCTGCAACCTCTTCCCCGGGCCCGAGCTCGACCACAAGCTCGACGTGCTCCGCCAGCACTGCGAGACCGAGGGCCGCGACTACGACGAGATCGAGAAGACGGTGCTCTTCAACTTCGACGTCGGCCCGACCGGCGAGCACGTCGGCGAGCTCGTCGACGGGCTGCGCGACCTGCACAAGCGGGGTTTCCAGGTCGCCCACGGTCGGGTCACCGACGTGTGGCGGATCACACCGCTCGAGATCATCGGCCGGGAGGTGCTGCCCGCGATCGCGGAGCTCTGACCCGGAGGTCTGCGGCGGTCGGGATGTCGCTCGGGGACGCAGAGCTCTGAGCCGGTGCGGCCGGCCGCCGCGCCTCGCTCAAGCCGTCGCCGTCCGCCCACGGCGCCGGGCCGTCCAGATCCGCGCGCAGCCGTATGAGACGGCACCGAGCGTACCCACGAAGAAGCCGACCGGCAGGTTGGTCAGGTAGGAGACCGCGACCGCGAGCCAGACGGTGGCGAGCGCGAGGAGCACCGAGAGGCCGATGGCGTTGCGCGGGCTGCGCGTCAGCGACCCCGCCGTCGCGGCGGGCCCGATCATCAGGCTGAACATCAGGAGCACCCCCACCACCGGCACCGTCATCGTCGCCGCCAGCGCGACCACCAGCAGGAAACCGGTCTCGATGCGCTGGGCGCGCACCCCGCGCGCCTCGGCCACCTCGGGGGTGATGGAGGTGAGCATCAGCGGGCGGTAGAGGAGCGCGAGGGCGGCGATGCAGGCGATGCCCAGTCCGGCGATGGGGAGCAGCTCGTCCGAGGGGACGCCGAGCACCTCACCGAAGAGCAGGGAGTAGATGGCCGCGGCGTACTCGACGCTGAAGGAGAGGAAGAGCGCGCCCAGCCCGAGCATCAGCACGAGTGCCAGGGCAGTGGCCACGTCGTGGCGTCCGCGCCTCCCCAGCCAGCCGATGCCGAGCGCTCCGCCGACGGCGAAGACGCCGAGCCCGGCGATGGGATTGACCCCGATGAGGACGGCGCCCGCCGCGCCCCCGAAGGCGCCGTGCGGGATGGCGTGGGCGACGAACGCAGCGCCGCGCAGGACCACGAAGAAGCCGACGACGCCGGCGATGACCGCGACCAGGGTCGCCGCGATCCAGGTGTTGACCATGAAGCCGGAGAACACTCTCTGCCCCCTTTACGCCGCGTCGCCGGGATGCTCGGCGCACCCGCTCGCCGCCAGGCGCGGCGCGGTCTCCCAGTGGCGTCTCCGGCGCGCCTCCGCGATGCCCGTCACCGCGCCCGCGACCAGGTAGAAGAGGAAGACCAGGGCCACCACGAAGAAGCTGACCGGCCAACCGTGCCCGGCCGGCGCCCAGTAGTAGCTGTCGTAGGCGAGGACGATGCCGAGCCACACCGCCGCGACGCCGACCAGCCCGGCGACGACCAGCGCCCCGCCCGGTCGTTTGGTCAGGCGCAGTGCGGTCGCGGGAGGGCCGACCACCAGCGCTGTGGCCAGGATTGCCCCGATGGTCTCGGCGGCGAGCGACACCGCCACCGCCATAATCACCAGGTAGGCGATGCCGAGGGCGCGCACCGGGACCCCGCGCGCGGCGGCGAGATCCGAGCTCAACGAGCTGAGCAGCAGCATCCGGTAGCAGAGGGCGATCACCACCAGGGAGACGGCGCTCAGCGCCACGATGCTCGGCAGCATCTGCTGGCTCACCGCGAAGAGGGAGCCGAAGAGGATGGTCACCGCCACGCCGGTGGTGCTGGAGGAGGTGGCGTCCAGGTAGAGGAAGAGCGCGGCCAGTCCCAGGCCGGCTCCCAGCACCAGCCCGGTGGCGACGTCGCGGGCCCGCGGCCGGTGCAGCCCGAGCAGCTCGATGAGCCCGGCCGCGACGACGGCGATGCCCATGAAACCCCAGAGGGGGTTGGCGCCGCCCAGGAACGCCGCCGAGCCCCCCGCCGAGCCCACCTCGCCGAGCGCGTGCCCGGCGAAGGCCTGGCCGCGGATCACTGTGAAGACCCCCACTGCTCCGGTGACGAGCGCCACCACCGCCCCCACCACCAGTGCGGCATGCACCGGCCCGCTCGCAAAGAAACCCGGCGCGAAGAGCGCGCGGAGCAGCTGGTTCATCGGAGCGAGACGATGTCGGGCCCGACCGCGGCGCCGTCGGTCTCCTCGAACGTTACCCCGGACGGTCCCTCCGCCCCGGCCACCACCAGGATGCGGCCGTGGACGCGGAGCACGTCGACGTGCTGGCCGTAGAGGGCGCTCAGCACCTCCGCCCGGATCACCTCGGCGGTGGTCCCGCTCGCCGTCTTCCCCGACGCGACATAGACCAGCCGGTCCAACACCGGGAGCAGCGGGTTGACGTCGTGGGCCGAGATGAGCACGGCGATGCGCTGCTCCCGGGCAATGCGGGCCAGCAGCGCGACGACCTCACCCTCGGCCCGGATGTCGAGGTTGGCGAGCGGCTCGTCGAGGAGCAGCAGCCGGGGCCGGCTGATCAGGGCGTGGGCGATGAGGACGCGCTGCTGCTCACCTCCGGAGAGGTTACCCACCCGGGCGTCGGCGAAGTGCCGCGCGTCGACGGCGTCGAGCATGGCGTCGACGGCCTGGCGGCGCCGTCTCCACCCCAGGGGCACACCGAGCCGGTGCCCGTCGAGGCCGAGGGCCACGACGTCGCGGGCACGGAGCGGCATGTCGGGGTCGAGGAAGACCTTCTGGGGAACGTAGCCGATGATCGGGTTGCGCCGGGTGAGCGGCCGGCCACCCACCAGAACGCTCCCGGTGCTGGACGCCTGGAGACCGAGGATGACCCGGAAGAGGGTGGTCTTGCCCGCCCCGTTGGAGCCGATTAGACCGGTGAACTCGCCCGGCATGATCCGGAAGCGGACGTCGTGGAGCACCTCTCGCCCGGACAGCCAGACGCTGACGCCGTCAACGCTGAGGATGGGGTCGTCGGCGCCGTGGTCGGGGAGGACGTTCACAGCTTGGTCGTGGACACGCCGGCGGCCAGCGCCTGCTCCACCGCGTGGACCTCGGCCGCCATCCACGACTGGTAGTGGTAGCCGGGGGTGGGCATGGTCTCGTAGACACCGACCACCGGTATGTAGTTCTGCTGGGCGAGCGTCAGCAGCGATTGGGTCAGGGAGTCGGTCACCTGCTGGTTGTAAACGAACACCTTGGCCTGGTGCTGGGTGAAGAAGCCCTGCTCCAGGCTCACGTCCTGAGCGGACGGATCGACCCCGTTCATGACGTCGGCCTGGAAGGGCCATGGGGTGAGGTTGTCAAGACCGGCGGCCTGGAGCATGTAGTCCGCGACCGGTTCGGTGGTCGCGACCGCTGCGCCGGGGAAGCTCGACTTCAGAGCGGCGATGGCCCGGGTCCAGGGTGCCAGCGAGCTGTCGAAGGCCGTGACCTCAGCCGTGAAGTACGCCGCATGAGCGGGCGCGAGTGCCGAGAGATCCTTCCCGATCGCCTTCGCAACCGCGGGCATGGTGGTCGGGCTGTACCAGAGATGAGGGTTCTCGGTGCTGCTGGGGAGGCCGAGGAGATTCTGGACGTCGATCACCCTGCGCGTGGAGCTGGGTGACGCCGACTCGATGGTGTTCATGAACCCGTCGTAGCCGACCCCGTTCTGGACCACGAGTTGGGCAGCACCGACGGTCTCCGCAACCTGCGGGCTCGCCTCGAAGGTGTGCGGGTCGGTGTTGGGGTTGCTCATGACCGCGCTCACCGCCACGTACGGTCCGCCGATCTGCGAGATGACGTTGGCGTACTCGTTCTCGGCNNCCCCGGCTGCCCGCGCGTCTCGTCATCATCTTCCTCGTCAGCTTCCCCTGGTCCGTGGTAGGCTTATCGGTAATGGATGCAGTTACAGAGTTTATCCGGTATGGTTCCAGATAGCAAGCCGCCGTCGGCACGTGGCACCGGCTCCCCCCTGCCCGCGAGCGGGTCTGCCCTCCCGACCGGCTCGCCCGCGGCCGACGTCCGGTCGACCCGGCAGAAGCGCGCCCTCTCCGCGGTGCTGGCCGAGACCGACCGCTTCCGGAGCGCCCAGGAGCTCCACGCCGCCCTCCGGGCTCGGGGAGAGCGGGTGGGGCTGACCACCGTCTACCAGCAGCTGCGCAGCCTGGCCGCGGCCGGCCTGATCGACTCGCTGCGGTCAGACGGCGGCGAGCTCCTCTACCGCCACTGCGACACCGCCAAGCACCACCACCACCTAGTCTGCCGCGAATGCGGCCGCACCGTGGAGGTGGAGGACACCGTGGTCTGGCGCTGGGCGGAGAGGGTCGCGGCGGAGGCCGGCTACGTGGACGTCGCCCACCACCTTGAGTTCTCCGGCACCTGCGCCGGCTGCGCGAGCACCGCCCAGGGCTGACTCCGGCGACCGTGGGGGCGACGTCGCCATCACCCCCACGGTCCGCGGCAGGCGACTAGCGGGCGCCCACCTCGACGGGGAGCTGGCTGTCGATCCAGGCCTGGAGGGCTTCCCCCGACTCGAAGGACGTGATCAGGGCGTGGCGAGGCTTCGGCCCCGGGTTGTGGACCACGTGCCAGAGCCTCTCGGTGTCGATCACCATCTGCATCCCCGGGTGGAGCGGGATCCGGCTCTCGGTGGCGGGGTCGTCTTTCAGCTCGCGCAGGATGAAGGTCGAACCGGGGGGTGCGTCCAGCTCCAGCCAGGCGCGGACGACCCAGCCCTCACCGTCAGGATTGAGCCGATTGTTGTCGTCGAGGTGAAGCTGGCGGAGAGCGGTGGCCTCGTCGCTCGGGTTCAGCTCGATCACCCGCACGCGGCCGTAGCGTGCCCCGATCTGCTCGACGTAACGGACCAGGGAGGGCGCGATCTCCCGGTTCTTGGTCCAGATGCCGTCCTTGTCGGGCTTGCCGTGGTCCCAGAATCCGCGGCACTCCATCTCGCCGAGGGCGGAGGCGAGGGGTGCGAAGTTGGTGTCGCCGCCGGACTTCCAGTCGATGAACTCCAGGCCCTGCCACTCGGCGGGCGGGATCGACGGGCCCCGCTGTTCGCCGAGGACGACGAAACCGGTGGGGTCGAGAATGGGGAGCTTGCGGTGTGCCATCGGGCAGGTCCTCTCTCTTGATGGTGTGGGCAGCAGAAGCTTACCGGCAGCGCCCCTCGGCCCGGCAGGGCGACGATTGGATAGGGTTGGGTCCATGAACCCCGATCTCAGCTTTGCCCACGGGATGGCCGACATGGCCGACGCGATCGCCATGAGCCGCTGGCGCAGCCTCGACCTCCACGTCGAACGCAAGCCTGATCTCACCGAGGTCACCGAGGCGGACCGTCAGATCGAGCAGCTGATCCGCGAGCAGGTCCGGGTCCATCGCCCCTCCGAGCGGGTGGTCGG
>PLNE01000001.1 GCA_003141695.1 Candidatus Dormiibacterota bacterium
CAGCGGCGGGGCGGAGACGAAGACCAAACATGTGCCCCTGCTCAAGGGCATCCTCCTCTGCGCGCCCTGCAACTGCGGCATGACCTACTGCTGGTCCCGGCGCGGGCAGAAGGTCTATGCCTATTACACCTGCGCACGCTCCCGCGAGCACGGGGCGGACACCTGCCCGATGCCCAACATTCCCGCAGCGGAACTGGATCGTCGGGTGGTGGATGAGATCGCGGGCATCTGTCGGGATCCCAAGCTGGTCGAGGCCGTTATCGAGGAGGCCACCCGCCAACAGGACGCCGTGATGACCGATCTGCGGGCCCGGCTCAAGGCCGCCGATGCGGTCGCGGCGCAGGCGGCCAAGGCCGCCAAGCGGGCGGGCCCGGAGGACCACCGCAACCACGATCTGCTACGTCAGGCAGACGCCCAGGTGGCCAGCTTGCGCATGGCGTTGGCGGATGCCGAACGCGTCGCCACGCGAGGGCCAGCAGCACGCGCTGCCCTGCGCCAGTTCGAGCCGGTCTGGGCGGAACTCAACCCGAAGGAGCGCGCGCAACTGCTACGCCTGCTGGTGGAACGCATCAAGGTGGATGGCCAGGCCGGCAAGGTGTCCTTCGTCTTCCGGGCCACCGGCATCGCGGCCCTGGCCCAGCGCGCGGGGGCGGCATGAGCATCACCGTCGAACGGAGCTTCCATCTCGCCAACGTCGGGGGACGAACAGGCGGGTTCCGCCGTGTCGTCCGACAGGGCGATGAGCCGGTCCCGCCGGCCCAGGTCGCACCAACCTCCGGCCGGATCCCGCGCATCGCCAAGCTCATGGCCTTGGCTATCCGATGTGACCAACTCCTGCTCTCTGGCGCCGTGCCGGACGCCTCGGCCCTGGCGCACCTCGCCCATGTCAGCCAGCCGCGAATGACCCAGATCCTGAACCTGACCCTCCTGGCACCGGACATCCAGGAGGCGTTGCTATTTCTGCCGCTGGTTGAGGAGGGGAAGCCGGAGGCGAGCGAGAAAGGGCTGAGGAAGGTATGTGGAGAAGCTGATTGGGGGAGGCAGAGGGAATTGATCCAGATGACGGAGAAATGCCACAACCGCGTTGCCTCCCCTTAGGAATCCCCTCAGCGCGGCGCACCCGGCCTCGACCGATCCACGGTGCGCTACGGCTGGCGCTGTCGGCACCGGACGAGTCGATCCCGATGCCAGGGAAACATAGGCCGGAGGTGTGTCCCTGATCACAAACAGCATGACGCGCCAGTTTTTCACATCGGAACTCAACTGGATGTCCTCGACAGGCAGCGGTAACACGGACAGCGGTATCCCAATGGCCAAGCGCCCCACCACTCGCCCCGTCGCCTCCGGCTGTAGCGCAACCCCGTCCTTTGAGCGGAACATTCGTACCGCCGCCAAAGCCCTGGGATTCACGAAATGAAACGGGGCCGCAAACCTGGAACGGGCGGCACGGCCTGCGGTCGCATTACCAAGGCCCAGGTCGTCGCCCTGCACGAAGCGGGGCAACGGCACGTTACCATTGCAGCCCTGGCCAGCGTCACCAAGGAGCGCATTCGCGCCGTCGTTCGGGACGCCGGCTTACCGAGCCGTTGGACCATGATACGGGTGCGAAACGCCGAACGTGCCGCCGCTGAGGCGCTGCGCGTTGCTGCCCTGCCGCCCCGCGAGGAGGTACTGGCNNGTGGCCCTTTGGGCCGCCGGTCTCCAGGCCGTTGACATTGCACTGCAGTTGAACCTGAGCCTACCGACCCTCCGTGGGGGTATCGCATTCCTGCGCCGCCATGACCCTACTGCATTTCCATTCCGCTACGTCCGCAACCCCGGCCACGAAAGGGCCAGGCTATGAAAACGAAGACGAAAAAACCGACCGGCTTCGACCGGGACGAGGATACGGCTGCAATCGTATCCTGCTATTCAGCGTTCCACGACGGCCGGACGTTCCCGCCCGTCGCGGTATTCCGCCGGCTATGGCACGAGCAAACGGGAGGCTACCCCAGCCGGGCGCTTATTAAGCGCTGCCTGCGTATGGCAAAGGAATTATAGGACGGTCAGAGGGCACAGGGCTGTCCACCAATTGCCCGACCTTTTCCTTGAGGATGCGGCCAGCCTTGAACTTCACCACCACCCGGCTCTTTACCTGGACCTTCTCAAGGGTTTTGGGATTGAGCGCAGTGCGGGGCTTGCGCGTGACGGTCTCAAAGACGCCAAATTCCCGGAACTCCAGGCGGTTGCCCTTGGCCAACTCCTCGACGATCTCATCCAGGAATGCCTGGACCACCTGCTGGGTCTGGACCTGGCCAAGGCCTTGGCGTTCAGCGATACGGTCAGCGATGATGCGCTTGGGAATGGTCTCGCCAGTCATCGGTGGATCCTCATGTGGGATCCCATCATGCTGTCGTCTTCAACAGATCCATCAAGCTCTTCATGTTCGTCCCGCCCACCGCCGATAGCCGCTCAGTCCCAGGATAAGCCGGAGGATCACGGTCAGCGACCAGAAGGATGCGACCAGTAGGCGTCGCCGGTTGCGACCAGATCTGGGCTTCATGCCCGCCCTGGTTGAGGATGAGCGCAACCAACGCCGCCAGGGCCTGATCATCGGCGGTGGCGGCGACCACCCACACTTCGGGGACCGTGGTCTGGAAGCGACGAAGGTGTTGGAGACAACGGTCTTTGATCAGGCGGCGGAGTTCGGCGTCTTCGGCCAACGGGCGCTTGTCCTGGATGAGTTCCGCCAAGCCCACGAGGATGGGTGCGAGGGCGGTGAGAACCTCGTCCTTGGGGTGGACCTGCCAGAAAGCACGCTGGAGAAGTTCCTTGACCAGGCTGGCGAGGCCCTTCTCCAGGGCCTCGATCAGATCCTGTTGGAGCTTG